>JANMNR010000198.1:0-18513 GCA_031368325.1 Pirellula sp.
CACTTGGTTGTACGCTGGATCCAGTGGCGTGTCCTGGAATGTGGAGTCAAAGTAGACATCGAACGTACCAAGATCCTTGAACACTCGATGCCAAAGTACTCTGCCGGTATAAACATCGCGGGCGGTGAGCGAGTTCATGCCTTGCAAGATGAGGCGGCCACCGACCACTTGTTCGGGCGGTCCGTGTCCATGCCGAGGAAGCACATCCACGTTGCTGTTGCCACCGAACCAAAGTACTCCCAAAGGCAGTTTCACGAGTCGATCATCCGACTTGATCGTGTTGGCAACGTTGCCATATTGGTGCGTCCAATCGGCAGAACCAGGGAGTGCGCCGACCCGTTTTACCACAATGCTGTTCGTCGTTCGTTTAACGTCGGCTTGTTCTAGCTTCAGCTCTTTCACTTGTGCGAAGATCGAGTCCAACTGTTCAGGCGACGACAGCAGCTCGAGAATCCCACCATAGGGCCGCACTGAGTTATAGATCTGTCGCAAGCACTTGGCGTCCTGAACGATCGACTGAGTCACATCGTCATTTACGAAAATCATATTAGCGATATACGGGGGTGCACGAAATGCATGAGGAGGTGCAGCATGAACAGAACCATGTATTCCGTACCAACCCTTTGCGTCCCATTTGCGTCGCACTTGGTCGACTCGTATGGCATCGGCGTCTACTACGATCATCTCCTCAAACAATTTGGACTCGACGATCGCGGCCAGCGATTCGCTATTGCTCGCACCATACCACATGGCGTAGCCCGACGCGTCACCGTGTGCGAGCAACTCTTTAGATCTGGCATGAGCGGACTCCATTGCGATCAAACTCTCTTTAGGCGGTGAATTGGCTGAAATTTCGCTCGCCTGTTTGATTGACTCCAACGTTGATGCACCGAGGATCGCGATATTTCCCTCCAAGGAAACCGTCACCAGCTTTCCGTTGCCAGCGATGAGGCGTTCGATCTGATCATCGATTGGCATGGACCAAATCGTTTCTGCGATGGCACCGGGAGTATCGGTAGGCAATCGAATTGCAGTCAAGATACTCTTTGATTCTTTCGAACCCGATTGCGGTCCGGCTGCATACAGAACACCGCCGGCTAGGATCAAGTCGCCGCGACCATCGCCAGCGATGTCCCAAAGTTTGCTGCCATCCTGTTTCCAAGCACAGATCTTGGCCACGCCATCGACCAGCTCAGCGGAGTAGAGTTTGTCTCCAACAAGCACCGGTTCGTTGGGCATGAATGCCGTCTTGACTCCGTTCCCTAACGTAAACTGACGTGTGCCTTTGACCCGAGTATGAACATAGAAATAGTCGTCGTTGGCTGTAACGAAGGCACCGCCTGTCCCCTTGCTTCCTGCGTTGAGTTCAAAATAGAGCTGCTTGCCGGTCAACCGATTAAATACGGCAGGAACAGAGCGACCGCCAGGAACAATGAGAGTGTCTTTGGTTGCAAGCAAGGCACCCTGCGGTCCAACGCCAGCGAACGAGGGGGCGCTGTGCGGTTGCTTGATGTATTCCGAACCCGTTTCGTCGTTGAGCCAGACAACGTCGCCGGTCTTCTTGTCGAGGGCATAGATAAACGTGCCCATAAAGGGCCAGATGCTGGCAGCGAAATAAATTTGATCTCCGTAGACGACTGGACCGCCACGGGCTGGCCAAGCGGATATCAGGCGATGATTTCCGATCGCAAGGTGATCAAGCGGAGCACCTCGAAATCGCCAATTCAACGAACCAGTGACGGCATCAACGGAATAAAGGCAACCATCATCGCTACCAAAGTAGATCGCGCCTTCCGAGGCGCTCAAAGGCAGACGGACAGGACCGTCCGCAAAGTAACTCCAAATCTTCTCGCCCGACTTCAAATCGTAGCAGACGACTTTGTCTGAATCGTTGTATCCAACATAGAGCCGATCTCCCACGAGGATTGGTTCCAGAACTCGATCATACGCCATCACATCGGCATTGAGCGGATCTTCCCAAGTCTGCTTGCGGGGTGTGCCAGCGATGGTGTGCTCCAGCCGCAACACTCTGGCGAGAGACTCGTTGGTGGACGCACTTCGCATCGAGTCCCCTCGCCACATGGGCCAGTCATCTGCGGTAGCGAATTCGAGGAGTGAAATACCATGAAGAATCCATAATGCGAATCCCAACAACAAGGCAGCTGACGGACGATATCGCCTTGTTGAGCTGAAAGTGGTGGAAACCATATTGAATCCGATTGGAGAATCGTGCGGGAAAGGATCGTGTTCGAGCCAGAACAAGTTTAGTCTAAGGGTTGAACGCCGATTGGAGCGTTGCGCTGGGATTCGAAGAAATTCCCTGCTGTTTCATCTTACCTCTATGATAGACAAATCGGCATACCAAGTTTCCCCGCAAGTCTCATCGTTTCCCCGCAAGTCTCATCTCCACTGAAACCGTTGGCTGTGTGTACAATAGGGACATGAATTTGCCGCCAACCACCCTCGATACTTCGGCTCTGGAGCGTCCCTCTCCAAGGCTTCTCACTTACTACGTGCTGACAGGGCTACTATCTGGGCCAGCTTGTGTCATTGTGATTCCGGCCCTCATCATTCGGTACAACACGCTTCGGTACCAGTTTGAAGAGACGGGGTTACGCATGCAGGTCGGTCTGTTTTTCCGACAGGAAGTGGTGGTTGCCTTCCGCCGTATTCAGGACATCCATGTGAGCCGCAACTTGATCCAGCGTTGGCTCGGCATTGCCAGCGTGAGCGTTCAGACTGCTTCTGGAAACGCCATGCCAGAAATCATCTTGGAGGGGATGACCGATCCGGATACAGTTCGCGATTGGTTGTATGAGAGGATGCGAGGAGCCAAGGGATACACAACGTCAAATTTGGGGACGACGCCAAGCGACGCGTCTGCGCCCCCAAAGATGATGGGTGCAAACGAAAGCGAAGTGACCTCATTGCTGCGAGGCATCCGAGATAATCTGGCGCATTTGGTTGAAAAGACGTCAGGCCATTCGGACTCGTCATCATGAAGGACGCAGGTTTGGTTGATGAGGCATGCAAGTGGTGCTATCGCGGTGTTTGGGGTGTACTCACGAGCTACTTCTGTTTGCCGGACGGTCCACCAACGCTGCCATCGATGGAGGGAGAGGTGGTTGAAGCTATGCGACCGTCGCTTGCTTACTTGAACTACCGCAAGTTCTTTTTCTGGTTTGGGCTCTTTGCGATCGATGTCTTTTTGTTTGTGTTGTGGGGGTTGTTCACTTATTGGTGGCCGCTCGCGGGGTTGTTGACAGCCCCGCTTTGGCTCTTTGTTATCATCGCCCCAGACATTGTCGCCTACATTGCCATCCACTTGCGGTACGACACAACCTGGTACGTTTTCACGGACCGGAGCATGCGAATTCGACGCGGCATTTGGAGTATCTACGAGACAACAATCACCTTCGAAAACATTCAAATCGTGCACATCGCTCAGGGGCCAGTACAACGTTGGTTCGGGTTTGCCAACCTCATGGTTATGACCGCTGGTGGGGGAGGGACCGGGCATGAGGGACCATCGATGGGTTCGCACGTAGGACTTATGGAGGGACTCAGCAATGCGTCCGAGCTGAGGGAACGGATCTTGTCTCGTAGCCAACGGAGCGCAGGGCTCGGCGATGAGCACGCATCGGACGAAATTTCATCGGTGACAAAACGATCTGGGTCGCAGGTCGCAATCGAAGAAAACGCTCAAAACATCCAGTTGTTGAAAGAGATCCAGACGTTAACGAGTCGATTGGTGAATGACTAGCGGGTTCAGGCGCATAACGTTTAGGTGTACACAATGAACGCATCCGTGAATGGCCGCGAGCGGCGAAGTCCAGTCGATGATTCTGTTACGTGGTTAGGTACATGGGATGGGCATGAGGACGTATCGAACAAGGTCAAGAAGGTTGTAGGTGCGTTTGAGAGTTGGTCGCAGGCCTCGCTTGAATACCGCATCGCATGTGTCCAAAGGTATTCAGAATTTCTGCATGCCAACCGGGCTGAAATCGGTAGGACCATCACGCTCGAATCGGGTAAGCCGCTTTGGGAAAGCGATCAGGAAATTCAATCGGCGATTGCCAAGGTGGACAATGCCGTAGACGCGATTTGCAAGCGCCGATGGACGACGCGCGAGGGAGCGGGCCCAACGTTCTCAACGATTCGGTACAAGCCGCTTGGGATGATGGTCGTGCTCGGGCCTTATAACCTGCCTCTGCACTTGCCCGGAGCGCATATCGTCCCCGCTCTCTTGGCCGGGAACACGGTACTTTTCAAGCCAAGCGAAAAAACACCCGCGGTGGGTGACTGGATTTTGCGAGCTTGGCAAGCGACCGAACTACCAGACGGCGTTTTGGAACTCATGCATGGTGGGGTGGAGCAAGCCATATGGGCCGTTGGCTCCAAAGAAGCGGCGGGGGTTTTGTTTACGGGCTCGTATGCAGCGGGTATGCAGTTGCATCAGCAGCTGGCTGGCAGACCCGAGTGTTTGCTCGCGCTCGAAATGGGAGGAAACAACCCGCTGGTGATCGACCGTGTCCAAAATCGAAAAGCGGCGATTGCGACGATTATCCAATCGGCATATGTCACGAGCGGGCAGCGTTGCACTTGCGCTCGACGATTGATCGTGATCAAGCACCCTGAAAATGATGGTCTGCTGGAGGAATTAAGCCGCTCAATCTCGGCGATCCAAGTTGCCAATCCGTTATCGGAGCTTCAGCCATTTATGGGAACGCTGGTTTCTAGCGAGGCCGCAGCGAATATCCTTGCGGCCCAAGCTGAGCTGCGAGCTAATGGGGCAACGTTGTTAAACGAGGTCAAAACGGACTCGCAATGCAAGTCGATGCTCACTCCCGGTTTGATTTTCTTAGATGGACAGGCTGCGACCGACCAAGAGCATTTCGGACCGATGTTGACGGTGACATTGGCCAACGGATTGGAAGAAGCGATTCGGGTTGCCAATCAAACCAGGTACGGATTGGCCGCTGGGTTGTTGAGCGACGATGCGGCCGCATTTGAGCTTTTTTCGAACCGTGTTCGAGCTGGCATCGTGAACTGGAACTCGCCGACGACCGGAGCGAGCGGCAAGCTTCCGTTTGGTGGCTCAGGAGCGAGTGGCAATCACCGCCCTAGCGGTTATTTCGCTGCAGACTATTGCAGCTATCCCGTCGCGTTGCTCGAGAATCAACAACTCAGTTTAAATGCCACTTTGCCTCCAGGCTTGCAAGGAATCTTTTAACGATGGCATCGCATGTCGAGATTAATATCGATGGGATGATTGGCCCAACGCATCACTTTGGTGGTTTAGGTGTTGGTAACTTGGCCAGCTTGGGAAGTCAAAATCAAGTATCGAATCCGAGGGAAGCCGCTCTGGAGGGGATTGCCAAAATGGAGTTGTTAGCAGGGCTTGGGATCGACCAGTTTTACTTGCCTCCGCTTGAACGACCCAATTGGCGATGGCTTGAGTCAGTCGGTTTTGCTGGCCAACGCAGGGATGTGTTGCGACGTTGTTTGGATGAAGCACCAAGCGTTCTTTCGGCGGCCTACAGCTCAGCTTTCATGTGGACGGCCAACGCGGCCACGGTGGCGCCAGCCTGTGACACGATCGATGGAAAACTGCATCTCGTACCAGCGAACCTTTGCAGTAATTTGCATCGGGGCCAAGAGGCATTAGAGCGTCGCGTTCAGCTTCGTAAGATGTTTGAGCCTATTTCCAACGCACATGTACACGAACCTCTTCCGTCGGTCGTATCGTTGCGAGATGAGGGAGCTGCAAACCATATGCGTTTGTGCAGTCACAACGGAGAGAGAGGTGTGCATGTGTTCGTGTTCGGGCCGGGATATCGCCTTGACTCGAATCATCAACGAGGTACCAAATTCCTGTCACGCCAAACCGAGTTCGCGGCACAGCGGGTTGCGGGTTGTTTGCAACTACGAAAGGAAGATTGTTTTTTCGTCGAACAAACAGCGTTAGCCATCGATGCCGGTGTGTTTCACAACGACGTGATTGCCATGAGCCATGGTGGCTTGATGATCTATCATGAACATGCCTTTGAAGGCAGTGAGGAAGCCGTAGAGTCGATCCGAGATAGGTTTAAAACAAAGACAGGTGAGACGCTTTTGGCATTGTGTGTGCTCGAGTCGGAGTTGACTCTGCACGAAGCAGTGCGAACCTATCTTTTCAATAGTCAGTTGGTATCCCAGGATTCCCAAAACCAAAAGTTTGAACTGATTTGTCCATCGCAATGCCGGGACTCGAAACCGGTTGGAGCGTTGTTAGACCGATGGATCATGGATCCATCGAATCCGATTCAAAGTGTTCGCTTTTTGTCACTGGACCAAAGCATGCGGAACGGGGGTGGGCCCGCTTGTTTGAGATTGCGGGTGACTTTGAGTCACGAACAAGTAGCCTTGCTCGGCGACGCGTTCCGAGCGAACGATACGCGCATCGATCAATTGAGGTCGATCGTCAGGCGAGAGTATCCGGAGTCTCTCAGTCTTAGCGATTTAGCGAGTTTGGAGTTCGCGAAGCATGCAAGAAGGACATCTCAAACCATAGAGTCCGTCGTCTGACAAGTTACTTGGGGGACCGAGGGTTCGGATCTGACGGAGCTAGCAAGTAAGGCGAGCGTAGGTCACCCGTTCGAAAAAAGCTTGGGTTAAGTCAGCCTTATGCTGAACTAACCTAATTATTCGGGAAATTTTTAGAATTTTTTCAGGGAGTGTGCAAGAAACGGCGATGAGCAAATTGTTAGCTCTTTTTAAGGGATTTGGAGCGTTTTATTAACCGGAAATTCCTCCGATAGGCCTTGACGGACTCCGGTTTTCGCTTTTTTTGATTGGCTCATTCGATTGACAACCGCGTTTGAATTGTCTTCAATGGCCGAGGAACACGCACACGCACGCCTTGCACTCTCTGAGCACCTGAGCGGACTCCCCCGATCAGATGCGACAAGTTATTCCCGCGAATCAAGCGATGGGGCTTACCAAAGTGCCCATTGAAATTTTTTTTTCGTTTCTTGTTTTGTGTCGAAAGGCTTTTTTATGTCTAAGAGTTTTCGGAAGTACCGGAGAGGCTTTACTCTGGTCGAACTGTTGGTCGTTATCGCGATCATCGGTATATTAGTCGGTTTGCTATTGCCGGCTGTTCAAGCTGCTCGAGAAGCGGCTAGACGCATGCAATGCACCAATAATCTGAAGCAGCAAGTGCTCGCGATGCACAACCATCACGACACGTTCAGACGGTTCCCATCCGCTCATCAAATGGGTACGACCTGGTACACAGGTTACAAGCGTAGTCCTCCACCAGGTGGAACGACAACTCCAACGTCAAGCTATCCAGCTGAAGGTCCTTGGTGGAGTTGGATGACCCGTAGCCTGCCTTTCATTGAAGGTTCCAATTTGTACAATGCTTTTGATAGGCGTGGAGTAGCGGCGGCATGGGCATGGGACCCTCCGATCAATATGGCCTTGCACAAGACCATTAACCCTACATTTGTTTGCCCGTCGGATCCGCGAGGGGGTCAGCTTTCGCCAGATGATGGGAGTGGACTTCGAGCCGCATTGACTTCTTACTTGGGAGTATCGGGTACCAATCAATTCCAAGAGGCAAGGGGCCAAGACGGAATTCTTTATGTCAATTCTTCAGTGAAAATGGCGACGATTAATGACGGCACAAGCAATACTTTGATCATTGGTGAGCGTCCACCATCGTCCAGTTTGAATTACGGTTGGCAATGGGCCGGTTCTGGTGATGCACCCTATTTTGGTGCGTGCGATGTGGTTCTTGGAGTGCACGAACGAGCAGGAGTGCCAACAGCAGCTCCCGACTTCTTCCGTCCAGGAAAGGTACAGGATCCAACGGATCTTCACCGCTACCACTTCTGGAGCTTGCATCCAGGTGGGGGCAACTTTGCTTTGGCTGACGGTAGTGTCCGGTTTATTTCGTATTCTACGTCCTCCCCACAAGTGCAACCGACGACGGCAGTCCCAACACCTGTACCAAACGTGCTTGAGGCAATGGCAAGTCGCAGCGATGGATCCGTCGTGCAACTTCCTGACTGATCCAGTTCCGTTTTGATAAATACCTGCCTCTAGAAGCGATTTTAGAGGCAGGTTTTTTTGTTTTGTCCGGGCGTGCAGAGCCTCCTTTTGTCTTCATTCTATTCTGAGAAAATCATGTATCGATTCGTTTGTCTTGCAATTTTCACGCTTGTTTGCTTTACTGGCTGCACGTCGGAATACGTTCCGCCACAAGAAGCGATTCCCGATCTTCCAGCAGGTCGTGGTGGAGAAGCTGGTGGCGCACCCGCAGGCGCGGGCATGCCTGCTGGCAAGGGGCCAGGTGCCGGTGGCCCAAGTAAAATGGCAAAGCCCTAATCAGGACCTGAATAGAGCGATTCATATCGCTTGAGCTGTTTGTCTAACGCGAATTGCGATTCAACGCGTTCGCGGTTGGCTCTGCCAATTTCAATTCTGAGCGGCGGTGCATTCGCAAGAGTCACCGCAAGTGCAAAGAGCGCGGTCCAATCTTCTTTGGCGACCGATTGTTGCTCCATCTGACTACCAAGTAGTTCAGCAACACCCTCGACTCTTGTTGTGACGACCGGCAAGCCTTCGATCATGGCTTCCAAGATCACGTTCGGCATGCCCTCGTATCTGGTAGGGAACAGCAACAACTCGGATCGGGCCATCCACTCCTGAACGTCCGTTCTTTGTCCGAGGTAATGGATGCGTCCTTGGGGGCCTTGCTCGATAAGACTGTTCAATGCATGTCGCATCGAGCCATCTCCAATGAACACCAGCTGATGGCTGGGTAATTGGGTCAGAAGAGAGATCGCATTCGAAATAAGGACGTCAATTCCTTTTTGGTGTTCGAGTCGTCCGACGAAAAGTAGAATTCTGGCACCATTAGGAACCCCATGCGAATCGGACGTAATGGGGTGCTTCTCGGTTTCGATTGCGATGCCATTTGGGATGACAACCAGTTTGTTGGGATCGATGCGTTCAGTTTGGATACACCAGTCGGCTACACCCTGGCTCACACAAACGGTTTTCGTGCTGCGAGAAGCGGCCCATCGGTCTAAAGCATGTCGCAATACACGGGGTTCAGCAACTCGAATACCGCCGAAAAGAGGTACGCGCATCGCCGGAACGATCCATGCAGCCACAACGTTGGCATGGAATAGGAGCGATTGAACGATATCGGGTCTATCCGCCTTCAGTAGCCGTTTTAGTTTGTAGACCACTCGCGGCAGCATCCACCATTTCCTGCCCCCGAGAAAGTGCAACTCGACTTGGTGGGATTCCAAGAGCCGTACTAGCGAATCTTTGGACTCCGGAGGACGAGGCCCTAGTGCGATGACCCTGACCCTATGTCCTCTTCGAGTCAAAAAGAGAGCGAGATCCGTGCAGCATTTTTCTGCTCCGCCGGTATCTAGTTCGGTGATGACTAAGTCGATGCGCATGGCTACTGGCCGTGATTGAAAGAGTCACGTGCTTCCGTTAGCACCCAGCCAACGGAGAGCCCGAAATGATTGGCATCGTATGGTAGCTGCCAATCGCAGCTTACGCCCAGACAAGCCGATCGAAAGGCAGTTTATTTTGCCGAGCGTCCAATACTATGCACCTCGAATCCGATTTCGACGAGCATGGCGTGATCGAGAACGTTTCTGCCATCGAAAACGAAGGCTGGTTGACGCATTCCATTGAATACGCGACCAGCGTCGATCGTTTTAAACTCATCCCATTCGGTCAAGATAGCGATCGCGTGTGCTTCGTCGGCGGCAGCATACGCATCGTTTGCGACGGTCACATTGGTTTCGATAAGTCTCCTGTGCTTGTCGGAGAGGGATCCCAAGCTGCCCGCAAACGCATGTTCGAGTTCGGATCGGATTTGCGACTCGGGAACACGCGGGTCGTAGATCACCAACCTAGCCCGTTCCTCGAGCAAATCGCGGCATACGTTGATAGCTGCGGACTCGCGAGTATCGTTCGTGTCCTTCTTAAAAGCAAAGCCCCAAATCCCGATCTTTTTGTCGGAAACGGTATTGAACATCGTTCGAACAATGCGCTCTGAAAAGCGTCGCTTTTGGTAGTCGTTCATGATCACGACTTGCTCCCAATACTGAGCCACTTCGCGGAGGCCAAAGTGCTCGCAAAGATAGACCAGATTTAGAATGTCTTTTTGGAAGCAGG
The DNA here is from genome assembly GCA_031368325.1 of Pirellula sp. Lineage (GTDB taxonomy): Bacteria > Planctomycetota > Planctomycetia > Pirellulales > Pirellulaceae > JBKCUI01. The sequence goes on from JANMNR010000198.1 coordinate 10,192, forward strand.
AGCCACCGAAGCCGACAGACGACTTCAAAAACTTGGGACCGATACGCGAATCCGTTCCAATCGCTCTCGCAACTTCATCCACATCGGCACCGGTCGCTTCGCAAAGCGCTGAGATTGCGTTGATAGAGGAAACTCGTTGTGCAAGGAAAGCATTGGCGGCTAGCTTCGAGAGTTCGCTGCTCCATAGATTGGTTGTCAGAATTCTCTCGCGGGGTATCCAGCGTCCATACACCTGCGCTAGCCGTTCAACGGCAGCGAGCGATTCGCCCCCAATAAGAACACGATCAGGGTGTAGCAGGTCTTGAACAGCGGTCCCTTCGGCCAGAAACTCGGGATTGCTCAAGACGTCAAATGTGGCACCATTGGCAGCGCTGCTCAATATGCGTTTCACCGCTTCTGCTGTGCGGACCGGCAACGTCGATTTTTCGACGACAAGCTTGTGTCCTTTGGAGCATTTCGCGATTTGGCGTGCGCACTTTTCGATGAACTCAAGATTGGCTGCGCGTCCAGCACCGATGCCAAAGGATTTGGTGGGTGTGTTGACCGCAATGAAAATGATGTTGGCATCGCTGATGGCCGAGTCAACTTGGGTCGAAAACTTGAGGTTTCGCCCTCGGGCTTCTTTTACAATTTCATCGAGACCGGGTTCATAGATGGGCAATTCGTCCGAATTCCATTGGTCAATTCGCGCCTGGTTGAGGTCCACGACGTGGACTTCGATGTCCGGACACTGCTTGGCAATCATGGCCATGGTTGGCCCGCCAACGTACCCCGCGCCAATACAGCATATTTTAACAGGGACTGAGTTCATTGTGGATGTCATAATGGTCATCAATACAGAGGGGTGGACGGTTGCAGCACGCTGCCCAAGTTGGACATCGTAGTTTCGACGGCAGTGAGCTCGCAATCATCGCACGGATGACATATTGCAAGGTTTTGGTGGCGAGGTCAGTTTGTTTCGATTGTGCGTACTTTAGCGACCGGTTGGCGTTGGTGACCAAAGCGTTTGGATGGAAAATCCGAGTTGCTTGAGTTTCGGAATCGCGGCTTTATCGACGGCCGATTTTTCCTCGTTGGTCAACAGCCAATCGGTTCGTCCGATCAACACAAAGACCATCGATAGCACCATTGCCGAGGGCACGTTGCCGAAAAGCAGGCTTATCGGAAGCAACGTAAACCAAATGCAGCGCATACGCAGCTCCACGCCAGAACGATGCATTTCGACTAGAGTCAGTATCAGCATGGCAGCCCCCGACAGGGAAGTTGCTGTCATGGCTCCGTGCAATCCCAAGTGTGGAACCCACCAGGCATTTAGAATCAAGTTCATGATTAGGCCAACCAGGATAATCAATCCTACGGTTTTACCCCGCTCAGCGCACCAAAAGTAGTTTTGCATAAGGCAGGCCAGAGCAGTAAAGCAACAATGCAACATGGCTTGCGGCATTATGGAGAGGCCGTCAGCATACTTTCCATCCAGCACATGTTCGAATAGAACCGGAGCCACAGCAAGAGAACCAACGGAAAGCAGCATGAAAAAGAGGGCTGCGCACTTCAGCGTTATTCTTTGGAAGTCAGCCACCTTGCTTTGGTTTCCGGCTTCCCATTCCGATGCAAGATACGGCAGCAACAACCCATTGAGCATGAGTGTTAGACTCGAAAGCAGGGTTGGCAAGATTCTACCGCTGTGGAACTGTCCCACCAGCGCGCGTCCTTGTTCCGCAGTTTCGGTTGCTAGATGGAGCAGCATGTAGCGGTCGACAACGTCAAAAAGATTCACTAGTAAATTCATGCACCAGATGCTCATTGCAAAGGGTAGTACTCGCTTCCACATCGCGACCAACGACATTTGCGGTTGCGATGTCGATTCAATTTCACCCCAGTTTCTCAAGGCTGGAATCGCCGGAATCATTCCAGCTCCTGCGCCGATTGCAAAGGCAGCCACGAGGACTCTCCAATCGTTGAACAGCATAACACCCGTCAAACTCGATATGGTAAAGACGATGGAATTGCATGTATGCATAGCGGAGACCAGACGAGGCTTTAGTAGTCCACTCAGCAGTTCTGTGGTCGAATTGAACACGATCAAAAGGCATAAGGCCAATGCGATGAGGGCCATAGTCCATGGTGTGAGCTCGAGACCATAAATGATGCTGCTGGACCACGACGGTGCCGCGATCAACGTTGTGACGCAGCAAAGTGCGCCAATTGTCGATCCAATGGCCATCCGCTTCAGAAACAAATTGAGCTGCCCGGACGCTCGATAGGAGGCTACGAATCTGCCAAAAGTACCGGGCAGTCCGAGTACGGCCAGTGGGGCCGCCAACATGAAAAAACTGGTTGAGAGCGCCCAAAGCCCCAGTTGCTCCTCTGCCAAGAATCGGCAAAGAATGAGGTTTCGAATAAACCCAATGCCACGCTGAAGTACATTCGCGACGAGCATGAACGAAAGACCAGAAACCAACGAGTCTGTTTCTAGGCTCAAGTTTTGGCTGGACCGTTCAGGTTCAGAGCTCACGATGGCGAGGGACATGCACAAGTCGAGATAGGGTTTTCAAGGGACAGGATGCAACATGTGGGTAAACGTTGCCTGCAAAACACCCTTGAGCAAGGTTTCACCCGTCGCACAATCGAAATCGCGAAAGAACGCGCGAAGTTATTCGGAGTGTACTGCTTGTGCGGATTGTATGTGAGTCGTCCAAGCGGCCCATCGCCAGTAGAATTCCGCTAAGATACAACGCTTGAGCCTTGTTTCCACTGCGTTAGAAATCTTAATATGAACAACTTCGCTGCTTCGGGCGCTGGCTTTGAATCGCCTGCACCGAACCCAACTCGAGTCTCCGGTTTGCGTTGGTTTCTTCGGCGAATCGTTTTCGGCATTCTATTCGCCGCACCTATTTTGTTGACCCTGTTTGTCGTTTACCAGATCTATTTGATTCTAAACTCTTGGGTGATCGATCCCTTTGCCTCGTTGATTGCTCCGTTGATTTTTCCGAAGGGGCTCGACGACAAGATGTGGGCACCGTTTGAAAAGTACGTGACTCCGCCGATCTGCTTGATAACCGTCCTGTCGATCTTTTATATCCTTGGCTATGCCTTTCAATCTCGTTTAAGTCGCTGGGTGGACTGGGGCTTTAGTTACATCCCGGGCATCTCGGTGCTGTATCGAGCCGTTCGCGATGCATCGCAAGCAATGCAGGGGCCCGATGGCTTGAAAAAGATTGATACAGTTGTTCTCGTTCCGTTTCCACACGCGGGGGCGAGGGCCGCAGGGTTCCTCATGGGTGAGTGTTTGGACATGGAGACCGGCGAAGCGCTGGCTTGTGTGTATGTGCCGATCGGGCTTTTTCCTCCCTCAGGCTACACGTTGATCTTTCCTCGCGCAGACGTAACCAAAACTGGATGGGAGGCCACGTCGCCGTGGAAACTGTTGCTGTCAGGCGGATTAACGATTCCGCAAAAAGTACCCTTCAATCCACCGAAGTAAGACGGTCGCAAGTCGCATTGCGGCTTGAGAAACCGAACGCCTCACCGCGCGAGCTGCTCAAGGACCGAGATAAAAACCCTGCTTTTCGAGAGCGCGAATCAATTTGGCTAGCCGTTTAGCATTCATGGTGAGGTAGATTTTCCGACGCCCTTGCCAATTTTTTGCCTACTGACATCCAGTCGCGAAGCGATGCGTGCACCCTGGACAAGCGGTCCGAGCCCTCTGCTGCAACCAAGGTCGTTGCTTAAGTGGGGGCGAGCAGCTTTTGTTGGTGCATACCTCAATCCTAGAAAGTAATAACGACTAGGAATTCCGAAGTCGCGGCATCCCGTCTGGCATTGAGAATCGGTGGTATCATAGCGGTTTCAGCTGAACCTATCTCAATGCACTAACGGTCGCATTCTAAAGAGGTACCAATGCCGTATGAAAAATCGAACGACGCGTTGCTTCCAACCAAAGTCTTTTATGCTCGGATAATTAGTAGTTTTGGAGCGACGCTAATCATCGTGGTTTTTTCATTAGCGATTGGCAGTGCGGGCTATGCGTACTTTGGCGGTTTGGAATGGGTTGACGCTGTGTTGAATGCCGCGATGATTTTGACCGGCATGGGGCCCGTCGATCGAATGGTCACGACGTCCGGCAAATTGTTCGCAACGTTCTATGCTCTTTACAGTGGCATCGCATTTCTATCGATGATGGCTATTTTGATTGCACCCATTTTGCACCGATTTTTGCATCGATTTCATTTGGAGGACGATTGAGTTCAGATTGGACATCGGAAATTGCGGCCTTAGTCAGGGTTGGTAAAAAATTGAGGTGTGGTTTGAGCGCAGTGTTAGTCACTTTGCAACTTGGCCAATTCCGATTTTAGAAAGTCGATTCCGTTCGCTTCGCTCTCAAAGACGCCGTCTAATTGCGCTTGATAGCAAGCCTCCAAAACCGTGCTGAACCAGCGCGCCGGCGCATGACCTAAACGCAATAAATGGCGTCCCTGGATAATCCGTTCAGGTTTCGTCGCAGTCACGTTCGCTGACTCCGCGATGCGTTGGATGCTGAGCAATGACTCGGGTAAAGTTGCTGGTAGCGGCGGCCGACCGCCCAAGTCGGCTTCGACCAATCGCGTCAATTGCACAATCGAGGCCTTACCCAGTCGAACCGATAGCCGCCGCACGGTTCGCAACGTTGCTTCGGATTGAATATGAACGAGATGCTCAGCCACGAGCGGTAGAACAATTTCGATAAAGTGTTTCGGACATCCGATGCGAGTTAGGAACGCTTCGGCAATCGGCACACCGACCGACGCATGGCTCGGGGATCGCCATCGACCGTCCTTGAACTCAGTGGTCGCGGGTTTGCCCAGATCGTGGCAAAGAGCCGAAAACATCAGAATCACTCGCTCGTCGTCCGACAAGCTTTCTCTGTCTGCGATTCGCGATGCCGCATCGCAGACATGCAGCGTGTGAATCCAGACATCCCCCTCAGGATGCCATACGGGATCTTGTTGAACACTTTGAAGTGCCGACAACTCCGGATAGTGTTCGATCCAGCCGCAATCCTTTAGAAGCAGCAGTCCTTTGCTCGGACACTTGCACCGGGTCGCCCATTTCAGCCATTCATTCCATATCCGCTCCAGTGCGAGCGAACTGTATTCGTGGCTTAGCGATCGGCACATTTCGAGCGTTTCGCTGGTCATGACAGCGTCGAATCGTGCCGCGAATTGCATCCCTCGTAAGACACGCAGTGGATCTTCCGCGAAATGTTCGCTGGTTGCGCGCAGTACGCGTTGCTCTAGATCTTGTTTGCCTCCGTGAGGATCGATGAGTGTTTGATCGTGCAAGTTGCGGTAGATGGCGTTGATTGTAAAGTCACGGCGGAGCGCGGCATCGGCAACGCTGAGCGTGTGGTCCACTTCCACTTGAAAGCCGCGATGCCCTCGACCTATCTTGCTTTCGCGTCGGGGTAACGTGAAATCGAGGTCGTCCCCGTGTGTGGTACGAAGCTTGATCACACCAAAAGAAACGCCAACTTCGTTGACACGCCCAAAACGCGACAGGATCTTGGACAACGTCCGTGCATCGAGATGAAAGACCTCGATGTCTAGGTCCTTGTTGGGATGCCCAAGCAGTTGATCCCGCACACAGCCACCCACCTCGTAGGCAACTCCACCCGCCTCGGAAATAGCCTGGATGATTTTTCTCAAAGGACTCATGGGTGCGAACGACTTGAATGGACGGCGTTGATGGGAGCGATTACGGAACAGAGCCGCATCGACTTTCCCAGAACGAGCGCGATTCTGCAAGCCGTTTTCGTTTCTAGTTCATCCTCGCTTCCGAAGAGCGTCCCGTACGATTTTCGGTCTGCGAATTTATCTGGGATTCTATACTTGCCAAAGTGAACATTTTTTCTCACCGCACCGTCATACTTGACTAAGCAAAAAAAGAGAGTCGTCGCCCATCCTCGAATGAGATATCACAAATGGCCAAAACCCAAAAGCCGACCAAGCTAACGCCCGTACAACAGGTTGCCTATGATTGGATGCTCGGAGCAGCTCCGCTCGGAAATCTCTTTCATTTATGGTCGCCCATCGGGCGTGGACGCACGACGGTATTGCAGGAACTGCATCGAAAAACAGGAGGCAAACTACTGGGTTTGAAGGACTTTGTGGACGCCTGCAGCAAACTTCATCGGCTCGCGCTGGAAGACGCGCTGCTAAAGATACTGATGGATGCCCTTAAACGTCACGACATCGTCTATGTGGATGACTGGCACGTTGCAACGGCGACGATGGGTGGATGCCATTTTTACCCACGAAGCGGGTATCTAGAATCGGCAGCGAATGCAATCGCGAGCTACGTCTTGGATTCGGAAAAAAGGTTGATCATCGGCTCTGACGGAAATTTGTCGGAATCATTGAGGGAACGATGTTTTCCCCATGGGATCGACGCATTCTCGCCGGCGGACTACCGTTTTCTGTGTGGGCAATTTTCGAGTACAAAAGCGTTCGAACAGATCGACTTTGAAAAGGTTCATCGGTTTGCACCCAAGCTCAATGCACACCAACTCAAGTCCGCTTCGGTATGGAGTCTGCGCGATGCATCTACGAATACGGACGGCTTCATTGAGTATCTTCGATCGCAGCAGTTGACGAGCAATGTCCAGCTGGGTGAAGTGGCCGACGTGGATCTTCAAGAGCTGCGTGGGGTTGAGGACGTGATTAAGAGTCTCGAAGCGAACATTGTTATGCCGTTCGAGAACGATGCATTGGCAAGTGAGCTGGGAATCAAACCAAAACGGGGTGCTCTCCTGGCGGGTCCTCCCGGTACGGGCAAAACAACGGTTGGACGCGCGCTCGCACATCGATTGAAAGGCAAGTTCTTTCTAATCGATGGGACCTTTATATCGGGTACTCGCGACTTTTACAGCGAGGTACACAAGGTGTTTGAGACGGCCAAGGACAATGCTCCCTCGGTGATCTTTGTCGACGATAGCGACGTGATCTTCGAAAGCGGGCAAGAGCACGGTCTGTATCGATACTTGCTCACGATGCTGGATGGCTTGGAGAGTAAAAGCATTGGCCGGGTCTGTGTTATTCTCACGGCCATGGACGTAGGCAACTTGCCGCCAGCCTTGATTCGATCGGGACGTATCGAGCTGTGGCTGGATATGCGATATCCAGACTTGACTGCTAGAACGGAGATATTGACAAAGCAGCTCAAGGGCTTGCCATCCCCTTTCGATACCGTCGAGATAGGAAAGGTCGTAGCGGCGACAGATGGTTTTTCCGGTGCGGACATGAAACGTTTGGTCGAGGATGCCAAAACGCTTTATGCCTACGACAAGGTGACAAGCGGCGAAACGGACGAGGCGACGAACTACTTGTTGAAAGCAGCTAAAACTGTCCGGCTAAGCAAAGAAAAATACGCACAGGCCGAAGTAAGGGCCAACGCAAAACGCATCACCCGGCCCACCTGGTTCAATCCAGATTCGCATTCCGATATCGAGTGCATCGTCGATTGTTAGCGAAGTGGTGCTTATGGCATTGACTTCCAGTGCGTGCTTTTTCTAGCGGCTTGCTGATTCGCCTAGAATCCTCGGCGTTCGACGTAGTATGGGCGGTAGGATGGTTGCCGAGCTTGATAAACCGGTTGTGGGTAATGGTACTCTTCGCGGACCACGACTGGAGCAGGTTGCGGATAGGTTCGATAGACGGTGGTCGGTTGTTGGTAGACCGTAGTCACTCGACCGCCGGATTGCATGGCGTTGACAACGTAATCGCTGACTCCTTCTTGATTCATTAGGATGACATCGTTTACATCGGGTTGCATTGCAATACCGTTGGTTTGCATATGCGCCACGATTACAGCATCGCTCACACCGCTTCGCGTCATATTGATCACTTCCGACGTTGTGACTGGTCGGCGAGTGACGATGATCCGTTGTTGCGGAGGTGCTTGAACATACGTGCGGTGTTCGTGGTAAGTCGTGTAGGACGGTTGAGGTTGGTAGTATTGTTGTTGACGGTAAACCTGATCACGTTTGTTGCCGATCACGCCACCTGCAATGGCACCGACGGCACCACCGATGAGAGCCCCCTCGGTCGTCTCTCGATTTTGGTGCCCAACCACCCCGCCGATGAGAGCTCCGGTAACACCGCCCAACAACGCACCGTCGCGGGTTTGGTTTTGGCCATAGCTGGAGCTAGCAAAAGAGCCAACAAGAATGGAACAGACAACAAATTTCTTTGCGATACGCATAGTGATCGTTTCCGGCGGCTGGATTATTTGAAAAGCCATGGACCGAACCCTGGTCGCGGCATTCAAGATCTTCGATAGGATATC
>JANMNR010000115.1:0-1915 GCA_031368325.1 Pirellula sp.
ATGCTCGTCGCTGGTGGCCACTTTAAGAACTCGATACCAAAACCCCACCGCACCCATGACAATAAACGCCGCCGATACGGTAGTGAGCAGCCAAAAGCCGGAGAGAATTTTCACGACCTGAGTTTTGGGCGACAAAAACTGTCAGCCAACAAGCGTGGTAAAGCACACCACACCCAATAGAAAATACGATGCAAAAAAGAGGGCTTCACAGAGTGAGCCAACGAACCACCAGCCGGACATTCGTCCGCCTCGCTTCTTTCCCCATAATCTAAGCAGTGGCCGCATATGCAGCAGTGTATTCCGAAGTCACAACTTGACCAAGCGGCGTTACAAGAGTTCCTAAGGGGCTTGGTCAGACTCAAGGCTCGGACTAGACTGGTCTCCACCATGAAAAGCCAATCGAACAAATTCGAAAGCACTGACGAGAACCCCTGGTATGCAAGAGGCCTTTCGTTTGAATGCACCCAATGCGGTGATTGTTGCAGTGGTCCTGGCGAAGGCTACGTTTGGGTTACTCCACAGGAGATCCTGGCTCTCGCGGCCGCTATCGGAATGTCCGATCAACTAGACGAATTCGAACGCAAGTTCACACGTCAGGTCGGAGAACTGACGAGTCTGGTCGAGTACTCCGACGGGGATTGCATTTTTCTCGATCCAAAATCGCGAGGCTGTTCCGTGTACGAAGCTCGCCCGGCTCAATGCCGAACCTGGCCATTTTGGAAAAGTAACGTAAAGTCTCCTCGCACTTGGTCGCAAACGGCAAAGAATTGCCCAGGCTGCAATCAAGGTCGTCTTTATAACTTAGCTGAGATCCAAACAAGACTGGAAAAAGACACAGGGGGTTTCTGAATCGCGACTCGAGGACTACTGAAGATGCGGTCCACCAAGATTCCTATTGATCGCTGCCAACACACGCCTGCCATTGGCACCGCCCATCCCAATCGATTGTTGGTAGGACCCGCGTTTAGCAATAGACAACGGCGCAGCAGACTCTCGAACCAAACGCCTTTGGCGAGTTCGGGAAATAGGCGTCGGAATGGAATTGCTATTCTTTCGGACCGCAATGTATTTCAGCATCGAATCCCCCCCGGTTAGCGATCTGGCAATCAAAAACGCTGCATCTCTGCGGCGTGGCAGCATTGTACCAGATACCCTATCACCAGAACCGATAAGCGCGGAGCGGGCAAATCCAAGAAATGGCATTTTCTGACCAATATTCTTGTCCGTGTAACTGCAAAAGCTTGGTTAAGCTGAATTTTGCACCGATCCCGCCCCTTGCACTTGGTCGGTGGCTTCAAAATCAAGTCGAGGCGACGAAGTCGCAGGCCTCTCCTCGAAATACACGCAATTCCTCGAAATCTGGTTCGTCGAAATCGCAACGATTCATTTGCAGGGCAATGGGTCTTTTACGCGACGAACTCTTCTTCGCCATCGGATCCAGGACGTTGCAGTTGCCCTGATTCCTCGAGGGTTCGCACGATGTCGACGACCTTTTGTTGGACAGCTTCGACATCGCTGACCTTGACACGTCCGAGGAAACCGATTTCTTCCTTGAGGATTTCGGCTGCGCGGGTCGACATATTCTTCATTACCTTTTCTTGAAGCTGTTGGCTCGCCCCCTTGAGTGCCATCGCCCACTGATTCGTTTCGACATTTTTGAGTATTGTTTGAATGTCTTTGTCTGCCAACTTTTGAATATCTTCGAAGACGAACATCAGGCGGCGGATTTCTTCGACCAATTCTGGGTTGTCTTTGCCCAGCGACTCCAAAACGACACGTTCGGTCGCTCGGTCGGTGACATTCAAAATCTCTGCGACAGCAGGAACACCACCCGCTTTTCGGAACGACTGACTCATCACGAGCGACATTCGCACCTCGAGCGCGCACTCTATTTCCTTGATCGCCTCAGGATTGG
>JANMNR010000126.1:0-11940 GCA_031368325.1 Pirellula sp.
CAGATCGGTAGAGCAAAGCAGAGAGTTTGTTACCGAATTGAAGCAAGAAAATACTAGCAGTGAACCAAGAAATTGACGTTGCAAGTTGAACGATGGAAAAAAGGATAGACATTACGTTGGAAGCCTCGTTCCCGCCAAGACTAGCGATCATGAAGAAGCCGGCTAAACTTGCAATCATCCATGCGGTTCCAATTACGATTCCGGTAATCGCAAGAAACAACACCGACAAACGCAACTTTAACAACGTTTCGATCAATTTACCCTGCGAATCCGCATCAATATTCGAAGACGATACGCCCGTACTCTGAATTTTAGTTTTCGAGGCTTGTCGCTCGCTAAACCACTCAGCGCGAATCAACTCGGCAGGTTGCCATTCCGACATGCCTGGGCGCCAAATAAGTGTTTCTCTGTTTACCGCGCCCAGTGCAATCCAGTTTTTCATTCCTTTAAGGTCGACTGGACCTTGATTGCTATTTTCGAAATGAGCATACCACTCCTCAGCGGGTCCCTGGGGCGCTGTTGTGTCGTGTTGCTTTTCTTTTGTCGCTGCTTGAATAGTTGCAGCACGCTCAATTGCGAATAGTTCCGGAAATTCCTGAGCTTGCTTCCACGCCACACCGTCTGGGGAGAGTTCGTGCTGCTTCGTGATCTGACCTCGCTTTGCAAGTTCTAAGGTCTTTTCGCGGGTCAATGGACCAAGCACACGTCCCTTGAATCGGACGTAAAATCGCTCGTCTTGAACGGACATTAAGGAAACTTTCGGAGATTAGTTGTTGTTCGTCTTGGCGGGCCGGATCCAATACAGCGGACGCCCGGCAAGAGCTGTTTCTGCATCGACACTCAGGAACGCTTGTTTTCCGCTTACACGCCCTGTAGGTGCTATGCGTGCCGATTTGTCGGGTTGAACGCTCGGTATGACGCATACTATATCCCCATCTGGCACGTCATCGCGATACAACCATGCTTCGATCTTGCCATCTGTATTTCGAAGCATAGCTCCCACCCAAACCAATTTATTTGCAGCGAGTTGGCTTAGCGCTTCGTTCGTTTTGCGACGATGAATATCCGCGCCTTTCAGACCTTCTCGTAAAGAAACAACGACGTCATTATTAAGCACCTCATTCAGTTCCGAGCTATTGAACCAAAGTGCACGTTTTTCGGTCCGATCATTGAGGCGCTCCTCCAACTCTTTGAACGATTCTTGCATGGCAGAACTCCCTTTACGAGCCGTCTTGACTAATCTCGCCAGCAGGATCTCTTTAATCTGTGAATCAAGTTTTTGTGCACCAACAACGTCCTGGATCGCCATTGTCAGACCGCCTTCCCAATCCTCTAAGACACTCGATCTATTCGATTCGAGTCGACGAGTTATCCTTCGAATGGAAGCGCGAGGTTCATCCAGCACCGAAATCGTTCCCGTGAAAGGGATGTTTGCTGATGCGCCTAGATTGTCACTAACTACCGGAAGGACGATTCTTGCTTTACTTGCTTTACTTGCTTGCTTCTTGATGGTTTCATCATTTTCGGCACGAGCGTCCCACGCCATGAACCGCCTCGTGCCGACGAGAGGGTCCGCCTGGGACGCTTCAAATATCGTAACGAGGTCTGCAATGACAGCGTTGTTGAGATCCTCCACCAGTGAAGTTAAACTCGCCGACCGTTGCTCAGACTTTACTAATTGCTCGTCGAGTACTTTAACGCCAGCGGCTGTATTCGGAACGTCGGAAAGTCCCTTTGCAAGGATTTTACGCTCGTCCGTTAGTAATTTCAGTTCCGTTGACGAAAGGCCTCCTGCGAGCGCGTCTGCGAGCGTTTTACACCAAGCATTCCAATCATCGGTCCGTTTCCATAGTTCTGCTTCTCGCAGCGCATCGGAGAACTCATTTGCAACCGGATCGCCTGGCAAATTCTCCGCGAACCGCTTCATTTCGATTTGGAACACTTCGAGGGTCTTTGCTTCTCGCATTCCTTTCGTTGCTTGCTGTCGGACCTCCCTATCGCGTCGCTGCTTTCGAACCGAGTCTCTCAGGCTTAATGCTCGTCCTGCTGCGAGTTCCAAGATCTTGGAGGCACGATTCGCGCCCCGGGGGAAATTCTCCTTCAACTTATTCAGATCGATCAACATAGATTGCAATTCGGTTTCGGACACGTCAGCCAGTGGTAATTTTTGGACTTCCAACAATCGATCTTCTATTCCTTTAACACTCGTGCGTATGGATTCGAACTGGGAACTGACCATCTCCTGCTCATGACGATCCCACGCTCGTCGAACCTTCTGAATCTCCATCTTCTCATCAGGCGTTTTGGCAAGTTTTTCCGCATTAATCAAGCTTCCAATTTCGATTGTGGCTGGATCGTCCCTCTGTGCGGATGCAATTGCACTTGCTGCACGCTCCGCTCGGCTTGTTTCGGCGTCTTGCTTTACTTTTAGCTTGCTAATCAAGGAGACAAACTCGGGAGACTTGGCGATTTGAGGCGCTTGCAGCGTGAGTTTTGCGACAATTGAATCGGCCTCGGTCAATTCTTCCGCGTCAATCAATGCAGTCATGCGTGATGAGACATCATCTACGGCTTTGCGATAGTTTCGATTCCACTGCCAAAGTCCAAGCGTGATCATGACAGTCAGAGCGCTAACAGAGATCGCCACGATGCCCAATTGCAGTCGTCGTTTGCTCGCTTGCTGCAGTTCGTTCACTCGAGACTTGTATCGCTGCTCTAAAATAGGGTCGATGCCCATTTGCATGGAAGTAACGTCGTAGTACGAACGCTGAACTTCAGCGAGCGTCGATTTCTTTTGCAATGCGACTTCCAGGCCGGCTACAGACTTTTCATGTTTCGCAATCCGTTCCCGATCTGCCGAGCACCCTTGAACCCATTCGATAGCTGGCTCAACGGAATGGAGTAAATGGCTGGGCGGGGGGCTCCGCATGGCTTTTACTATTTCGATCCATGCCTTGTAATGTTTGGAGGCAGTCGATTCGTTCCCCTCACCATACGCAGCATGCAATTGATCCGCGATCGATTTCAATTGCAAAGACTGCTCGGCGTATAGGAAAGAGTTTGCGGCCTTAGAAGCTTGTTTGCATAAATCCTGTGAGGGCTTAACCGCCCATTTGCCTTCATTCAATTCGGCGCAAATGCTCTGAACCGATACGAGCGACTTTGATCCAACCGCCTCTCTTAACTCGGATGGAATCTGCTTGAGACGGACCGTTTCCCATTGCTCTTGATCTTCTCGCCAGACGACATTGGCGGAATCAATTTCGCCTAGGCGACGCAAGACCTTGAGACGCCACGACAACGGAGCCTTGGCAATAGCTAAACGCCGATGTTGGCGGAGCAGTTCCTCGAGCGGCTGTTCGTCGACGATGGCCTCTTGAAGCTCTTGAGCTGCGTCTCGATTGAGCAGTGTGGGAACCGTAATTCCGTAAAACTGCAAAATCGAAAGCCAGTCATCGAATTCAGGAAAATCGAGGCGAGCGGACCAATCGAGTACATTCGGTTTCATGAAAGCGCGTTGAATAGCTTCGCTTCGAAGCCCCTTGCGTAGCAATTGAGTGCATTCAGACAATCGAGCGTTGACCAACGCAGTCTCACGACCATATTCATCCGCCAACGGCGACAAGGCTTCGATAGTCAACCCATCGGGTTGCTCTAGTTGTTTGCGTATCTGGTCGGCTATGGTCATGAATTTGGCTTTGGTGCTTCCCGGAGATCGACTTTTTTAAACACGGGTGGTGGCGTCGGAATCACTTTGGGGGAGGCGGGGGACGTTTGGGGATGGTCGTTTGGATTTGCGTCATCGCTGTTGTGTGAGCCATTAGGAGTATTTTCGTTAGACTCCCGTTTTTTTTGCTTGATGCCATCGAAAACCATCTTTGTCGTAACGCGAAACGGATCGTTGTACTCTGACTCATCGTCTTTCTTCGTTTGTGCTATGTCAGTCCCTCCGGTCTTTGAAACTCCTCCCCAAATTCGTATGTTGTTCTGACTTTCAAGTTCAATCTCGAATTTCCAGGACGAGTTCATGGTTTCTCGCAATTTAGCAATTGCTTCGACAAGATTCGTCAATTTAGTCTTAGTCGTGGCAAGATTCGTCAAGTTAGTCCTGGATGGATTACTCAGATTAGCATTTGGATTTGCTAAATCAAAATCCCAATCATTGGCGAATCCGACTATCTCATCTTTTGCTTCCTGATCAGCCAACAGAGATTGCGATTTCTGGAATAAACGCCCAAACGCCTCTTGTAGTCGCTTCAATTCAGCTTTTGCTTTGTCTTGGTCAATTTTGTTTGACGAGTTCCCCTGCTGCTTCTTCTCGGCCGTAGGAGCCATTTCAAGTTGCTTGATTTTAACGGCGGCTTTGATCCATTCATCTAGTTTTTCTATCGAATCAAAAAATTCGTCAGTCGGAGCCTCTACTATTCCAGTAACGAATTTCTTGAAAGCAGCTAAGACTTTTCCGCGATTCGGCAGCGGTTTGACGGACGTTTTAAGTTCTAAAACCATATCACGAACCGCTTTGGATTGCGATTCGGCATTATCAAGCCAAATGATCGCCGTCATTCTTTCATCCTCTGATATCGGTTTAAAATAGCTGAAGAGTCTTTCCCTGCCATTTACCGATGAGAGAACAAGCTTTTTTTCTTCCAGATAGGAATCTTCCTTCATCCACTTGTATGGAAACGCATGGCCCTGAGATTTTTGAGGTAGAGCTGGGAATAACGCCTCAACTGTCCAGACTAAATCCTTTTCATTAAAAATGGAAGAAAATGCGACTTCAACTTTGCCGGTTGGCTGAATTGAAATTTTTTCGCTTTCAACTTTTGTCTCTGGAGACGGAATGCTGGTAGCATAAGTCAATTCACAAAAGACTTCAGTGAACCGCGAATCAATCAGCACCTCTTGTTTCGTTTCGAATACTGTCCATTCACCTTTCCCTTCACGACCCTTCCACAAAAAGGTTCGTTTGATTTCCTTACCTTCATCGCCGTCTATGCATCCTGCGGCGACATCCGCTTTGAGTTTTGTACCTTCAAAAGAAATCTTCGCCGTTCGCTTACCAGTATCGTCCGAAATAACTACATCCAGATTTTGCTCTTCTAAATTCTTAACTTTGACGAAAAAGGCTGTACTCTTGCCATCGATGTTCAGCTCGCCTTTAAGTTCGGGAATCGCCTCATAGTTGTAGCCGTCTTTGTTTGCCCTCAAGTACACATTTCCATCCCGGAAGTCAAAGTACTGCGAACCGTCCGAAAGGGTAACATGTGAAGATCGCGAGGGTGATGGTTTCAGCTGCGCGATCATGCAATCATTACCGATGTTTTCGTTTTCATTTATCTCGTGCCGCAATTGATCCAAGGAAAGTTGCATTTCAGATGTGGAGTCTGTCTGCTGACCATCCTTGGAATCATTATCCGCATCTTCCGCTTCTGTTGAAGCCCGGGAATCTGTATCTGATGTCTTCTTCGAATTGTTATCAGGATTTGCCTTTTCATGATCCTGCTGTTGCTTTGATGTATCCACCAGGATGCCAGCAAACGGGTTTTTCGTAATTGCAATGTAGAACACACCAGTTCCAACTAGCGAAGGAAGTGCCAATATAGCGGCGGTTACCGCCAGAACTTTCCAGGGTTTGGAATGTGGGTTTTGTGATTTAGGACCCTTGCGATTCACCTTTTTACCATGTGGGCTATTCGGCATGGCCGAAGGGATTGGTAGTTTGCCGAGTTTGCCGAGTATTGGTACTTGCAGCTGATATTGGCTGTCAGGTGACGTATACGCTGGGAATGCGGAATCAAGCTCTTCGCTATCCTGATCGGACGTGTTGAAACGTTCCGAATCGGGCGGTAATCGTTTGCTTGATGAACCAATCGAATATCCGTTCCTCGCTGCTTCGCCTGCCTCATTATCTGGCGCTACTCCTAGCGGCTTTGTCAGATCCAACACAGTCCCCCTGGCGATCGACAAGCGAGCCTCGTCACTGCCTGCGATTACGCATCTAACGCGGCACTCAACGTCGGGCGGCAGATTGGTGCAGTAGGTGCTAAACGTCGCCTGCCAACGCCGCGATTCCGGTAGTATCGCTGTGGCTTCTTGCATTAACCTGAGCAGCGACGCCGATTGGGATTCGGAAAATACGATCCATACCGGTTTGCCAGTCGGTTGCAACCAAGCGTTTGCTAGGACGCCGGCCCATCCCGCATCGCCGGTAATCCGTTGCCACTCTTGGCATGGAGCTGGTTGCAGCGATAGTGGCGGTACATGAGGACCGTTTTGAAGTGTTTTGCATTCACCATCCCAATTCGTTCGCATGATGCCCGCTTGCGAAAGAACCGCAGCTGGTCCACATGCAGGAACGGCACCATCAAAAACCACGTGGTGTGCGATTTTATTTGTTCGCTGGCTATAGTCGACGCCATAGGCACCGACTCGCGACAATATTGAAAGCGTTTTTCCGCCGACGGCAAGTCGAACGTGTGAGTGGCAAACTGGATTGTCGTCAGTGCGTTGGTCGCCGGGCTGATATAGATGCCGATACCCACTGAGCGATTCTAGACGCTGAGCTAGGTTGATTGGTAGTCCAGCCGTACAGATAACCGTACAGAACCCGCGACTACCTTGTTTGAGTCCCTGCGCAGCAGAGGTGTAAAGCAGTTCAATGGTCATGGATTGGGCGACTTCAAAGGCGGTTTCGCTATCTGAAATTCAACGATGCTCTTTTCAACAAATAGCGTTGCCTCTATCTGTTGTGATTTGTCATAAGTTCGTGCAGCTAAACGCGATTGATCGAACGCCAATGCGTTGGCGACTGAGAATTTAATTAATTGTCTCTCTGCCTCGACATTGAGACCAACGACTCCGATTTTCATTCGAACTCGAAGTAAATCACCAGGTTTGATTGACTTCCATTTTTTCAAAATGGCAGGTGCCTGCACAAGAATCGACTCGCTTCTCGACAATAGTTGCAATTCAGTTCCGATCTCTTTTTGCAATTGCTCGAATTCCAAAGGTACGTCGACCCGGAATTCCAATCCTTTGTCACGAGAGGTGACATCCTTGATCGGATAGGTCAAAAAATAGTCAGGCTGTTTTTCAACAAGACTGAAAGCAGCTCGCTTTAACATGAGGCTAGATGCCTGCTTTTCGATCGTGGTCTCACCGCTCGGATTCGTCGAATGATACTTTTCGATTTCTTTGATCAAGCTAGCGGCATTTTTCACGGTAGCATCCGCAAGCCTGTTTTCAGATTTTTTGTCGGTGCCTGTTTCATTTCCTTCTGTACCTTGATCAGAAATGGAATGACCGGAATCTGTGTTTTCGGGAGGTGTTGGAGTATTTGAGTTGCCACTAGTCGCGTTGCCCGGAGTTGGGCTTGGCGAAGGCTGTATGAGTTCGCGGTATGCATCTTGAAACTTCCTTTCAGCGTCCATCGCAACAGCCGGCAGATCACGACCTTTGGCTTTATACGCTTTATTCCATTCGATGACGGCAATCTTTCTAGCTTTGACGTACTCGACGCTTGCTGGGTGTTCTGGCAATGTTGTCGGCAACTTGCCGTCCGTCGTTTCGAGCAATGATCCGGCGACAGTGAGAAGTTTCGAATTCGCTGGATTGCTCGGATCCTTTTGGTGCGTTTGGATTACTTCCAAGCCGAGTTTCTGAAGCGATGATTGGCATGCCAGTCGAAACTCGAGATCCGCGCGTAACTGCCATTCGGGACGAGCTAGACCTTGTTTTGCGTCCTGAGCGATTGCCGTAGTGAACGTTGAAACGATTGCGCAGAAGAACCAAATGATTCGCTTGTGGATACGGTGCGAATCGGAAAATTGACTTTTCACAGCAACAATCATTTGACACTCGATTTCTTGGGAGTCGTTCCGCTCATGCCAATTAAACCCGAGCCCCAACGACTCATAGCGTATAACATTGGCACCTCAACCCAGTACGGATCTAGATCGCGGGGGCGGATCCCAAAGAATCCTGTCGATGGGTCAACCTCGGGCGAGTGTCCTGTCGCACTGACTGGCAAAAAACTCACATGACTAGCAAAACCCTCGGCTGCCGCAACAATCTCGGGGGTGTATTTGCGGAGCATGTCTCCCACTTGATTGGATACACTTTCAATTCGCTGACCATCAAGCACTTTTATCGGGGACTTTGGAATGGAGACAAAGGGTTGCTCATGGGAGATGCCAGGCAAGAGTGATCGCCAACTGTCCCACTTGGTAACCACGATGATCATTGGCCGTTGGTGAAGTTGATCTTCACGAAGCCCTGCATGACGACGGACACGTTGGATGGCTTCGAGGAGTATCGTATCTTGGCGGACGCTGTTTTCGCGGGACAAACGTTCCGTGCGAGAATTCATCTGCGGATCCGTAGACTTTCCCTCGCACGCCCGACGAAAGCGCGCGTCCTGGGTTGGATCGAACAAGAAAAAGAGGCACCGAGACAATGCCAGGTGGCGAGTCACCGGACTTGAGGCTGTGTCCTGGCCTGGCAGAAAACTCTCACCAGCGTTGTCGTACAGGCACATAACACGTGAGATCTCTGTGCTGCGATCGTGATTTGGATGGTTGGCCATCGGTTGGAGATTAAAAAGAAATGGCCTCGGGTATTGGACAGTATGAGTACCCATGCTGACTGAATCATAGAGGTCGCCTTGAACCTGAGTCTTTGCAATTGCGACTAGCGAATCAGGATTCGGATTCAGAAACTGCTGTTCTTCGTATTCATGCAGTCGGGCATTTGCAATTGGGTCCGTGTCCGTCATTGCGATCTTGAAATCGGTCGGAAGAATTTGCCGCAATCGCCAAGTCATTGAAGCGAGAAAATAACTTTTGCCACTGGCCGGCGCACCAAGAATGGAAAAGAAGACAGGGGCAATTTGGTAGAGTGGCCGAGCTACTTCGAGATGACACGCAGGACACGCTAGTCGAGTTGTGCGTTGCCCTTCAGGGTCAATTGCATCGCCATCTGCCGTGAAACGCGAAGGCAAAAAACGAATCGCATGTTCAGGCCCAAGTCGGGTATCACCAATCAAGTCGGGATGCTCAGCCAACCACAGGGATTCTTCGGGCGCAAATTCATTCCAGCAATGAGGGCACGTAATACGGGAACGAATCGTTAATCGGTTTTGGGCGTGCGACATGTTGAAGTTCTGTTTGGTAGGCGGCGGGACCTAAAGTTTAGCGTGAGCGCTCTCGAATTTCAATTCAATTGGCTATTTATGTCGTGACTGAAAACACGTTCACCCAGGGAGTGAAAACGAACCCCTCTACTCCATACAACGCAATCCGTTCAATGAGTGCGCCATTTCGCGACGCATTTTCCCAAAATACTTTCGAGCCATTTCCTGGCGACGGGCAAAATTCTGCAAGGATTTGGACGATGCGGTAAAATGGATCGGCAGTACACCAACAAAGGAAGAAGTCGAAATGGTAAGTGTTTTAAGTGAATTTTTGGTTCAATCCGACACGGCGGATGAGCTTTGTTTGCAATTATGCGAGGTCGATGAATTGCAGGCGACCAAGCGATCGCAAAAGCAATATTTCAAGCGATATTTGCGGATCAAAGGAGGCACAAACAGATCCCCCGAACCGCGGGAAATTCAAGAAGGCGTCTTTGAAATCGGCGACGCGATTTACCGCCGTCCTGACTCCAGTGTATTGCGGCACGGAACGTAAATTCATTGCGAACAATTGCTTAGTTTTCCCACTAAACCACTTGGAAATGAAATGGCCGACACAAACCAAAATGAGTTAAGCGCCGACGTTCTTGCGTTCTTAGAGCACATTAGGTCGAATCTCGCCATCGCAAAGAGCTTGGCCGAGATCTTTGAAGCCAGCCATGATAACGATCGCAATCCGCTTGGCCGTTCGGGTTTCGCCGTCCTGCATCTGACGATTTCCTACTTCGAAACGATCGCCCAATTCCAACGAGGATGTGAATTTCCGACGACTGAACATGCCATGAAAGTCGGTTTGGCAAGTGTCTTTCAAGCTGAAGACAAAAAGTTGAAGACGATTCTTGAAAAACTGGTTCGTTTTCGAAATGGCATTTACCATTTTTCAATACCAAAACATCCCTTTGCTGTTGCCAGGGGGCGCCAGGAGCCGTTTTCGCGAGTAGGTGAATACATCGTTGTCAACCCGCTTAAGTTCGTAGAAGCGATCATTTTGCATTTTGACGCTTACGTGATCGGACTGCATAGCGGATGTAGGCTAGAAGAGTTTATAAGTCGATGGAGTATGTTGGTCCGGCCTGCATTTCCATTGGCACCGGCTTGCGGTACGACTTATCCACCCGGAATCTGATGCGATCCATCGCGAGTTGCATAAAACCGTTTGGGAATCAAAATGATCCATGGCATTCGATTTAAAGCCCCCTGCGTTGCATGCAGCCGTAACCCGCCAAAAGAGATCACGCCAATGAATGCAAAAATCCAGACGTCATGCCCTAATTGTTTGAAGACCTTTGAGGTGCCAAAGGAATATGACGGCAAGCGAGCAACATGTGCTAGTTGCAAATCAAAATTCGTCGTTTCGGCCTCCGACTCAGTCGCTGCCACGACCGACCAAAAAGTACTTGAAGAAAACGCGGCCTTCTTACCAACATGGATTGTATTTCCGAAGGAAGGAGAGGCTATTGGTTCAAGTCCGAAACAATTTGAGAAGTTTCCGCCGTTGCCGGTTCCAATTTCCACGGGAAATCAAACAGTTACAGTAGCGCCGACGACCTTTCACGAGACGTTGAATCGTGTCATGAAATTCGATTCAAGAGTTTGGGTTCCCTTAGCGGTTGGTCTGGCTTCATTGTTCAGCGGTTATGTTATTGGCCGCGAGCATTTGAAGTATCAATTGAGATCGGCAGTGCAGCAGGTTTTCCGCAATCCATTTTCAGGCATGGGGGCTGATCCGGAAATCACGTCTCCAGCTGTCAATTCACCTCAAGAGAAGGCCCCGTTAAATATCGGACAACGATTTGAGATCCCGGGACTGGCTCTGACTCTCACGAATGTGACTCGAGGCAAGGCAACGTTGAAAAGCAGAATTGGCATTACAGCGCCAGGTAAGCAGCTGTCCGAAGGCGAACACTTAACTTTTACTTTCACGATTACGAACATGGAGGAGCGAAAAGAACGTTTCTTTTACGAATCGAATAACTTCAGTCTTAAGGATGATGTTGGAAATCGAATCCGAGGGGTCGATTTTGGTTTTGCGTTTGCCGTCGTGGGCGCTTTTCCGGATGGCCAAATTATCCCAGGGCAAACAGTCCGACACGCGGCCGTGTTTTCCCTTCCGCTTCCGAAAACGGAGCACATGATTCTAAGTATTGACCTGGCATGTTTGGAGGGAAAAGGTGACGTGCGTTATATGATCCCAATTGACTCAGTAACGAAGTTGAATCCATAGTTCGCTGCTGTCTCGAGAATTGCGGATGCATGCTATCGTTGCATGCGTTATCATCATCGTCGATTGTTAACGAGAATTGCTATACATCTATTGGAGAGTGTCTTGCAATTCGCTGACAAGTTGCCGACATCGGACAACAGGGCAAATCAAGCCAACGACAAAGAAAAAGTCATGACAGCGCCCAAAACAATTTTTGGCCCGTGGACGTTCGCCACGGCTTTTCTCGTTTTGCTTACTTTGCAAACGTCTAGTGCTTTTTCGCAGCATCCCAGGGAATGGCAATCTAGCTCCGGAACTACCGTTGTCGCTCAGTTAGTTAGCCAGACAGCCGAGAAAGTCCAATTGATTGATCCAAATGGCAAGGCGTATTCGCTCACTCAAGAAAAACTCAGCGACCTGGATCGACGTTACTTGAAGCTTCAAGAATTTGTTAACTCCGATATTCGCCAAATCGAGGCTGTGGCAAATCACATCGACGCGATCAAGACCACACCACAGACCACGATAGAAGCCTTGACCAAAC
>JANMNR010000174.1:0-13704 GCA_031368325.1 Pirellula sp.
CCGCAACCATGGCCTCAATAAAGCACGTGAACATTTAATCGCCTATACATCCATCGATGCGCATAGCTGTTTGGAGCGCGCTATGGAGATCGCCGGAATGGGTGGTCATCAATTGCGAAAGATTGAAGTCAACGATCGCCATCAAATGAATTTAGTCGCACTGCAAGAGAATATTTTGCGTGACAAAAACGATGGGCTAACACCATTTTGCATCATCGGCACGGCAGGCACAGTCAATGTTGGGGCCATCGACGACCTACAAGCAATCGCTGAAATCGCTCGTGCTGAAGCGATGTGGTTTCATGTCGATGGTGCATGCGGTGCGCTCGGTATGATGTCGACAAAAATCGGATCGAAAATGATCGGCATTCAGCAAGCGGATTCGATCGCTTTGGACTTTCACAAATGGGGTCAGGTTCCTTACGACGCCGGCTTTATTTTGGTGAGGGATTCGCAATTGCACCACGATACCTTTGCGTCCTCAGCGGACTATCTTCGGCGAGAGACGCGTGGGATGGCGGCGGGATCGCCGTGGCCCTGCGACTTTGGTCCCGACCTGTCTCGCAGTTTTAAGGCCCTCAAAGTCTGGTTCACGATTCAGGTCTTTGGATCGGATCGACTAGCCAGGATGATGGAACAGTCGTGCGAGCTTGCAGAGTACTTGGCCTCACGCATCGAAGCATCCGACGAACTGGAACTGCTCGCACCGGTAGAACTCAACATGGTTTGCTTTCGGTATCGATGCGAAATCCCCGATCGGGTCAACGCGGATATTGTCGTGGCCCTCCAGGAGTCGGGGATCGCGGCACCATCGTCCACGAAAATCAATGGAAAGTTTGCAATCCGAGCGGCACTCTTCAACCACCGCACATCGCAAATCGAAATCGACGAATTGTTAGCCGCAACGGTTCGCTTTGGCAGGTCTATTCAAAAAAATCTCGAGGTCACCGCATGCAATTGCCGGTAGCAAACCACGCAACTGACCGTCTCGTTGGCATGGCGAAGATTATGCGACTTGCCTTCAACGGCGACGATCTATCGAGCATCACTTCAAGTCTCGCAAAGAGAATCGCATCCAACTCGGATGACTCAGCCGCACTTATGGATCTATCGGTGGTGCTTCAGTTGACCGGCAGGCCAGCGCTCGCGATCGAACTGCAATCCGAAGCCCTACAATTGAATCAGGTCTTTGAGTTGGATTCGAATCCGTCGAATCCGACGTTAAGGCTACTGGTTATTATGGGGCCGGGCGAGGTGATGGCGAATACGCCGATCGAGTTTCTCCTCGAGGAATCGGATGTTTCGATTACATTTTTGTTTCTGGGAGAGGGCTTACCGATTCCACCGGAGATCCCTGAACACGATGTTGCGTTTGTTGCCGTATGCGAATCGGACCAAAGCCAATTTTTGTTGGCACAACTTGACCAGATCATGAGAGTTTGGCCAAAGCCATTTGTGAATAGTCCCGCACGTATCGCCCAGTTGAGTCGCAATCGAGTTAGTGAGCGCCTGGCAAACGCCAAGGGGATTGTCGCTAGTTGTGCATGTAGACTCAGTCGCTCACAGACACGAAACCTAGAATTGCAGGGCTTAGGTTTTCCAGTCATCGCGAGACCAGTGAATTCGCATGCCGGGCATGGATTATGCAAGCTGGACGATAGCGATCAAGTTGCCGAGTATCTGGAGAATCACGCGAGTGACGAGTTTTTTGTCGCTCCGTTTATCGACTACCGAAGCCGTGACGGACTGTTCCGCAAGTACCGTATCGCCGTCATCGACGGCCAGTCCTTTGCGGCGCATATGGCGATTTCGCACCACTGGATGGTTCACTACCTCAACGCGGACATGCTCAACAACGCAAAAAACCGCAACACCGAAGCGGAATTCATGTCCAATTACAACCAGGAATTTGGTGAAAGACATCGCAGATCCCTTGCGGAGTTAGATCGTCGTATGGGGCTCGATTACTACTCAATCGATTGTGCGGAAACCCTCGATGGCGAGCTGTTGGTTTTCGAAATCGATAGCGGTGCGGTTGTTCATGCTATGGATTCGGTGGAGTTGTTTCCTTACAAGGCACCTCAGATGGCCTCCGTGTTTGCTGCTTTTCAAAAAATGCTTCGCACAAGGGTCCGCTCAGGGCTGAAACGCCAGGCCGCTTAGTGTAAAACCATGAGTATGCGTAATCGACGCGTGCCTGTTTACTCGTTCTCTTTCTCAAACCTTGAATCATCGAATGCCCAATCGGGATGCGTATTGGATGGGCCTTGCACTGCAGCTGGCAATACGAGGTCGCGGTTTCGTCGAGCCCAACCCAATGGTCGGCTGCGTCGTCGTTCACAACGACGCTTTGGTCTCATCAGGATACCATCGACTCTTTGGTGGCCCGCACGCCGAGGTGGATGCGATCGCGAAATGTGCCTCGAATGAATTGCACGACTGCACTGTATACGTAACACTCGAACCGTGCAGTCATTTCGGCAAAACGCCACCCTGTGTTGATTTGCTTCGAATGCACAGACCGAAACGGGTTGTGATTGCAATGCAGGATCCATTTCCGGCCGTTGCTGGCCGCGGCATTCAATTGCTGCGTGACTGCGGGATCGATGTGGAGGTAGGAGTACTAGAACCTCAGGCAAGAGAGCTCAATGCACCGTACCTCAAACTGCTAGCGACGGGGCTTCCTTGGGTCATTGCCAAATGGGCCATGACGCTCGATGGAGCAATCGCAAGCCACGGTCAAGACTCCAAATGGATCAGCAATGAACTCTCGCGCGGCGTCGTACACGAACTAAGAAGCGGCATGGACGCGATCGTTATCGGAATTGGAACCGCCGTCGCAGACGACCCACTGCTAACCACTCGGTTGCCTGCCGATCGCAAACCAGCTCGCATCGCAACGCGGGTGATCCTCGACCGAAACTGCAATCTTTCGCCTCAAGCCAAACTTGTGGAGAGCATCGCGCAGGGGCCAGTCATCGTAACAGCCTCCGAGATGGCGCCGCCAGAAAAAGTCTCAAGGCTAAGATCGGCCGGCTGCGAGGTACTAGAGATTCCGGTAGACTCGCTTGCAAATTCCCTAGATTTCACGCTCAGGGAACTTGGCAAGCGGCGGTACACAAACGTCCTCATCGAGGGTGGAGGTACATTGCTAGGAAATGCTTTTGACTATCGACTGGTTGATCAAGTTCATTGCTTAATTGCACCTAAAATTGTAGGAGGCATAACTGCGGTCCGGCCTGTCGCCGGAATTGGTCAAGCACTTATGAGCGAAGCTAGCCAACTTTCCAGCGTGACGGTTTCGAGCTTGGGGGACAATGTCCACATCCAAGGCATTTGCCGGCGGCAAGACCCATAGCGAGCAAAACTTACCGAGTGATTTCGGGAATGGAGAGCAGGACGGGCGATGCACATGGTGGATTTGAGACGCCATGAAGAAGTGGTTAGCCGTGTTCAAGTCGCATTGAATCTCTTTCGTGGAAATGATAAGAGACTACTTGTTTGCAGAGTCTTTCCATCAAGCGAGTCGACCCTTGAATCGAAAATCAGCATTTGTCAGCGTTTTTGTCCTACTAACCTTGGTTGTTTTGGCTGGTTGTAGGTCGACGTGGCCTAAACTAAGCCCTTCGTTTGGCAAACAAAACGAAGCTGACGTTAGTCATAAATCAAACAATTCGGAACCGGATTACATTACGGTCCAGCATTGCTTAATCGGTTTTCGCGGTTCGGTGCCCGGAAAACCTATCAATCGCTCGAAGGAAGAAGCACGGGCCCTTGCAACCCAACTACTTGCTGAAGCCAGGGCGGGAGCGAATTTTGAAGAAGTGATTCGCAAGAACACAAACGATTCTCCGCCAGGGATCTACAAAATGGCAAATTATGGCAAGATGACGAAAGGAAAAGAGATGTTCCAACGTGACGGAATGGTCCCTGCGTTTGGCAACACAGGCTTTCCATTGCAAGTCGGTGAATTCGGGCTTGCCGAATACGACTCCAGAGAAAGCCCGTTCGGTTGGCACATCATCAAAAGAATAGAGTAGTCCGTCGGTTCTCGAATCGTCTTTTCTGTGTACGATAGGGGCATCAAAACCGTTGTCCATTCCAGGTGTTCCGACGAATCTATGCCACATTCCAATCAGAGCTTTATTAATCGCGAACTCAGTTGGCTTGAGTTCAACCAGCGGGTGCTAGACCAAGCCCTCTATACCAAAGTGCCGGTCCTCGAACGTCTCAAATTTCTGGCAATTACGGCCAGCAATATGGATGAGTTCTTTATGGTCCGAGTTGGCGGGCTTCAACTGCAACAAGCGCGCGGGGTCGAAACCGCGGACCCGACCGGAAACACGGTTACGGAACAGCTCGATCATATCTACCAACGGGTCAACGCAATCATCCGCGACCAGTACGATTGTTTTTTGACGGCTGTCGAGCCAACTTTGACTGCTGAGGGATTGGAACGAATCTCGGCCCGCAACACTTCCGCCCGACATCGCGAAGCCATCGCCCGATTCTTTCACGAGGAAATCTATCCTGTCATTTCGCCAATGGATATCGATCCGGATAGTCCCTTTCCGATTCTGTCAAATCTCGGACTGCACCTATGCGTGCGCATGGCGAGCGGCGATTCTGAAAAACCCCACCGCTTTGCCTTTATCCCTCTCGGCAAAGTCCTCTCGCGATTCATTACGTTGCCCAGCGATCGAGGCTACAATTATGCATTGATCGAGGATGTAACCGCTGAAATGGTCGATCAGTATTATCCTGGAAAACGCATCGAGGAGTGTATTGCGTTTCGCGTCACTCGCAATGCGGATGTTTCGGTGCGGGAAGACAGCGCGGCGGATTTGATGATGGGTATGCAGGAAGTGTTGCACTCACGTCGCTCCGCAGGATTTGTTCGGCTTGAGATTGCGGATTCCGCGTCCGAGACTACGCTGCAGTTTTTGCAGGATAAATTGGGTCTGAACCCATGCGACGTATTCAAATTTCCCGGTCCACTGGATCTGTCAAGCATGATGTATCTGACCGATATGGAGGGATTTCCAGCTTTACGAGATACCGCATGGATCCCACAGCGATCTCCCGTGATCGATCCGACTCAAAGCATGTTCAAAGCAATTGCCGAACGGGACCTGTTGCTCTGCCACCCCTATGAGAGCTTTGAACCTGTGGTTCGATTTTTGGAGGAGGCTGCCGATGATCCTGACGTACTGGCCATCAAACAAGTTCTGTATCGAACCAGCCGCAAGAGCCCGATTGTAGCTGCGCTCAAGAAGGCAGCAGAACGTGGGAAATATGTCACCGCAATCGTCGAACTCAAAGCGAGATTCGATGAGGCTCGGAATATCGAGTGGGCGCGAGAATTGGAACGTTCGGGCGTCCAAGTTATCTACGGAGTTCGCGGTCTCAAGACACACGCCAAGATTTGTATCGTCGTTCGACGCGAACCCTCGGGTATCGTTCGCTACGTTCACTTCGGAACCGGCAACTACAACGAATCCACCGCTCGCATGTATAGCGACATCAGCTACATGACTTGCAACGAGTCGCTCGGACGGGACGCAAGTTCGTTTATCAACGCAATCACTGGTTATAGCCAACCGCAACCGTACGACAAACTGGACTCAGCTCCGTTGGGACTTCGGAAAAAACTCATTGCGCTGATCCAAGCGGAAACGATCAACAAACGCAACGGCCAGAAAGCTTACATTGCCGCTAAGATGAATTCGCTGGTCGATCCGGACATCATCAACGCACTCTATGAGGCCAGTACCGCGGGTGTTGTCATTCGCCTGAATATACGCGGCGTATGTTGCCTGAGGCCAGGCGTTCCAGGGCTCAGCGAAAACATCTCCGTCGTCAGTATCGTCGACCGATTTCTTGAGCATGCACGGGTCATGTATTTTTACCATGGCGGTGACGACGCCGTATTCATTAGCAGTGCCGATTGGATGCCTCGTTCGTTTGACCGACGCGTCGAGTTGCTGGTACCGATCGAGGATACGAGTTCGCGCCGTCGATTGATGGAAATCCTCGATACGTATTTTCGAGACAATCAGAATGCGTGGCGTCTGGGCAACGATGGTCGCTACACTCGAATTCATCCTGAACAGAATCAAGCCAAGTTTCGAGCTCAACGGTATTTATATGAATCCGCTGTGGCAGCGATCAAGAAAGCGGAACATGCAGCGAGAACCACGTTCGAACCTCACAAAGCAGCGGCCACCCGCGAGACCTAGACATGGCTACCACTGGCTTCATGCCAGTGGTGCGATAATTGGCAGCCACAAGCAACCCAAGCGGGCAACGCTATGAAGCATTTTTAACCCTCCCTCTTGGCCCTCTGGGTGGGTCGAGCGCAGCGAGGGGAGGGTTGAGAGCAAGGAAATATTGCACTTGCACTTCGGTCCGAAACGAGTCAGCCAACCTGAGCGCGTGCCTCTGGATGACGTCGTCGTTGATTCCGCGACTGGCTTACTAGCGAAACTTTATCTCAGAGGGGAATTTCCCGGTTTTTGAACTCAATTGTCTCTTCAAAAAATCCTTCCTACATTCGCTTGACTTCCATAGTCGTACGCCATAACTTGGTATTGAATCTTTACAGAACCGCTGTGAGCAACCAAATGAAGCCTACAAGCCTACAAGCCTATCTTCGTCTGGCTCGTGAGATATTCGTCATCGTTCTGTAGTATTGTCCTTTGCATTGCGTTGCAAGCGACAATTATGGGACAGTCTGTTATCGATTTCGATGAAAAGGTTGAGGTGCAGTTTGACGGGAAATTGGAAGCGGATCTTTCGCTTGAAGCTTCCCTGATCGATGGATTTACATACCGTTTCCCTGTGGAGCTGAGCGTTGCGGACGGTGTTGTTCTGGACGAATTGACGAGCAAGACCGTTTGTCAATGTGCTTCGATTCAATTCGAGAAAAAGAGTATTGGTGCAACGAAAGGCATTGTGAAGGGTCAGTTGTTGCTCCGGCCAAAATCTATTGACTTGCATCAAACGCTTGACGTCGTTGGATTGCGTCCAGGCGAGTTGGATCCCGTAAGAATCGGTCGCATCAACGTAAACTGCAAAGTATTCTCCCCACTTCGATTGGTTCCATCCGTAGTCGAGGTAAAGGAAAACCGATTTCCAAATTCCATCGTTGATGTAAAGCTGAGTAAGGGCGTAGAAGTTGTCGATGCGAAAATTTCAGACAGCAATGGTGTGATTACAGGGGTGTTCAAGCGTGACGAAAGTCAATTCCTGCTTGAGTTTGGTGAAGCACCGCTAAAGGATGATCAAGGCGAATTGCTTTGCGAGATGGTAATGAGTTTTAAAGGCAAGAAAGCGACTTACACCGCCAATATCCCCTATGCTCCGAAATCTGCGATCCGCGTAATTCCGGCGATTGTCGTATTCCGCAAGACTGGCGCAGGATATCTAGGTAGGCTTGCGGTGGTCGGATTTGGCCCCTCGGAAAAGGAAAAGCCCTCTCTGGCGCTGGATAGTCTGTCCGGTGAGAACGTTTGGCAATCGTCAGATCAGGAGTTCTTGATAGACCATTTCGCGTTTGGAAAGGCGTTCGGTCGTCTCGTACTTCCAGACAATCAATTGGTTGTAACGACAGACATGAGAACGCGGTTGAGATTGAGAGATAAACTGACTGGTGTAGTTCTTGTCGAGTTTGATGGTGTGTTGTCAAGATAATTTTGGACAAGGGTTTTGATTATGAGATGGCGTAGTTTCGCAGCGTTACTAATTGGAACATCATGCTTAGTTTCACTAAGTCGAGCCGAAGAAGCGCCGCTTCTTACGGCTACCACAATAGGTATTACTCCGAAGGTAGTAAACGCAAGGAGCTGCGTTGACCCCTCGCAACCAATGGTTCAGGAGAGTTGCCCACCATTTACGAACGCCCAATTGGCTGAGATGAAGCCATGTGGCGGTGTGCTATGCTCGCCAGTGGACGGGTATGCTGGTGTTTGTGATGTTTCCGGAGAGCAAGAAGACCGACAAGAGGAATTAGAAATAGTAACGGAAGACGTCGTCGAGCCAACGCCACCCGAGGTGGGGTTGCTAGGTACCTAGTAAAATCACCTTGCATTTTTATAGGTATATAAGCATGTTTCGGGTTTTCGTAATCGGTCTGATTTCGCTGGTCTGTACTCCAGGTTTCCCACAGGACCTCGATGCACGTTTCGCACAATTTCAATTGCAGAAAGCGGAATCAAGCGACCGAATGTCGGTATTGATCGAAAAGGTATCCATTTTGGACATTTTGACGAAAGTGCCGACGCTGGACCGATCTGGTAAAGTGGTTTCGTCCGTCATGGAAAAACAATTGACCTCCATGAGAACTCTCCAGCGAGTCGTATTCGGCGCGAATGGCAAGCGAAAAAGAGTAGATGGGATTGAGTATTCTCTTTTTGGGAGCGGTGCGCTCGGAAAAGAAGAACGAGAGGCCCAACTCATTCACGAGCACCAGGGATGGTACTGCACGATATCACCGCGTGGTCCAAGAAAGGTTAATCGCTTCGAGGTAAAGGCTGGAATCTACGAAATGCTGACTCAAACCTGTTGGAAACATCCATTCTCTATTGCTACATCAGGTGCGGGTTCAATGATGAATGACAAGGAAACTCAATGGATCGAATACAAAATGGAAAATAAGGATGAAGAAACTCTGAAAGACGGCAGAACCAGAATGCTCGTGTCGAATGATCACGGTGGCGTGTTGCGATTAACTTACAATAGAGAAGAGTGGTTTTGCGATGAGATTGAATTCTTGGAAAGAGAGATGCCTAGAGAGGAGGAACAAGCATTAGCTAGAGGAGGGCGACCGAAGCCCGTAACCAAAGAAATGCTTAAGGAATACAAGACTTACGCAACCAACCGAACGGAATGGAAGGAGATCGAAGGCAAACGATGGGTTCCAATGGTCACGCGGATCAGCAGTAAGTTGCCAAATGGCCATGCTGAATATGAGATTCGTTATCGCGATTGGAAATTCGCAGACGACGTTAACGAGTCGTTGCTCGACGAAGCGTTTTTTACACCCGAAAAAATAGCGGACTCAATTGATTTCGAAGCTATACGTCAGATGTTTGACAGCACGAAATAGCTCGAGCTTTATGATTGCAACAAGCCGTGATTCAAAACTCGGAATCTCCATCGAGGAAGGGATTGATTACCTCGGTGGGGGTAGCCTTGTTTAATGTCAACACACAAATCAAGCCAGCAATCGCCGTAAATCATTGCTGGCAAGTGACTTGCTTATTTAATCGCAAATTGCGACGCAGACTTGCGGTCGGCCAGGAGATGGCCGTTTCAAGCTACGGTCCAAAACGAGGCTGCCATTCCTTGGATGCGGCTGGGTAAGTTGCAAACACGAGTTCACGGATCTTTTTGGCTCCGTCAACGTTACCCATTTGCTGCATCGTTTGCACTGTTCTGGCCCTCGATTCCAACCAAGGTTCACTGCCTGCTGGATAGCCGTTTGCAAGTTGTCGATATTGCTGGATCGCCTGCTCCTGTTGTGATTTCAGGGTCTGAAACAATCTCGCCGTTCGATAGTTCCACCATGGCGATTTGGGTTCGGCAGCGATCGCGGCTTTAATCGATTGCACGCCGACGGTTTCTTCACCGGACCAACATTGGTTTGCTGCCTTATAGAGTCGCAGCGAACGAGCTAATTGCACTGACTGGAGGTCTCCGATAACTGAAGGAATACTCTTGTCGGCAGGCCGCTCTAGGCTCTTGAGTCGTTGGACACTTGTTTGAAAGAGGGGCAGATTCGCTTGCGCCAAAGACTTTTGGTTGTCGTTGCCAAGCATTCGTTGGAATAGCAATTCGGTGACCGTCCATTGAAAAGCCAATTTGGTTGCGTCATCGACGACCGCTTTATTCAACAATTCTGCCGATTCGTTGAATCCGATTTCGGTCGTCGCTGCGAGTGCCTGAGCCAAGAAGAGAACGGACGGAGATTTTAAAGCAAGACTTGCTCCATCGAGGATAGAGTTCGAAATAGCGTTTTGGCTAGGCCAGCGACTGGACTCGAGAATGTTCTCGATCAACGAGCGGACCGCAGAACGTTCCTCCGGATTGAAACGTTCTGCAAGTTTTGATTTGAGTTCTTCTAAACTGGTCCGTGCTTTCTTGGCTGCGTCAGACGTGTAAAGCGAGTGATCGAACCAGGCGTCTTGGGTGGCAGTAGCGACCAACACAAAGCGACTCAGAGCAATATCGAGATCCGACCAAGGGCTCGCACTGGGAACCGGTCTATCGGCGGTGGGCGACTGATCCATCCGCTTGCCCCAAAGTGAAAGGAGTTCAGGAAGCTGGTCGGTTGCGAGAAAGAGCCGATCCAGTTTCGTGACGGCTTGGTTTGCTTGCGGGCTGCTTGGCCAAGTGTTAACGATATCCATTAAGCGTCCGCGATAGATCTGTTGTTTGAGCTCGTCCGCTTCTTCCTGTGGGCTCAAGGTGGCATTTGGATCGAATCGGACTGTTTTATTGAAGCTCCAAACGGACATGATCGCCGCGTCGGGGGCCTTGGGTTGACTGCTATAGGCGATTGCGGCGCGATGAAACTCACCTTCGGCGGCATCCGTTTGGCCGGTCTTGAACAGAACCGCTGAGGCTTCGATGGCGACGTCGAGTGCGATGGTTTCATTACCAGCACTAACGGAGGACGATTCGGCTTGGTTCAGTTTCTCGATTGCTTCGTTCCAGCGTTTGGCGGCCAGCAATTGCTTGGCCTCGGCTCTCAATAATTCGACCTTGAGATTGGACGAAGGCGACGATGGTGTTTTTGTGGGGGCATTGCTACTCAGCAAATTGTTGGCCAGGAGAATTGCATCTGTTCGTTGTTGCCAATAGGAACCAAATCGAGTCCCGATTTCATTCTTGATCTTGAGCGCGTTGTCCATTTGGGATTCGGATGCCGTTTGGCCTGGGGGAGCAGCTATCAGGTTGGCAAAATGCTCCAGGGCGATCTCAGGGGCAATCGTCCAGCCCCCCACGCTTTCTAACCAACGATTGGACTCCTTGAGGTTGCCAAGGTTGCGGCACGCTTCTGCGGCAACACTTGCGATACGTAGTTGCCACCGATTGCTCGGCCTTTGTTTGCCATCGACTGGAGTTGTCAATTGTTGGTTGAGCGAGGTGACTTTGGTTAAGGCGTCGGCAGGTCGCTCGAGGTGAATGAGGGCAGTACAACGGGCGAGCTCGATGTTGGGCATATTTGGCCAATCACTGCTGATTCGCAGTTCCGCTTTCTCGATTGCATTGAGCATCTCGGTCGCTGCCGCAATACGTTCCGTGCTTTTGGGTGGGTAGTAGAGCGCTCTCAGAAGCAAGAAATCGGTTTGCAGCAAAACGATGTCGTTGGTCAGGCTGGACCATTGCTCCGATGTTGGCAGGAGTTTGCCGTTGGATTTACCGTTCCGGGCTGGAGCACTCTGGATTTGGGATTGGAGCGTTTCCAGTTCCTGCAAGCATTCGCGAATGCTTCCTAAGGACCACTCGCGAATGGTCTTTCGTGCCGGTACTGCAATGTAAGCTGCCTGTAGTCGCCTCAAGACAAGCCAGCGACACCATTGCTGTTGCTGTCGCAACCAAAAGAGGCGGTTGGAATCCTGGTTCTGTTCGAGGATTTGTTGGTTGGGCTGCAAAAGTTTGGAAACTGAAACAGGCTCGTCGATGATGGTCGGATCGGCTGCGACTTTGGCTGCGATCGAGTGCATCTCCAGAATGGCCCACTGCGCGGCAGCTTCGGGTTGTGCGCCTTCGATAACTCGGTACCGAGCCCGGCAGGTGTCAATTGCGATATCAAACAAGCCAATTTTTAGAAGGGAATCGATAAAGCTCGCATCAGGGTGGTCAAAATAGGCGGTCGGACCAATTGCGATGCTGTCGGTTGATTTCGATTGGACAGAGGTTTGGCCGCTAGCGAGTGAACTTAAAAAAAGGGGGGCTATAATTGCAAGGATTTGCCAAGCACAAATGGCAACTGGCGACCAGTTTTGTTTCTGCCTAGACTTGTGCAATGCCGCAACTTTCATCAGGATAGAGATACTCATTTTCCTCTCACGGATGAATTCATGCAATCGACTACTTTCGCAGGTGACTTTCGGACGCGGACGCTGGGAGCCGACTCGGGCAGGGTTTGCGATCCGGAACTGATGTCCCGGTATCAGTTCCTTCTCGACGATCGAAAACTCCAGTGGATGACATATCATAAGCTGGAACGGGTGCTTGGTAGTGGCGGGCAAGGGATTGTGTTTTTATCTTCCAAGCAGGGTGCGGATGGTTTTACTCTGCCCGTTGCCATGAAAGTCTTTTCGCCGGAACGATTTGGGAACCGAGCGGGCTATGACGAAGCCATGGCCAGAATGGGCCAAGTCGCTTCGTCGGTTGCTCGAATCCAACACGAAGGTGTGTTGAGCGTTCATGACTTCATCGATCGCAATCGCATCCGTATCTTGATTATGGAATGGATCGATGGATACGATTTGCGGGATTTGCTAAGACTAGAGCGAATGTCGAAGATTCGCGGACGACTCTCGCAACGTCGATGGGATTATATCAACAATGTGATCGTAACGGCGGGACCCTCTCATGCTCGATTTAAGGCAGGAGTGGCGGTTGCGATCGTTCGAGATTGCTTGGCGGCCTTGGCGGCCATGCACCGTGAAAACATTGTTCACGGTGACATCAAGACGTCGAACATCATGATAAAGCGGACGGGGCACGCTAAGTTGATCGACATTGGCTCGGCGTTCGAAATGGGCAAGCAACCTCAGGTCTTCACCTGCACGCCAGCGTACGCCGCACTCGAAGTGCTTGAAAACGCTCCGGTTTCGCCTCGAAGCGATTTGGCTTCGCTGGGTTACGTCTTGGTTGAGCTGCTGTCTGGCCAGCCTTGTTTTTCCGACACCGATTCGTTGCGAGAGTTATTGGAACAAAAGCGATCGTTGCAGAATCGATTGCATGAAATTTTCCCGCAAGAGGTTTCTTGCAATGGACTGCTCATGAATTTTTGTCGAGGACTCATCTCGCCCGATCCCTCCAAGCGTTTTCCAAGTGCTGAAGCTGCAGAATTATTGAAGGAGGGCGCGGCATCCTTCCATCGACAGCTGGTACTGAGTGATCTCGCAAGTGAGTATGATAATGACATTCGAGTTTGGATCGAAGAACTCAAACTCTCCGACCAGCAGGCTTAAGTATTCAATTCAAAGTGCATTCTCCCACCAAATGAATAGAAATGAGCTATGAGACTTCTCGCATTGTTATCGATAGGTACTTTGGTTTTGTTGTTTCCCGCAGCAAGTGCACAGGAGATCAAACGCGATATCCCCTACACCGCGCCCAACCATGAGCGACAGTTGCTCGACGTTGTGTCACCCAAAGGAGCGGCGAATGCGCCAGTCGTTTTTTGGATCCATGGAGGGGGGTGGCAGACTGGCGACAAGGCCAGCGTTCAGATCAAGCCGCAAGCCTTTGTCGACAAAGGCTACGTATTTGTGTCAACGAATTATCGATTGCTGCCCGAGGTGGACATGGAGACTATCGTGCGCGACGTTGCAAAATCGGTGCATTGGGTTGTAGATCATATTTCCAAACACGGCGGAGATCCGAAACGCATCTTTGTCATGGGGCACTCGGCCGGCGCTCAACTCGCCGCTTTGATTTGCACAGACGATCGTTTCTTGAACGCGG
>JANMNR010000111.1:0-2387 GCA_031368325.1 Pirellula sp.
TTGGGCGGTTAGGCTACGCGGATAGGAAAATTCTAACTCATCTTCTCAATGGCTAAGGTTTGTCGCAATGAAGTTATTCGAAGGCAAGAAGGGATTGATTCTTGGGGTTGCAAACGATCGCTCTATCGCTTGGGCAATCGCACGCGAGATCATGGAACACGGCGGGGTTTGCGGCTTTTCTCATTTGCCAGACAAACCTGAGGACGAAAAGAAGAAAAACCGGATGCGGGTATCCAAATGCACCGTCGAATATCCTAATCAGACAGCATTTCTCGAGCCCTTGGACGTACAGGACGATGCCCAGGTCGACGCCTTTATGAAAATGGCCGGGGAAAAAATGGGAAACATCGACTTCCTACTGCATTCGATCGCTTTCGCCGACCGGGATGATTTGTCGCGGGATACCGTCGAAACGAGCCGAGCCGGTTTCAAGCTAGCGATGGATGTAAGCGTCTACAGCTTGATTTCGGTTACAAATGCGGCGAGGCCCATTTTGAATCCCGAAGCGTCCGTGCTGGCCATGACCTATTTCGGCGGTGAGAAATGCGTACCAGGCTACAACGTGATGGGGATTTGCAAGGCAGCACTCGACGCGACGGTTCGCTACCTAGCTTACGACATGGGTCCAAAGAGCATTCGAGTGAACGCTGTTAGCGCAGGACCACTCAAGACACTCGCAGGCGTTGCCGCGGGCGTTGGCGAAATGCAAGAGTACTATGGATATGTCGCACCGCTTGGACGCTGCGTTACCCACGAAGAAGTCGGTCGATCGGGTGCGTATCTAATGAGCCCCTACAGCGGCGGAATCACAGGCGAAATCCTGCACGTCGATGCTGGATACAACATCATGGGCAGCCCAGGCCGTTTGCTACACGAGTTTGCCAAGAAGTAGCCGTCATCGATTCAGCGTTCGCTTCGAATCGATTCCTTTAGGCTGATGAAGTCGGACAAAAGGAAGATTACGGTCACAAACGCCATGACAATTTCGGTCAAGTTTACGATCTTGGCCGGAACGGTTTGCGGCATGATCTCGCTGTAGCCGAAGAAGGAAAAGTTAAGGGTGCTGAGATAAAAAAAATCGAATAGGATTTCCGCCTGTCCGATATCTTTAGCAACTCCTGCGAATGAACCAGCGTTGAGGCAGTGGAGCAAGTGGAAGTCGAAAGCAAACGACATGATCATCTGCGACATGTTGATCGCCATCAAAAACAAGAAACGATGATGCGCGAGATTGCGCTGTGCCGCTTCGTAGAGCTGCTTTAAGTTCTCCGCGCCGAAAAGCGCCGTCTTGGTCCAACATCCAAGTATGATGAGGCACGTCGAAAGTGTCCCCCCGAGTTTGTCGCTTGACACGAGCCACAAGACGATCAGCCACCACAAAACAATCGCGGCATATTCGACCAAGTTCCTAAGAACAGGAATCGAAAACTCTTTAGGCGTCGAAGGGGAAGGTGTCATGTAGGTAGCTTTGAATTGGTAAGCAGGTGCGTCATGGATTTCAACGCGAGAGCAGCATATCCCGACAAACGATGGGGATCGCATCTTCGTCTGGC
Organism: Pirellula sp.; assembly: GCA_031368325.1. Classification (GTDB taxonomy): domain Bacteria; phylum Planctomycetota; class Planctomycetia; order Pirellulales; family Pirellulaceae; genus JBKCUI01. Next base: position 1,554 of record JANMNR010000111.1, read on the forward strand.
AAGGCAAAAACCGGAATGTGATTCGCAACCAGCCTTGCCGCCGAATCCTCCAAGCCATCCTGATCGTGTTGATTTACGATCGCCGAAACGGCGTAGCCTCGGCGACGCAACAACCCCAACGTTAACGCCATCTGTTCGTCGACTTGTTGAACAAACACGAGCACGGACAGCTGGCGTGAAAGGCGGCTCTCTGTTTCCAGCAACAAATCGCCAAACGTCAGTCCGTCAGTGCGTTCTAGCCTGGCCAATGTCCGATGCACCTCGGCAAACTGTTCTGGTCCACTTTTGGGATCAACCACGACAGGACGCAGGCGATCGCTTTTGGCGTTCATCTCTACGTCGGCTCGCACCGAGCCGCGATCGGAAAAATCGCGTTCGAGCCGCATTTGTCGAACACGGTCTGCGGCGTCGCGGCCGTTGCTGATTAAACCAAAGGGTTGGTTCATCAAGAAGAGGGTGTGGGCCAAAGAAGCGGCCATCGTTACCGCTAAGTCGGTTCGAACAGGTTCATTGCGATCGGGGTTAGTTGCTGTATGCATGTCCAAAACGAGCATGGCACCCTGGATACAAGTGGGCTGAAAAACGCGAGTATGCAGTTTTCCAGTTCGAGCGGTGGCTCGCCAGTGAATACGATTGAGTGCATCTCCGGCACGGTATTCGCGTATGCCGACCAATTGCGTGGGGTCCTCCATTACGCGATCGTTTACGTGCAATTCGCCCATGGGACGGCGGCTTGAGATGTTCATCCCCTGCAAAGGGATCAGCTTAGGCAAGACGAGGATATACTGCGGTTCCGACGCGACTCGATAGTTGCGATGCAGCCCAAGCAGGTCC
>JANMNR010000185.1:0-5642 GCA_031368325.1 Pirellula sp.
GGGGCTCGGACGTGTTTGGGATGTTCCAGTCGTTGGTCGAGGGGCGAGAGGTTCCCTGGTCTCTGCTGGTCAAAGACGTGCCGCGCGAGAAGCACCGCGACCTGGACTTTATCATCGAGCAACTCGACTGGGACAAAAACGTCGACACGCACTTTAAGGATAGCAACTATATCGAGCCGGTCACCGACAAAGCCGCGAGCGGCGTTGGCTACACAGACAAGTGGATTGTCTATGGTACGATCGACGACCAACAGCTCTTCAGCGCGAAGGAGTTGACGGTCGAGCCAGGTGCTCGCTGTATTTTGAAGGACAATGCGGCCAGCGGATGGATTACCGTCCAAGGAAAGGGGCGTATCGGCAAACTCGCACTCCAGACCCCGGCCATGATACGGTTTGGACAAAACACCGAGGACGAGGTTTTCATCAGCCATGAGGCTTCTGTTCGTGGTGTAGAGATTGAAAACACTGGAAGCGAGCCATTGGTTGGTCTTCGCTATTTTGGTCCGGATGCACATCCGAACATGCCGCTCAACGGCGCTTGGAAAAATCAGTCTTAAGTCGGCCATTAAAGAAAATCCAACCCTAACAAAATTTGCACCGGAGTCCTTATGTCAAAAATGTCCTCTCCAAAACTTCACAATGCGATGTGGCCCGGTCTCGTTGGCAAGGGAGATAAGGAAGGTCAGGAGCCGCCAATTAGCCTCGAGCATATGCTTGAACTGACCGCCGCCGCTTCGGTAAACGGTCAGAGATTTGATGGTATCGACTATTTTTTGTTCTTTCCTCACACCGACCCAAACGCAAGCGATGCGGAACTGAACCGAATCGCCGATTTGATTGCAAGCCACTCCTTTAGCGTGGGATCGCTGGTCGCACCGGTATGGCCAGGTACAGTTGGCGATTCGGCTATGGGGGACGCTGCAGCCAGGGAGAAATTCCTTTCGGCAGTTCGAACAGCGTGTCGAATCTCGGGCGTTTTTGAAAAGCATGGAATTCGCAAATACGGTGTCATTCGAATTGACAGCGCCGAATTTGGAATCGAAAAATGGCGTCAGAACAAGAAAGCAAATACGCAAGCGATTGTCGACACATTCAAAGAAGCCGCAAAAATCGCTCAAGACCATGGCCAACGACTTGCTGCAGAAGGCGAGATTTGTTGGGCGGGAATGCACAGCTGGAAAGACATGCTCGATGTGCTTGAAGGGGTTGGCATGCCCGATGCTTTAGGCTTTCAAGCCGACCTTGCACATACCTATTTGTACTTGATGGGCTACAACGCGCCCGAGTACGCATTGCTCCACGAAGGCTACACTGAAGCCGAGTTTTATGCTGCGTATGAAAAGATGACGGACAAGTTAAGGCCATGGACGATCGATTTTCACGTGGCACAAAACGATGGACATGTGCATGGCGCTGGCGATCACGACAAGACTGGCAAGCATTGTCCAGCAGATGACCCCAATGGCAAGCTCGACATTGTTCGATGCGCTGGCTATTGGCTCAAAGATGCAGCCTCGCGAGGAATCCAGCATATTTGCTGGGACGGTTGCATGTTCCCTAATGCGACACTTGAGAACCCCGCAACTTGGAATTCCATTCTTGACACGATGATCCGCGTGCGAGATGCGCACGGCTGGTAGAGTCACTCGTTTCTAGACTAGTGCGAAATCCCATTGCTCATACCCGATAGAACAACTTCAACCAAAGTACAGAACCAACGATGAAAGAACTACGAATTGGCATGATCGGTTACGGATTCATGGGCAAAGCGCATTCGAATGCGTACGCCCAAGCGAATCACTTTTTCCCTTGTGAGTACAAGCCGGTTATGAAGGCTTTGTGCGCTCGCAACGCGGACAAGGCCCGATCGTTTGCAACTAATTGGGGATATGAGTCGATCAAAACCGATTGGCGCAAGCTTATCGAACGCAAAGATATTGACGCTGTCGATATCTGCACGCCGAACAATATCCACAAGGAGATTGCGATTGCGGCCGCGAAAGCCGGCAAGATGATCTTGTGCGAGAAGCCCTTGGCCATGAATGCCGCAGAAGGGGAAGAGATGTGCGAAGCAGTCGAAAAGGCTGGAGTCGCAAACATGGTTTGGTACAACTATCGCCGCGTACCTGCGGTCACGCTTGCAAAGCAGATCATCGATTCGGGCAAGCTAGGACGCATCTTTCATTATCGTGCGAACTTCCTCCAGGACTGGACCATCAATGCGGATGTTCCACAGGGTGGCGCGGGCACCTGGCGGTTGGACGTCGAGGCGGCCGGAAGTGGTGTTACGGGCGATTTGCTCGCGCACTGCATTGATACGGCGCTTTGGTTAAACGGCTCGATTCGCGACGTGTCAGCGGTGACCGAAACGTTTGTAAAGGAGCGAGTGCATTCCGAAACCGGTACCAAGCAACCGGTCGGAATCGATGACGCATGTTCCTTTTTTTGCCATTTCGGCAATGGTTCGTTAGGGTTGTTCGAGTCGACTCGATACGCCCGCGGTCACAAAGCACTGTATACACTCGAGATCAACGGCGAACACGCGAGTATCGCCTGGGATCTACACGACTTGCACCGGCTCAAGTACTTCGATCATGCGGACGAATCGACCGTTCGCGGATGGAGGAGCATCCACGTCTCCGATGGCAATCAGCCCTACATGGGGAATTGGTGGGTACCTGGATTGCAGATCGGTTATGAGCATTCGTTTATTCACCAGGTTGCAGACTTCCTTAAGAGTCTGGAGACCGGCGAACAAGCGCATCCATCATTCCGCGACGCTCTCGAAACGCAAAAGGTCTGCGATGCGGTGCTTGCAAGCGCAAAGAACCGACAGTGGGCCGACGTGGGTTAGTCGTCGCATCAACTCTAAAATGGAAGGTCTAAATCGTGAAATTTGCCAGAGTTGCAGTGTGTTGTCTTGTTCTTGTTACATGGAACGCTGCCTCGGCAGAGGATTCGGTTGAGGGGAAAGTCACACGAGTTATCGATGGTGATTCCATTTTGGTGACAGACGCAAAGTCAGTTGAGTACGAAGTTCAGCTTGAGGGAATTGATGCACCGGAGCTCAAGCAGGACTTCGGTAAGGAGTCGACCGAAGGGTTGACGAAGTTGCTCAAGGGAAAAACGGTTCGGCTCACTTGGAAAAGCAAAGACAATTTCGAGAGGCTGTTGGCTCAGGTTTACGATGGCGAAAAGCACATCAACATGGAGATGATCATGTCGGGAATGGCGTGGCATTTCAAACGCTACAACAAAGACGAGTCGCTCGCCAAAGCCGAAACTGAGGCAAAGGAATCCAAGAAGGGACTTTGGGCCATGGAATCCCCAGTTGCACCATGGGATTACCGCAAAGAAAACAAAGCTCCCGATAAACCGTTAAAGAAATAGCTGCTGAACGTGTGAAGATCTAACTCAATCTCACCCAGTCCTTGGCAAAGTGAGCCTTCGGCGGTGCGATTTTCGCAACCGCTAGATGTGGCAGACAGAACGCTTTATCCACCAAATCAAGGAAGACTTCTGGATCAAAGGGTTTGGGCAAGCAATAGACTCCGCCCGCGAGATTCAACGGTTCAATCCAGCTCGCTTCAAAAGTTTCGGCCAAAAATAGAACCGGTAGCTCACGGCTGGTGTCCTGACCACGAAGCAAACAGGCGTCGTTGGCCGCCTTCAAAGCGTCGCGGCCAAACGACAGCACAATCAAGTCGAACGCCATGGCTTGAGTGGCTTTTACGCCGACAGAAGTTTCTCGGGCCAAAAAACAACGGTAGCCTTTTTGGTCCAAAATCGCAGACATTCCGGTCAGCAAAAGCGGATCGCTTTCCACAATTAGGATCATTGGCGGTTTGACTGCTTGGTTTTCCATCACTTTTTCCTACAATCTGCACCTTCTCAACCATTCATTCACTCGCAACAGCTCAAACATGGCCGATTCTCAGGATCAAGACAACACCGGTTTAGGAGTTCACCAAGCTGCAAGGCTGGAAAAACTCAAGAAAATTGAAGCCCTCGGCTTGGATCCGTGGGGGGCTCGGTTTGACAACCGCACTTTTAACGGCCAAGTCCGCGAAATGGCCAACCAAGTTCAGTTCAAAAAAGAGGATGGTAGCCTAGTTCCTCTTCCCGACTTGGACGCGTCGAAATTGCCCGGTGCGGAGCCAATCGACTACAAAGCATGGAAAGCTAGCCAAGGGGCTGGCGAAGAGGTCGGGCCAGACGTCCGAGTTGCTGGCCGCATTATGCTGCTGCGAACCGCTGGCAAACTCTATTTCTTGAACATCCGCGATTGGACTGGCGATATCCAGATCATGATCGCCAAGGGACAAGTGCCGGACGCCGATTTCGATTTGGCCAAGCTGTTGGACTTTGGTGATTTGGTAGGCATTGATGGTCGGCTTGGTCGCACCAATACCGGCGAACTGACCGTTATTGCAACGCGACTCCACTTCATGACCAAGACGCTTGAGCCGCCACCGGAAAAGCATGCAGGTTTGCAGGATGCCGAGCTTCGACAACGAATGCGGTACGTTGATTTAACTTACAATACCGATTCGCTGCAAACGTTCCTAAAGCGGACCAAGATCATTCATTCGATCCGCGCGACATTGGCAACGCATCAGTTTGTCGAAGTCGAGGGACCGACGTTGCATACGATCGCTGGCGGAGCAGCGGCCAAGCCGTTCGTTACGCACCACAACGCGCTCGACATGCAATTGTTCTTGCGTATCGCACTGGAACTACACCTCAAGCGATTGATGGTGGGTGGTATCGAACGCGTTTACGAAATGGGCCGAGTCTATCGCAACGAAGGCATCAGTCCAAAGCACAATCCGGAGTTCACGATGATTGAACTCTATTGGGCTTATGCCAACTACGAGACCATGATGGATTTAACACAACAGATCATCTGCGATGCCATCAAGGCGACTGGCCAGGGTTATCAGCTCAAATGGGGCGATCTTGACATCGACTTCACGCCGCCGTTCCAGCGCCGCACGTACGGCAGCCTGTTCGAGGAGCATACGGGTCTCAAGATGTCCGACACGGAAGGGATCGCGGAGTTGGCCAAAAAGATTGGACTTAATCCAGCAGGCAAGCACCCAGATGTGGTTGTAAGTGAAGTCTTTGAGGAAAAGGTCGAGGACAAATTGATCGGCCCGATTTTTGTGATCGACTATCCAGCCAGCATTTGCCCGTTGACCAAGCGAAAAGATGGCCAGCCAGAGATTGCGGAGCGCTTTGAGATGTTCATTCATGGAATGGAATTAGCAAACGCGTATACCGAACTCAACGACCCGATCCTTCAAGAGAAACTTTTTCGAACGCAACTCGACGGAATGGCCGAGGAAGATTCCATGGCCAAAATGGATCATGACTTTGTTCGTGCGCTGCGGTATGGAATGCCGCCAGCCGGTGGACTTGGCATCGGTATCGACCGACTGATCATGTTGCTCACCAACTCGCGTAGTATCCGCGACGTTATTTTGTTCCCACTCTTGCGCCACGAAAACTAGGACGATCGATTAAATAATGGAAGCTGGAATCGTAGGCTTACCCAACGTAGGCAAAAGTACGCTATTTAACGCGTTGACCGGATCACAATCGGCTCAAGCGGCAAACTATCCTTTTTGCACGATCGATCC
>JANMNR010000200.1:0-9699 GCA_031368325.1 Pirellula sp.
GTCCTCGAGCCTAGGGTTTTGACGTTAAGGAAGATTGTATCGCGGCCTTGAATTCCCCTGGATTTTTCAAGGCTTCGACTCCGATATCCTACGCAACGTGTTCGTCTAAAAGATGGACGATTCGAGCGAAAATGCCATGGATGGTCGGCCAATTCTCCTTTTGCCTACTTTATCAGGACCATCCTATGCGACTATTTATTGCTACTGTCTGCTTGATCGGGGCCATCACTGCCTCAACCTCTTTCGCAGGAAACGACGAGCCACTCACGGGCGGAAGCGGGGTTCCTGGTAACGCTCGCTTTGAAGTGTCACCCGCTCACGAGTACCTTGTGGCACGTGCACGGGCTGATTCAATGCACCGCCAAGCTATTTTGCGACATTACGACTGGCTTGGAATCAACGTTGGTCGCCCGAACATTAACTCCGACGTCTTCAACAACGCTGCACCCGTTATTCGGACTCATCGAATCTATAGCTACCCAGGATTTTGGAGCGACTCGCGATCAACAGGATTTTGATGGTCGTCGAGAGCTACTTGAACGGCAGCATCAGAGACCCAGCCAGGACCATCGCAAACCCCACGAATCCCATGAGCGTCAGAGCAACACTGAATGTCTTCAGGGTTTGGATGGTCGACATTCCAGTCATTGTGGAGACTTGCCAGAAGCCACTGTCGTTCATCCACGGAAACGGTTTCGAACCACAGCCTATAGCGAGCGCGACGTAAATCGGATGAAACGGGAGTTCTATCGTTTCCATGAGTTGCAGAACGATTTCAACGCTCGTTGTCATTGCCACGGTTGCCGAGCCCTGAGCCGCTCGCACGATGGCGGTTATGCTAAACGCCATTAGCAAAAGCCCCGTTGGAGATTGCAGTCCAGGGAACGCCTTGGCAATCGCGGATCCCACCCCAAGTTCCTTTAGCGCGAAACCAAATCCGCCGCCAGCGCAGGTCAACAGGAGGATCATGCCAGCGTCCCCAATCGCTTTCGACACCACGGTTTGGGAGACGGTTCTATTTCGCATCACGTTTAGCATCACGATCCCAATTAGCGCCGCCAGAAACAACGCAAAGGTTGGCTCGCAAATGCTTTGAAAGAGTCGTGAAGCCCCAACTCCCTGCTCTGCAAGAAAGACGTTGTAGAATTCTGCCGCAACGATCAAGGTCATCGGAACCGCCAATGGTAAGAGCGCAAGCCAAAGCGGCGGCAGTTTCCATGACTGGCTTGTGTTCGATTCATCGTCGGTAAACACGCATGGAAGCGTCATCGTGCGACTGCACCATACGCCATAACGAAATCCAATCGCTGCCGCTAAGCCTCCAACGATCGTTCCGCCGAGCATCATCACGCCGATTGGAACGCCAAGCTTCTGAGAAACGAAAAGTGGACCAGGAGTTGGCGGCACCAAGGAATGAGCCATGGTTGCGCCGACGATAATCGCCATCACGGACATCAGATAGCTTTTCGGTTTCTCCTTTTCCATCGCTTTGGCGAGAGGGAGCAGAAGATAGAATACCGTATCGAAGTATACTGGAATCGCCATCAAAAAACCGCTGACCGACAATGACGGTGCCAGGCGACGCATTCCAAAAATGGCAACAATTGATTGAACAATCTTGGTCGCCGCACCGCTTTCTAGCAGACTTCCACCGACCACCGATGCGAAGACGATCGGCAGTCCAATCTTTTTGAAAATGTCTGCGATACCCGAAGCGAGTCGTGTGGCCACCGCCACTTCATTGGGCGCGAGGAATAGAATAACCAAACTGCCTAACACCAGTCCTATCACCGGATGCATCTTTAGCCAGAGTATCGACGCAACAACGATAACGATTCCTAAAAGAGCGATCGATAAAATAGGCAAGGAACTTTCCTACGGACTGGTGGTTGGATCGAAGATTTGCTCGGTTGATAAGATTTCTGAGTTCCCTGGAGAACCAACGCTGGACGGATTCATTGGCCCTTGACTGATGCGGTTTCTGACGGACACGGCCTCTGGATTGTCACGAGGCGTAAAGTTCCGACCTCTTTGGTAAGCAGCTTGTTGCATTGCACCGTCAAGAGCTTCTTCGGACAAGTTTACTTGGTTGTATGCGAGCAAGGAACCTTTTTCGCGGTGGAAATCCCGAAGTGCCAAGTTGTAATCGACCAAGGAACGGTAGAAGGCACTAGTGCTGATGGCTAACTGTTGTTGGGCCTGAAGCAGGAATTGCGTGCTGTCTTTACCGACTTTGTATCGCTGCTCGAGCACTTCGACTTGCAGTTTGTCAGCCTCGATTCGATTGTAGTTGATTTGGAGTTGCTCGTAGCTGCGAGAGATTTGACGCGATGCGTTGCTCAAATCATGGGATATGCGGAGTTGCTGTTCCTTGAGGACGGTCATGTCTCTGGCCAAATTAAGCTGAGCGTGTCTCACAGCAGCAGACGCCTGTCGCATCCCAACTGCGTACGAATAGTCGAAGCCTGCCTGCCACTCCTGGAAGTTTCCGTCGACGATACTTTGTGTCAAGCTTCCGGAGCTGTTTAGCGTATTGTTGGAACCGATCAGATGGTCTCCTAGTCCTCTCCAGCGGTATTGGGTTAGGGCATCCAATCTCGGTCGCTTGTTCAATCGGGAAGCAATCAACTCGAGCTCACGTCGTTTGATAGTCCACTCCTGCCGTCGAATCTCGACGCGTTTGGTTAGAGCGTCGCACATAGCGGCTTCCCAATCAAAATTGACTGCTGCTTGAAGCGGTTCATCCGATGGCCGAATCAGTCGTCCGTCTGTCGGAGGCAAACCCATCACATAACGAAGTCGTTGCTCGGCATTGTAGAGGCCAGACGTGCCGGCCAATGCATCGTTGACTTGAGCCGAGAAATTGTAATAAGCTGATCTTGCCGAAGCTTCCGCATCCGGCGCATCTCTGCCCACCTTAACTCGCGCATTTGCAAACTCCCAAGTTCCTCGCGAGCTCTCGCGACCAGTCACTTGTGCGTCCAATGCTCGGTACGCAAAGTAGAGTTCCCAGTAGGCTCCCTCGACGTCGTTGATCAATCGCAGAACGCCTGATTCGAAGTCGGCAAGCGAAATGTCTGTGTTGATTCGAGCAATGAGAACGCCATTGTAGTTGCCAGGTACAGTTGAGGTCCCTGCGATTCGGTTGAAGGTGCTGCCCGAACCGGCCAGAAGAGGCTGGCGGTATTCGGCTTCTAGAAAGCCTGTGAAATCGCTACGGAAGGCTCGAAACGGGGTATTGTTATTGTCGTAAACCACGCTGGAACGCAAAGCATAGGAGGCACCGGTGGCTGTTCGCTTCGTAATGGCACTGGTGTAGTTACCGACAGTTTGCTCGAAGCCGTTGGCCAGGAACGGGTTACCTGCATTGTTGAACGGGCGGTTGTTCTTTTGCCAAAACAACTGCGATGTCACTTGGGCATCGAAGGCTGCTAAAGCCGCTTCGGTTCCCCCAAGCGGATTGAGGTCGGTCAAAGCAGCGTCCAGTTGAGTCGTCTGGCCCTGCGGAGCAGCAACTACGGCACCACCAAGGGATCGCAGTACTTCACTACTCTGCAATGCAGCGCGAATTGCATCCTGCAAAGTTAAATCAAATGTCTGCAACTCGCTTGGATTTTGTGTGGCCAACGGCGTAGGACTTCCAACTACCGTCGGTTCAAGCGGTGTATTGACATCCGGATACTCGATCTGTGTTACAAAGTTCTGAAAGTAAGAAACGTCCGAGCTGTCACGCCATGCTTGGAAGCGACTGGTAGATCGGCAGCCGGTCAAACAGGTGAGCGAAAGGCATCCAGCGACAATCCATTTGCGAAGTTGAGTGCGATTTTTCATGACGGTCTGAACGATTCTTAAAGAGCAGGTGCGAGTCACATGCGGACTAATCCAAATTGCATGCAAAGAAGTCAAATGACGCTCGATCCATGCAAGCCTCATGACGCAATTTATCGGACCAGGATGAACAATCGCTCCATCAAGCCCCGTGGCCATGGAGACAAATCAAAATTAGGCAACGCAAATTAGGTATTCGCGAAACATGCAGATCATCCGACAATGTTTAACAATCCAGAGAAGTGTCCAATCCAAGTCGTAGCGGCCATCGGAACCACGTTTAACCTGGCTAGCTGCAGGCACCCGAGTTCATCCAATCAGCAGTTCCGTTGCCCAGGAGTATTCAGCGGATTTCCCGACTCACACGCTCTGTGCTAGTCGCTTCGAGCGGTTAAACCTTTCGACTCCTTCTCAGCCGTCGCGGTGGAATAGCGCAATTGACCCGATTAGGCAAACTGCGTACATTGAGTCGATGGTACAGGAGTTAGTTAGCGTTCCGAGTAATTTACCCTGAGTGCGGGTCCATGTTTATCGAAAAGTCGCGCGGCGGATTTCGAGCCACGGTCCCTTGCAAAGTGAATCTTTTCTTGGAAGTGCTGGGCAAAAGGAATGATGGTTATCATTCTTTAGATACCGTGATGATGGCAGTATCACTGGTAGATGAGTTGCAAATAACCCATCGGAACGATGACCGAATTGAACTTTCGATTGAGTTTCCTGAAGGTTCCGGTCAACCACTCGACGGAGAAGATCATGCGTGGCAAATTCCCGCAGATCAAAACAACTTAGTCATTCGTGCGCTCGAAAGACTTCGAAGGTCTTTAGGTAAACCAAGTTCGGGAGCGACTGTACAATTAGTCAAGCGAATACCCGCCATGGCTGGATTGGGCGGTGGCAGCGCTGATGCAGCCGCAGCCTTAGTCCTTGGCTTACTCATGTGGGGGACATTCGACGATTTTGAAAAAGCACAGACCATCGCAAACGGTCTTGGAAGCGACCTAAATTTCTTTCTCGAAGGGCAAAGAAACGGTTTTTGGCTGGCACGTTGTACGGGCCGAGGGGAAACGATCGAGCCTCTGGATTGCCATGGACCATTGCACTTTGTCATTGTGCATCCACCTAGAGGATGTGGAACGAGGGAAGTGTTTGCAGCGTTGAATAGTGATCCTACACTCCGGAACCAACGCAAACCGGATGGCTTGATCATCGGGTTACAGGAAGGGAAGATAGAAACAGTTGGAAAGGAGGTCTTTAATAGGCTCGAAGAACCGGCGATTCAAATCACGGATTGGATCGATCGCTCGAGAAAGCGGATCGATCGTTATAACCATCATGGTCAATGTCTGTCCGGTAGCGGATCGGCAAGGTTTTGTTTGTGCGGTAGCCGAGAACAAGCCGAGAACATTGTTAATGAGTTGCAGTTACGCGGAGGGATGCGAGCGTATTACGCACAGTCGTGGCAGTCATCAGGAATTGAAGAGCAGTACTATAGAATTCGAAACGAATCATGAGCTAGCGGGCTCATGCAAAAGGGAGTGCAGTCAACGCCATGGAAATCACCGAGGTACGCATCAAGCTAATGGAGGATTCCGAAGATCGGCTTCGGGCATTCTGTTCCATCACAATTGACTTTTCCTTCGTTATTCGCGACCTGAAGATCATTGAAGGAGTCAACGGCCCATTTGTCGCGATGCCGAGTCGGAAGATGTCCGCTCGCTGCGGAAAATGCGGAAACAAGAATCATCTGCGCAGCAGTTATTGCAATCAATGCGGCACCCGATTGCGGGGTCCACAAGATGTGCGAGACGTCGAGGGAGGAGGCGGGTCCAATAAAATGTATGCGGATATCGCGCACCCCATCAATCAAGCGTGTCGAGACCAAATTCAGAGCGCAGTCATTCGAGAGTATTTGGTAGAACTGGATCGGGCGAAGCAACCCGACTATAAATCGAGGTATGATGATGAGTACGTCGAGTCGATTCACTCAGATACACACCTCCCAACCCCAGCCAGTCCTGCCGAAACATCTCCTGTTCCAAAGCCACACTTTTTGGAAGCTGAAAAAAAGAGCAGCACCCATCAAACCAATAGCTCGGACAAGCGAAACTTCGGTGACGGCGTTTTCTAGGCAAACTCGAAAATGCATCCAATTTTTTCCGCAAGACTCTCAGTCTTGCTTTCTTCGGCGGCGATCGTCCTCGCGCAATCCCTCAGCCAAACACCGGCTGGATATGCTCAAGATCCGCCCGGAATGGCGTTGATTCCTTCAGGTTCGTATTTCATGGAAGGTCCTTCGCAAGACGCGATTCGCGAAGTCCGACAAACGAATGTTGCAAATCGCCCGTGCTGCACCGGTTTGATCAAGGGCTTTGAAGATTGCAGTCCTCGGCACCAAGTCAAGATTCGGTCGTTTTGGATGGACAAAACAGAAGTGACCAATCGCGAATACGCCAAGTTCGTCGAAGCGACGGGTTACAGAACGATTGCCGAACGAGAATTGGATCCGGCTAAGTTCCCTGATGTTCCCGTCGACCAATTGAAGCCAGGGTCCGTGGTTTTTACGCCACCCAAGAAAGCTGTACCGTTGCAAAACTTTATGGAATGGTGGAGCTATGTTCCTGGTGCATGTTGGAACCACCCAGAGGGACCGAAAAGCACCCTCAAGGACTTGATGGACTTTCCGGTGGTTCACATTGCGTACGCTGATGCCGAGGCTTATGCAAAGTGGGCAGGCAAACGATTACCTTCGGAAAGCGAATGGGAATGGGCAGCTCGCGGGGGTTTGGATGGAAAAGCCTATCCGTGGGGCGATCAATTGCTCGTCGACGGCAAATGGCAATGCAATGCATACCAAGGAGAGTTTCCGCACCTTGACCTTGGTACGGACGGATTCAAAGGACTAGCTCCGGTCGGCAAGTTCCAAGCAAACAAGTACGGCTTGCAGGACATGTCAGGAAACGTGTGGGAGTGGTGCAGCGATTTTTACCATCCGGACACGTATCGCAACCGCGCCGAGCTGGGCAAGGTTATCGAAAACCCTAAAGGTCCCATAAGCAGTTGGGACCCAGAGGAACCCGGAATCGTCAAACGCGTTCACCGAGGTGGCTCCTTCCTGTGCAGCAGTGAGTACTGTGCTCGCTACATGATCGGAACATGAGGCAAAGGAGATGTCGAAACAGGGGCGTCACACGTCGGCTTTCGGTGCGTGAAGGATTTGCCATAAAGAATCTTTCGCTTGGCACCGCGCAGCGCCTTCACCGTAGCTTACATGGTCGGGCGCGGGCCTCGCAACCTTGTTCTGAGCTTTAGGCATTGAGCCAGACAAGGAGATTTGCGTTACACATGGACGTCTCGATCCTATCTCCAGTGACTCGCCTATTGAATCCATCTTTGGCTTAATGGGTTTCAAAACTCAGGGCGAGATTGAAAGCCCGGATGAAAAGTGTTTCGATTCCATTCCATAGTCTCCGCCGTTACTTCATGCATGCGAGTGGCATCAAATGAAGGGCGTTTTTTCCATGACGCGACAGTTTCAAGGCCACGTTCATCACCCACTAATTCTGCGTCGGCACCAATCTCAATTTGTTCTTGTACGCCATTTTTTAGCTTTACGGTCAAATAATCGGCGATGCTTTGCGCGTCGTAAACATTGTCAATCCCACGCAGATCAATCCACTTCGATAACTCTTGGCCGTCATTGCTTTGAACCCAAACATCCCAATCATCACATTCGATCGCGTTCCACTCAATATAAGTCTTACAGCCGGTGAATACGCATTCCTTTGCCGTCCGAACAAACGGAATAGGAAACGGCTGAACATTGCTCATGTGAACTCGCATCCAAGCCCGCTGCGTGTACGCGGTCACATTACGTAGATCCATTCTCAGTGGCACACCATTTCGCAAGGCAAATCGGCTGCCGCTCAATTCAAACATAGATCCCGCGACGGCAAACCAACTGTTCCCAATCTGGACCTCTGTCCGAATCGGACCAGACAACCTCAACCAATCGCACTGTCCGCGTACTGATATTTGACTGCAGCTGATCCTGGCTGGTTGCTTAATTGCATTACCGGACGAGGCATCCGCAAAGCTATCCTGCAATCCATTTTCGATCATGATAATGGACGGAAGCGTGGTTCCCTGGAATGCACTCGACGGCTCAATTGAGGTTGAAACAAGCGTGTTCAGATCATGTTGGACGGTGATGGAGCAGTTCTTTAGTTGTAGCAATGCACCCGCTCTGACAGAAAATAGGGAACGACGGCGCGATGCCAAACCGCCGGCACGCCAAACCAAATCGATGTCCTGGATCGCGAGTTGACCGTTATTGCACTCGAACCAGCCAAGAGACGAAAACGTATCGCCACCTGATTCAGAGCCATCGATTACCCAATTGCAACGTTGACCATTCTCGCATTGAATGGTCAAGTTCGAATTGACGGTGAATATGGACTTGAGACCTACGAGCGAAGTGGAGACCGATGATGATTTGATCACGATCTTATTGATTTGCGGCTGCGCAACGACCATCTCAAAAGCTTGCTCGAGCGACCGAACTGACAAGTTTCCTCTTTCTCGATCGATCGAAGCGTCGGAATCCACGAACAGGGTCTCGCGATCTGCAGAGTCTGCGGGCAATGGGAACCCCGTCTTGGAAGCTCCAGGAGCCAATACTCCGTCATTTGCCGCGACAACTTTTTTTGTAGGCTCCACGGTCGTTTCTGTGGTCCTTAACGCTGTTTGCAATTGTCCAGGCGCGGCGGTTGCAAGTGACTCTGAAGGTGACGCTGCGTCCGGCAATGCAACACGAGGAATTGGAAAAGTAGCGCTGAGATGGCTGCTCCGGTCAAGCCAAACCGTTACGCCAAAAATGACAACCAGCGAAATGAAAAGCGGTAGCGTCGCCTCAAGCCAACTGCGCTGGGATGCAGCGGGAAGACTGGTCGTATTATCTAAAGCACTGGCCAAAACCAATCCTTCGAGCTCGGCCAGCGTTTGCAGGTCATAGATCAAGTCTGTCGGAATTTGGTATCGGTCGGACGGCTTCTTTGCAATCATCTTGCGTAGAATTGCAATCATCGAATCGCTGATGTCGGAACGAAAAAACCTGGGGTCCTCCGGCATTTTTGTGCCGTGCATCAGCAGCTTCTGGAGTGCTGTTCCGTCAGGAAAAGGGGGCTGTCCGGTCAACAGAAAGTACAATGTGCAACCGAGCGAGTAGATGTCGCTGCGAACGTCCGCTTGCCTAGGATCGTGTGCTTGCTCGGGTGATATATAGTCAAACGTCCCCAGAGTCACGCCGCTTGCAGTCAGATCGTTTGTGGACTTATCCAATTCAGTCGTTCGGGCCAATCCCATGTCGACCAGCTTGGCTTGCCCCGCATGAGTGACGAGGATATTGGACGGCTTGATATCTCTATGAACCACTTTGCGTTCATGCGCGTGCTGCAACGCTTCTGCGACTTGACGCGTCAGGCAAACGGCGTCATCTATCGACAAGAGCCCCTTACTAACGACCAGCTCACGGAGGTTAGTTCCCTCGACAAACTCGAAGACGATGTAGCTCCAATACTCCGTTTCGCCAACGTAGTACACGCGTGCGATGTTCGGGTGGTCTAATTTGGCAGCGCTTTGGGCCTCCACACGAAATCGCTTCATCGCCTCCGCGCCACGGTCGGCGATAGGCACAACCTTTACGGCAACCTGGCGGTCGAGCTTCAAATCGCGGCCGCAATACACAGCCCCCATACCGCCGCTTCCTACCAACGATTCGATCAAAAAGTGATCTAACTGTTGCCCCAACAGCTGCGAAGCCGACTGACGAAAAGCGAGGTGCGAAAAATGCCGATCCGTTTCCGAGCCGAGGCT
>JANMNR010000215.1:0-2760 GCA_031368325.1 Pirellula sp.
AACGCAGCGAAGCTTTAAAGGGTTTGGGTTTGCTACTCAATTCTGGATTCGTGTAATACTCCAAGTCAGAGAGCTTTCGAGCGACCAGGAATGATTCGATTAAGGCCGTCTCTCGCTTAGTGGCGTCAGGACGATACACAATTAAGCCTTCGTCATCTTCGCCTAGGTATTCTGCATGCCTCCATTCATTATCTGTGAAAACACGGATTGTCATCCCCGGTGCCATAAGGGACAACTTCCTTGCGAAGCCTTCTGGCACCGTAGCGTCGAATTGCTCCTGCTGCATCTCGCGTTCAAGCCATTGGCCACCGCATTCTGATCCTGAGGGTTTGGCGGTCGTGTCGTTGCCTGTTCACGAGCAGACCCAAGCAAAATAGAGTTCGAGAGTTTAAAGTAATGGTGGTGGCTTTGTCGGCTTCCCAGATTTCCCGTGATAGACCATAGGTCTCCAATAAATAATATTTCCACCCCCTCGCTCTTTACCTGTTTTAGTCGTTCGGGCGGAAGGCGTACACGGAATGGCTGCAGCGTATTTGCAATTGCGCCGAAGATCATCTTCTGACCTTGTTCCGAATTCCCGAGCCTAATTATGACGTCAGGTAAGAGATTCTTGCCAGGACGAGTTTGCGAGTAACTGAATTCCAAGGTGGCCTCCCCGTCTCGATTTGTGCCGAGCTTCGGTGAATGCAAGTTGAAAAGCGGCATGTCCTGTGTCGGTTCGATCAGTGTCATCGACACGGAATCCTGCTCTTGAGCGATCAGTATTGAATGAGAAATCCCCATAAAACATATTACGAGAACAGCCCAAACAACTTTGCTTTTAGTCTGATTACCCATGCTTGCACCAACGCGACTGCTTGAAAGAGGCAAATTTTTTTGTCTGCGAATTCTAACCGTTGGCTTTCTAGCAGACAACGTTTCAAGGCGTTTTCAGGTTGTCGGGTTCGGTACCAGCAACAGAAATGATTGTTGGTATAGATATCTTGACTGCCGGATACAGGTTGTCGGGCCTGTTTGCTGAATAGTGCCACGTAAAAGTTGTAAGGGTTGAACTCCGTTGGCTTCCGCTGAACATGCTTGGGAAAAAGGACTAAGGTATAAGTATTGATTTCTGGCTCTGCCCACTCAAACGCACGCATCTATTTGTGATCTCGCATTTCCTTGTTCCTCAGAACTTCGATGCAAGCCTTAACGCACAAGCCTCTAGTCTACAGTCTCAAGCCTTTTTCGCAGACTTACATCAAGTCTCACGCCTCAAGCCTGTTCCGGTCTCCATAGCCGATGGACAGTGTTCGAATCACTGCGTTCCTGCTATTGCGAATTAGTAGGTTGCGAGTGAGACCGAATGCAGACAAGCTTTTCAGTTCGTTGTTGACCTTGGCTATTGCCAACCCGCATGAACACTTCGCCACCTGCGATGGCCATACAAGCATAACTGTCACTCCCGAGTTTATTGCGAGCCACTTCGCGGTAACTATCGGCACTCGCTTCAAAAACAATTGTTTCACCAGATAGGTTCGGAACGAAGATCTTCCCGTTACACATGATTGGTGATGCACTGACGTTTCCGCCAAGCCGCTGTTTCCAATGGACATTTCCGTTCTCAGCCGACCAGCACCATGCAATACCATCATCCGACACTCCAAAGACACAACCATTCGCTGTGAGCAAAGAAGGCTCGTAGATTTTAGTGCTATTCTTCCAAATCAACTTTGCGGAGCCATCGCCCGAGACCGCCACGGTCTGTTTGTTTGGATGCCCACCACTAGCAAATATGGTCTTGCCATCGGTAACAGGC
Organism: Pirellula sp.; assembly: GCA_031368325.1. Lineage (GTDB taxonomy): Bacteria > Planctomycetota > Planctomycetia > Pirellulales > Pirellulaceae > JBKCUI01. Next base: position 1,799 of record JANMNR010000215.1, read on the forward strand.
GTCCCGCACGTCGCTTCCGACGTTGCTGAACAAGTCCACAGTTTTTCACCATTGGAGGGATCGTAACTAACCTGCTGATCGCAACCGCTTAACACCAACTGGTCTCGTCCACCGATTTTTGCAAGCAACGGCGTTGAGTAAGTTGAAACCGCGGGTCGTTTCTTGCGCCAAACAACCTCCCCAGTTTCCCGATGAAGTGCCGCGATGTAGCCATTTCCCCAGTTGTCTGCGGCGACGATCACTAATGATTTGTAGAGGAGAGGAGACGGGGCATATCCAAACTTGGAACTGAAACCGCCAACTTCTTTTTGCCAGACTAACTTGCCACTGAGATCGATCGCCGAAGCAATGATTTTTTCTGAGTTGAAGAATACAGAAAAAATAGACTTTCCGTCGGATGCAAGCGTAGAATTCGCATTCGTGGCTTTCTTGTGGATATCTGACCTGCTTGGAAATCCACCTTCATGAACATTGGTTCGCCAACGCTCTGCGCCGGTTTCACGGTCATATGCCACGACCATTTGTTTTTCCTGATCGCCCATCGCAGTGGCCAAACATACCAACGAGCCGACTACGATTGGAGAAGCGTGGCCGAGACCGGGTAGGTCAACTTCCCAACCGATATTGGTGGATTCATCCCACTTCTCAGGGATGTCTTGGTCGTTGGCGATGCCATCGCAATTCGAACCTCGCCACTGCGGCCAGTCCGCTTCCGTGAACCGCAGTTCCTCAGCTGAATTGATGGTCGAAGCGTTGGGTTTAATCTCAACAACGGTGACCGACTTTCCACGCTTGGAACAGCCCGTCGCCCCTGAGATCAATGCAATTACAACTAAACTCAATTGAATCAGTTTTCTCATAATGAGGTTACTCTCCATTTGCGTGATTGATTGGATCTCGACTGCCGATCGCTTTTCCGTAGACATCGATTTCTGCTTGATTAACTTGACCATCTTTGTTCG
>JANMNR010000246.1:0-22813 GCA_031368325.1 Pirellula sp.
CTCTGGGGATTTTGCGACAAAACCTTGCAGAACAGGCACTTGTGCCTTACGAAAGAGGTCTTTTGCTTGGAATTCGTGGATTTTCATCAGATATTTCTCGTTGTTGGCAACGCCGGCCATGTGAAACTCTGCCGGCAAAAAATGACAAGCGAAATGATTGGCTATTCTTTATTTCTGTCAAGGTCCAAGTTCGCCCCAACTCTCACAGCGAACTGAGCAATGGACGCAGGGCACGTTTCGTTTTGAAGCAAACGCGTTACAATGCTGAGCGAATTCGATGGATAGATGATTCTGGATGCCGTCGTACTCGTCCCTCGCACATTACGCTTATTAGGTACGCCATATGACGCCGTGGATCAACAACCCACAATGGGAGCTTCTGGTCGAAGACACTTACGCTGAAGCTTTCAAAAGCATCTACGCATCGGTTCTGGTAACCGCTCGGGATCACAAATGGCTCATGGCAGCATGCCAAGCTGCTACCGGCCACGCTAGCAGTACAATCCTGTGCGACTGCGAAGCTGGGATTGAACGGATCTTGGACGGCAAGTCGCCTGGTCAAGAAACGCCGGATGGACGCGTTGGTGCAATTCTCCAATTTCACGTTCCGCGTTTTCGCAAAGACCGCGTGGTTCATCTTGAAAAAGTTCTATTGGCTCGGCTCAGCCAAAACGTTTTGACTTGCCCAACGACCCGTTGTTTCAACCTCCTAGATACCGATCCATATTTTAAACTCGGACGCAAGATTGCGTTTTTTGGCGACGGGCATGAAACTCGAACAGAAATGTTTGGACACAAAGGGTGGACCATTCCAACCTTGGGGGGCGAGTTCTTTCTATCGCGGCGTTTCGGATATGCAGATGGCATTATGGGCGGGAATCTGTGGTTTCTCGGTTTCTCTGAGGAGGCGGCTATTGAAGCCGCTGATCGCGCTGCCATCGCGGCCGATGCAATGCCGGGTGTCATTACAACCTTTCCCGGTGGGGTCGCAGCAAGTGCTAGTAAGGCCGGCAGTAGTTACAAATTTCTGATAGCAAGTACGTACGCGGAATACTGCCCCACTCTGAAAGCCAAACTCGGCGACAAGTCGTTGGTTCCTCAGGGGGTGGTTTCGATTATGGAAATCATCATCAACGGGTCGGACCTGGAAAAGGTAGCACAAGCGACTTATGCAGCCATCGAAGCGGCATTGCCCGTAACAGGGCTACAAAAGATCCGAGCTGGAAATTACGGTGGAAGGCTAGGTAAGTCGTTTGTCTATCTTCATCCAGACAAACACCCATTGACCTAAGAGGATTGACGCGAACATGCCAATTGACTCACAGTGCGCCGGATGCGGCAAGACTCTGCGTGTAAACGACGAGTTCGTTGGCCGAAAAGCCCGCTGCCCGATGTGCGGATATGTCTATGTTGTAGGAGGAGGCCAAGTCGTTCCCGATCCGTCAACTGCCGAAACGTCCTACATCCCGCAAGCTGATTCGTTAGAAGTCTCGACGCAGCAGAGCTTAGACTCATGGTCGTCCATGCCAACGGAAAAAACGCCCGTCGCCCAACCGATAGCTTCCGAAGGTGATGCACCGGTCCCAAAAGTTTTGGGACCCGCTGCGCCGGCCAAGTTTTTCGTTCGGACCCCGAACACAATGATCTATGGTCCGTCCGACCGCGAGTCGGTGCTCGATTGGATTGCTCAAGGCCGTCTCGACGACACCTGCCACATTCGCGAGGAGACCTCCGAACAATGGATTGGAATTGCAGCATGGCGCGTTCAATCTCGCAAACCCCAGACCCCAATCGCTACCGCTACCTACCAAACACAAAATGCATTCGGGTCCATTCCGGTATCCACTGTCCAATCTGCGGGATATGCAAAAGCAGGCAGTGGTAACGTGGTGCTAGTTCTCGGACTCGTCAGTTGGCTACTTTGTCCAACGGGCATCGGTTCCTGGGTTTGTGCCATCCTAGCGATTTACTTTGCAACGATTGAGTTGGGTAAGATGCGAAATGCAGAAAGCTCAAGCAATGAAAAAACGGTCGTTTTGATCGGCATGTGGCTTGGCATTTTGAACCTAGTGACGTGGGTTCTCGGGTTCGTCGGCTTGGTGATCACGGTCATCGCGACAAGCTAATCGCAAGATCAAGCTGGTAGAAAGAAGTCGGTAATAATCCGAGGCAGCGTAAAGGTTTCGGCAAGTGGCGTTCGACGCCATGACTGGGGAATCAAAATCAATGACTCGGGCAGACCGCCGCAACGTCCTCGGATACCGAAGATCAAACCCATTGCAGCGATTCGCATTGCCGTGGGTTGACTTTAGCTGCTTGGCTCGTGTCGCATTCTCACTTTTAAATCCTGGCCCTTTCACATACTGGATGGCCAAGAAACCGATCCGCTGTCGCGACAACCATTTTGTTTTTGTCGTTACTGCCCGTGCTCATCGACGCGCCAACCAATTCAAAAAATGCATTGCGATTTTCGAAACATCTCTTGTTTCCGAACATTCCGCCAACGTCCACGAAAACATTGCGAGTTTCGCATAGCGGTTCAGCCCACGGAAGCTGCCGCACTAGGTTCTAAGTAGGGAGATGCCGATTGAGTCTGACTTATGAAAAAACTGCTTTACCAAATCGCCTCTGTCCCGTCTTGATTTACCTCATCAATTTCTCTTGATTCAAACCACACCCTGCCACGGTGGTCCATTCACGGACGGACCATTTGACTACCAAGCCGTTCTGAACGTACGGATCGTTCAAAGCAAAGGACTTCGCTACGTCCTGGCTAGTACCCCGAAAAAGCAGTATAGCCATGTCCACTGGATCCACTAACGCTCCCCCCAGTACGAGTTCACCGCGCTCGGCTGCCTGTTCGGCAAGCGCAAGATGCTGAGGTCGAAACGGCATGCGCCGTGCAACATAGTCGTCGACAACTTCGTAGATGAGCAAGAAGTGTTTGTTCATTTATTTGCCAACTTCGTCGTTTGAATACTTCCTGTGCCCACCACCGCTGGACACAGCCTGTTGTATGTTCCTATTTTGTTGCAGTAATTCCAATCGCAACAATCCAATTCGCAATAGAAGCAGCAGCAATCGCGGAAACAAGCGAAACGTAAAAACTTGCACCATAGTGCAGCAAGCCGGACATCAATGCAATGAATAGCAACGTCGGCAAAATAAACCAAAACGTCGCCATTAAATATTCGATCAACTCGCTTGACGTTGCATGGTCGATCTGATGCCGAGTCACAACAACGAGTAGTGTGATCCATGGGATCGCACTAATTAAACCACCCCACTTGGGTGAGTTCTTGGAAACTTCCGCAACCAAAGTAAAAACAATCAAAGCGATGACGATTTTTGCGAGATAAACCATGGCTCAAACCCAATCCAAAACGCGATCAAGGAAAGCGAAAAACTAACACCGGCAATGTATCCGCTTTCGATTGGATGAATAAGTCCCAGGCTGGAAATGGTTGCAGCATTCGACGTTCTTGGCCACTGCAAACCATATCATCAACATCTTGCTTATGCTTGTGGCTCGGTCATCGTAAATGGATCGAGGGCAGCATCGAGGGTTTCTTTTGGTAACACACTCTGCTCTACACAAAGTTCGCGAATGGTTTTTCCAGACGCAAACGCCTCCTTGGTCAGCTTGGCGGCCTTTTCGTAACCGATGAATGGGTTAAGGCTCGTGACCATGGAAAGGCTCTGCTCTACGCCCGCTTCGCAAGCTTCGGGGTTGGCTTCCAATCCGTCCATGCAGAACTCGATAAAGGCACTCACGCCGTTTGATAACAACGCAATGCTCTCTATCATTGCGTCGCCCATGATAGGCATCATGATGTTGAGCTGAAAATTGCCACCTGAAGCGCCGCACAAAGTCATGGTTGTGTCATTACCCATTACGCGAGCTGTCAATTGCATCATGCTCTCACACATCACGGGGTTCACTTTTCCCGGCATGATCGACGAACCTGGCTGGCGGTCGGGCAAAATCACCTCGTAGAATCCGCAACGCGGACCGGACCCAAGCCAACGAATGCTGTTGGCTACGTTGAACAAAGTCATCGCGATCGATTTGATCTGTCCGTGCGATTCGACTAAGCCGTCTCGTTGCGAGTTGGCTTCGAAATGGTCGATCGCTTCGACAAACGGAATTCCGGTTTGCTTAGCCAAGCTCTCAGAGACGCGTCGCCCGAATTCAGGGTGCGTGTTGATGCCACTGCCAACCGCGGTCCCGCCGACGGGCAACTCAAGAACCGCTTTCGCCGCAAGTTTGGCACGTTCGATCGACAACTCGATCTGGCGAGCAAAACCGCCGAACTCTTGCCCCAGTCGCAAGGGCGTGGCGTCCATTAAGTGAGTGCGCCCGATCTTGATGATCTTGTCCCATTGCTGAGCTTTTTCTCGCATGATCTTGCTGAGGCGTTCCAGTTGCGGGATAAGACTCCCGTGAATCTCGCACGCGGTTGCAACATGAATGGCCGTTGGGAACGTATCGTTAGTGCTCTGTCCCATGTTGACGTGATCGTTGGGGTGGATCGGTTTCGACTTCGAGAACCGGTCGCCGCCCATGATCTCAATTGCTCGATTTGAGATGACCTCGTTGATGTTCATGTTGCTCGAAGTGCCCGAGCCAGTTTGAAAAACATCGACAGGGAATTCGCCGTCCATCTTGCCGTCGATCACCTCTTGGCAAGCGGCAAACATGGCCTTCACTTGTTCTGCATTGAGCGTGTTCTTTCCAGAACCGGTGAGTTTACCAAGTTCATTGTTTGCGATCGCGCAAGCAAGTTTCACTCGTCCCATCCCGCGAATGAGTGCAGTCGGCAGTCGCCAGCCTGAGATGGGGAAGTTTTCTACGGCGCGTTGTGTTTGGGAGCTGTAATAAGCGTTGACGGGTACTTGCACTTCACCCATCGAGTCCACTTCGGTACGGTATGTTTCAGGTTGTTTGCTGGTCATGGCAGGGTTAGGTTTGGTGGATAAAAGTGTAGAACAATTTACAGTAGCACAATGCAGAGCAGAACAATTGTCCTCAATTGTTCATGCGATTGCATTCATGTCTTCATGTTCATTCGTTTGCGTTCACGTGATTTTTCAGGAGCGAATTCCGGGCGGGAACAGTCGGGACAACTGTTCTACTCTGATCTACGCACTAACTACCTTCAGTCCGAGTTGGACGGTGAAGTCGGCTAGATCTACTTCTTCGAGTTCTACACCGCTGGTTGACGGCTCCATAGAAAGTCGTACCGCAAGGGTCTCCGCACAGATATGCTCGCGGTGCTCTACGATGGCTTCTTGGATCAGGGGCTCCGAACTCAATAGCACGACCTCGATTCTATCTGCGAAATTACACTTTCGTTTCTTACGCATGTCTTGAATCAGTCGAATTGCATCGTTTGCAATTCCATCGCGGATTAGTTCGTCCGTCAATTCTGTGTTGAGTGCAACAACGCAACGCTTACCTTGAGAGGCGGCCCAACCGGCCTTGGCGTTCATGCGAACCTGAATGTCCTCGCTGTCCAGTTCAATCGTCTTTCCATCAATATCCAGCGTTATTTTTCCGTGCAATGTCATTTGCTCTAACAGCTGTGCACCGGATGTGGTCGCCAGGGCTTGTTTGAGTTTCGGCAGCAGCGGTCCGACACGCGGTCCGAGCTTGCGGAAGTTGGGTTGAACGGAGTATTCCACAAAGGGACTTGCTCCACTGGCGTAGTGAATCTCTTTCACGTTGATCTCGGATCGAACAATATCGTCGTGCTTCTTGAGCCAATCGATATGCAGTTCGTCGGCCAAGGTAACTTCGACGCGACTAAGCGTCTGTCGGACTTTAAGCTTCGCTTCCATGCGAGCCGATCGGCCAAGCGATGCAATCTCACGCAGCACGTTCATTCGTTCGTTGAGAACAGGATCCGTCGAGGCAAATGCTCCGTCCGGGAAATCGCACAGGTGCACGCTCTCCCGAACGCCAGCCAGTTCCCCTTTAAGATGTCGCCAGAGAACTTCGGCAACGAAGGGGGTAAACGGCGCGATCAACTTCGAAATCGCGATGAGGCTTTCGTAAAGTGTCCAGTAAGCGTCTAGTTTGTCGGGTGATTGTTTTTCAGCTGACCAGTAGCGTGATCGGCTTCGGCGCACGTACCAGTTGCTGAGCGCATCGACCAAAGCATTGAGGGTTTGGCAAGCGCCGTAGCTATCGTACTTGTCCATGCGTTCGACAACGTCTTTGCATGCAGCAGCTAACTCGCTCGTCATCCAGCGATCAAGTTCGCTGCGTTGTTCGATAGGGCGATAGGTTGGCGACTTTGCAAATTCGGCGGAGTCCAGTTGATCCAAGCCGCTTGCAATATCGGATGGTCCCTTGAACCCATCTAGCTCGGCGTAGATCGTAAAGAAGCTGAATACGTTCCACAGACGCAAGATGAATTCGGGGATACTGTCCTTGATCGCGCGTTCGCTATAGAGGATTGAATTCCAGGGAGGCTGGTTGGCGAACAAGTACCAACGGAGGGCGTCCGCTCCATACTTGTCGAAGATCTCTTGTGGGCTTCGGTAATTGCGAAGCGTCTTCGACATCTTGCCCGACTTGGCAACAAATTCTGTGCCCAATGCCTCTCGAGCTTCCTCTTCGGTAAGGAAGCGTTGTTTTCCGTCTTTGCTCTCGTACCACTCGGCCAGCATCAACCCAAGGACGATGCAGTTTCCAAAGGGATGCGGAAACGCAACTTCTTGTTTGTCAAAGAGCATCGTGCTGATCGCAAGCTGGCTATAGAACCAACCGCGGGTTTGGTCGAGTGCTTCGCTGATGAAGTCAGCAGGGAACTGATCATTGAAAGATTCGGCATTTTTGTGCGGGTATCCCCACTGGGCAAAAGGCATGGCACCGCTGTCGTACCAGCAATCGATCACTTCCGTAACGCGCCGCATGCGCGAGCCCGCTTCAAATGGCGAGTCGTAATGAACGGCATCAATGTACGGCTTGTGGACACGCAAGTCGTCGACCAACTCAGGGTTCTTGGCTTTGGCTTGAAGCCATACTTCAGTGCCCGTCACGCCAGCCTTGGCAAGCAGTTCGTCGTAACAGCCGATCGCTTCCATTTGGCCCGATTTTTCGCAAACCCAAATCGGCAGCGGTGTGCCCCAATAGCGTTCTCGCGACAGCGCCCAGTCGACATTCGATTCGAGGAAATTGCCAAAGCGGCCAGGTCCGATATGCTCGGGCAACCAGCCAATGGCTTTGTTGTTTTCAAGCATGGCATCGCGAAAATGGGTCGTTCGTATGAACCAGCTTTCGCGTGGGTACTGAATGAGCGGATCTTCGCTCGCACGCCAGCAAAAGGGGTAGTCGTGCAAGTATTGTTCTTGATGCCACAGCTTGCCCTCGTCCCGAAGTCGGCGAGTGATCGGTTTGTCTGCGTCTTTGACCCAGGTACCTTCGTAGTCAGGTGCCTCTGCGGTGAAGCGACCGTTGGGCGCCACAGCACAGAGCAATGGCAATAGGTCAGCCGAGGAGAATCGAGCCTTCTCGGCGACGAGAACTTCGTAATCCGCTTCACCGAAGGGAGGAGCCATGTGAACAAGGCCAGTTCCCGAATCGATTGTCACAAAGCTCGCTTCGACGATTCGCCACGATGGTCGCAGTTCCGCACCGCTTTTTGTTTCAGCTAAGTCGTTCGACTGTTGGTCGTAGTAGAAAGGAAATGGCGGAATGTACTTGAGATCAAGCAGTTCCGAACCCTTGACGGTTCTCTGAACAGTAAGCGTGCGTTTGGTTTTTTCTGCAAGCGAGGCGACCAGAGCGCTGGCGACGACAATGGTTTCGCCAGTTTCGCTATCGGTACAATAAGCGTAATCAAGTTTCGAATTGACGGCGGCAAATTGGTTGCTCGGTAGTGTCCAAGGCGTCGTGGTCCAGACGACCAAGGAGGTGTTCTCAACGCCTTCGAGGCGGAATCGCACATAGACGCTCGGGTCGGCAACTTCGCGATAGCCCTGGCCTACTTCGCCAGCGCTGAGGGCCGTGCCACCTTGCGCCCACCACCAAACGATTTTGTGGCCGCGATAGAGCAGTCCACGGTCGAAGAAGTTCTTTAGCGACCACCAAACGCTTTCGATGTAGCTTTGATGATAAGTCACGTAGGCTTGTGAAAGATCGATCCAGAAGCCGAGACGTTCGGTCATCCGTTCCCATTCTTGCATGTATCGCCATACGCTTTGTTGACAGCGTTGGATGAAGGCTTCGATACCGAAGGCTTCGATCTCTTCTTTGCTGTGGATACCCAGTTCTTTGCAAACTTCGACTTCGACTGGCAAGCCGTGCGTATCCCAACCGGCCTTGCGTTCGCAGCGATAGCCACGCATAGTTCGGTAACGTGGGAACAAATCCTTGATTGCACGTGTCAGGCAGTGCCCAGGGTGTGGCATGCCGTTGGCTGTCGGTGGGCCTTCGAAGAAGACAAACGCAGGAGCGTCCTTTCGGAGTTCGAGCGATTTCTCGTAGATCCGATTTTGTTTCCAGAAGGCGAGGGTTTCGTCTTCGAGTTTAGGAAACTTGATATCAGTTTTTACAGCTTGAAACATGACCTAAAAAATCGGGGTCAGATGAAAAGGGTTCGTCAAAACGCGGATTCAAAACCCGCGTCGCTCGATTGAGTTGCAACGTGCAACAGATCATAGACTTTTCAACGAGTTTCGGGTACCTAGAAATCTTGACGGCAACTCGTTTGCTCACATCTCGTTTGCCCGCGACTCGCAGAGGGGCGAGTTCCATCAGCCTTGTCCAGTTCGTCGTCAAAGCTAGTTTTTGGGTACGACGAATTTCCAGTCCGTCGCTAAACGTTGGCACCGACGGACTAGAAATCCGTCGTACAGGTTCGGCGAAAACGGCCTTAATCGATTTCGTCGACGTCTGGACCGATTTCTTCGTCTTCGTCAAGGATTTCTCCGTTTGCCAAGTCCGCGTCTGGATCTGTCACTAATCCGTCGTCTGCGGGTTCGATTTCGTACTCGTCGTCGAGTTCCTCCTCGAAATCGTCATCAAAATCGTCGTCAAAGTCATCTTCATCAAAGTCTTCGAACGGATCCTGTTCTTCTTCTTCGACGTCTTCTTTGAGCGGGTCTTCTTCTACTTCGTCTTCGTCTTCACCCCAAGAGGCTCTTGGCGAACCTCGCTTCGGAGTTTCGGCTTGAAGAGCCAATTCAAACCAATCTTGAATCGGTTCACCCAGGTCGAAAGGTGGCTCAACGATGTCTACATCGCCATTGACTGCCTCGGACGGGTCTTCAATCGACACTGCCTGCATATTGATTTGGCAGATGGGTTCAGGCGAAAATGGGAGGTCCTGAACTGCACAATCGCCGTCGAACATGTTTTCTGATTGAGAATTAATGACTGAGTTCACCGACTAGCTCCACCCATTGGCGTATCGAAGTGTGTGTGTTTTTTCAAATACTGCGTTTCGCTCTTTTTTTGGATCGGAAGCGAAACCTGCTCTTGCTCTGGTTTTGGAAAGCTAAGCGTCTCTCGATCCATCCGGACTGTCAACTACCATTTAGGCTGTTTTGAAAAGTAGCTATCGCGGGAAATCCTCAATCGTGAGAAGAGTAGCAAGCGGAATCCCCGCAGATTGGAAGGCAGCAACCCCTCCCTCGAGCCGGTCAATAACGCCTAATACTCCGATGACCTCCAATCCAAAATCGCGTGCAGCCATGGCCGCTTTTAACGCGCTGCCGCCGCTGGTTATCACGTCTTCAACGATTACGCATTTCATGCCAGGCTTAACTGGCCCCTCGACCAACTTGCCCGTACCGTGCTGTTTCGCCTCTTTACGAACCATGAAACCGAGCAAATGTTGATCGCGCAAGCCTGCATGAACCACGATCGATGCAGTGATCGGGTCGGCCCCGATGGCCAATCCGCCGACCGCATCAGGAACGACTCCAAAGTGTTGGTTGAGAATCATCTGCAGCATACCAGCCGCAATTTGATTTGCTCCCTTCGGATGTAGCGTTATTGTTCGGCAGTCCAAATAATAAGAGGCCTTTTTTCCACTTGCTAACGTAAAGTCCCCAAATTGAAGTGCATGCTCGCGAACAAGGGCGATGAGGGCGTTGCGGTCGTAGTTGAAATTCATTTGGTTAATTCGGTTTTCCGGGTTCGAATGCTGGCGTTTTTTCGTCGCACAAAGTGTATCGTCGCTTCGTAAAGTCGGACAGTCTGCCAGCCTGTTTCTCACGTTGCTGATTTCTCCCAAAGCGATAGCAATTTGAAAGCGAGTCGAACGCGTGCAAAGTTGTATTGCTCACATTACTGGAATTCCGCTAATGTGGTGCTTGAGGTAATTAAATATGCGAGACATCAATTGGACCAAGCAATCGAGCAACGTCCCTGTCTGCCTATTGGCGGTTTGGCTCCTGCTATTTGCCGGTTGCCGCATGACGGCTCCGATGCATACTTGGAAGGCATCTCAGGTACCCAAGGCCGGGATGGTTCGTGTGGCGGTTGCGCCGATCGGTGGTGAGCCTGCCTTGGCCGAGCGACTTCAAAGCATGATGGTGATCGCGCAACCAAATCCCAACCCGTTGGTTGCCGCTTTGCACCCAGCCGAATTGGAGCGAGTTGGTGGGATTCAATTGGTTTCGTACGACAATCAACCCAACGACATGGCAACCTTGAGTGCAGCTCGACAGGCTGGAATGGACTACGTTTTGCAGGGGTATGTTTTAAACGCGGATCTCGACACCCCTCCTCCCGATCCAACACAAAACAAACGCTTTCGCATCTTCAAGCCCAAACAAAAAGTAGAGAGCATCGCGGTCCATTGGACGGTTACCGATGTGAATAGCGGTTTGAAAATCAAGGAGCAAACTTACTCGATCAATCGTTTGCAGGCAGAAAAAGAATTTCCCGACTTATCGATGCAAAATCAGGGAGGTGACGTTCGAGTATTGATGGCTTCGGCTCGCCAATCGTGGGCATTGGTAGCCCCCACCAACAATTCGGTCAACGCGACGCTGGACTTGCCGTGGATCATGCGGGGTTCGTCTCAGGTCAGGAAGGGCAACGGTTTCGCACGTCAAGGGCGATGGGATCTTGCCGAGGCGGAGTGGCAGGAAGCGGCTTCGCTGCATCCATGGAACACCGCCGCCTGGACCAATTTGAGTTTGGCCGCCGTTGCGAAAGAAGACTTTCAATTGGCCCGCTACCGATTGAAGCATGCCAATACGATTTTGCCAGGCGACTCCACTTTTCCAACGCTGGCTTGGATAGAACAAAGACAAAAAGAACACCATCAAGCCCTTAATTTAGCTACACCAGAGTCAGGCTGGACCCTTGCATTGCCGTCAAAAACCGTCGGCCCAAAGGAAGTGCCCTCGTCGCCTCCTCGGGATATCAAGGAAATGCCATGGTGGACTGTGATTCCATTTATCCCACCACCCGGATGGACTTGGAAGCAATGGTGGACGCAGCCGATAGTGCTTTGATTCGAAAGACTGCTATACTAAGAGAGTCAATGCGCTGAACGTAGGGATTCCCTTCAGCCATCATCCCACCTTGATTGGTAAACTATGCCTATTGCTCCTGGTTGGCAAATCGAAAACCGTACGCCACGCATTTTGATTGTGGACGATGATTTCGAAATTGCCGAGCCCGTGAAGTTTGCGTTGCAAAAGCTCGGGTACGAAGTCACTCATGTTCCTGACGGTAATCAGGGAGTGGCGGCGATCGCCACGGTTAATCCCGACTTGATGGTGCTAGACATGATGATGCCTGGCCGCAGTGGATTTTTGGTGCTTGAGCACTTGCGGAGCAGCATGAGACCTTATGTTCGAGTCATCATGGTGACTGGAAACGAAGGGGAACGTCATGAGGCGTATGCGCGAACACTCGGGGCCGACGACTACATGCACAAGCCCTTTGCGATGGATCGTCTTGTGGCGCGGGTTCAGGAGCTACTTGCGCAACCGTTTGCCGATGGCGAAAACGCTTTAGAAACTGAGTCGCAATCCTCATGACGGAAATTTCATCTCCTGTTGAAGAGGTCTATTCAGTGCAATGGTCAGGCGACGTGCGTGGTTGCCTCCAATTGATCGACCAAACTTTGCTCCCGATGCAGCTCAAGGTTCTATCGATTTCAACCATCGAAGAAGCCTTCGAGGCGATCGTCATGTTGCGAGTGCGGGGTGCGCCAGCGATTGGAATTGCAGCGGCCTATGGTGTCGTTTTGGGGCTTCAGCCCTGTATTCCTTCGGGCCAGAGCGTAGGCGAGTCGCGAGAGGCTGCTTTCGCGGCGTGTGATTATTTGGCCACCAGCCGTCCAACCGCCGTAAATCTTTTTTGGGCCCTCGATAGGATGCGAGGAATCGTGAAACGCAATCCAAACGTCGCGTCTGCAGTCGATCTTGCCCAGGCGTTGCTTCGCGAAGCGCGTTTGATTCACGACGAAGACCGTCAAATGTGCCATGCGATCGGTGAATTTGGATCGCAGTTGCTGGATGACAATTCAGGGGTGCTTACACATTGCAACACCGGCGGACTTGCGACGTCCGAGTATGGGACAGCCCTCGCGGCGATTTTTACGGCTCAGGACCACGGGAAAAAGATTCATGTATTCGCCGACGAGACCCGCCCGTTGCTTCAAGGCTCGCGATTGACAGCCTGGGAACTGCAACAGCGCGAGATCCCTTGTACGGTTATCTGCGATTCGATGGCAGCGCAAGTCATGCGTGAGGGACGGGTACAAGCGGTGATCGTTGGTGCCGACCGCATCACGGCACGCGGGGACACGGCCAACAAGATCGGTACTTACGGGGTCGCCGTTTTAGCGAAGTATCACAACATTCCGTTCTACGTGGCCGCACCGCGAAGCACATTTGACTTGTCGATCGTCAGCGGCGACGCCATTCCAATTGAGCAGCGCAAGCCGGAGGAAATCACCAACGGACTAGGGCGTCAAACCGCACCGACGGGAATCGATGTGTACAATCCGGCTTTCGACGTAACTCCGGCTGAGCTGATCACGGCTATCGTGACAGAACGTGGGATCATTTCGCCGGTTTGCGAAGAAAACGTACGCCGGTTTGTCGAATAGGACGAGCAGCAAGCACTCACTACTGTCCCATCACTTTGGCAACTGAGGTCACTATGCGCAATGCGCTCTTTGCGTTTGTCTCCATCGTGTCGGCGGTATCGTTTCTTTCTCGGGCGGAATCACAAACCATTGCCACGCCAGCCAACGTTGCGGCGGCGATCGAAAAAAGCGTTTCGTATTTGGTGTTCCAGCAGAAGAAAGACGGCCCGCGTAGTGGCTCCTGGGAGGGGCATTCGGGGTATGGAGCAGGCCAAACTTCCCTGGTCACTCTTGCTCTTCTCAGCGCCGGTAAGAATGCCAAGTCCCCCGAGGTAGCCAGGGCCCTAAACTTCATTCGTAATCGTGAGCCGATTAAGACATACGAAGCTGCCTTGATGATCATGGTGCTTTGTGCTGCTGAACCTGCAAAGGATAAAAAGAAGATTGAGGAATTGGTTCAATGGCTTGTATCGCGTCAATCAAGTTCTGGTGGCTGGGCATACGGTGATACACCTGGGGATGGCGATGAGTCAAACACCCAGTTTGCAGTTCTAGGGTTGTGGGAGGCGAGTAAGCTTGGAATAACAATTGACAACGGTGTTTTTCTAAAATGTGCAGCCTATTGGCAACGAGTGCGAAGAGGCGACGGATGGGGTTATCAGGGTAACGGCGGGCCAACCGGCAGTATGACCTGTGCTGGACTTGCTTCGATGATCATTTTGCAGGACGCAGCCTCAAGCAAGGATGCGACCGTAGGTAAGAATCAGATCTATTGTTGCGGAAGTGGAAAGAACGACAATGACGATCTTCAATTTGATTCAGGTCCACCGATGGATTGGTTGGCTAGGAATTTTGCGGTCGGTCGAAACCCCGGCGCCGGCGGTTACCCTCTTTACTACATGTACGCTTTGGAGCGGGTTGGCAGATTGACTGGGCAACGATTTATCGGACAACACGATTGGTACCGCGAGGGTGCTGAGTTCCTCCTGCAGACCCAGCAGATAGGTGGTTCGTTTTCTGATGCACCACTTCTAGATCCAGTCAGCTCGACTGCCATGGCCCTTTTGTTTCTGAGCAAAGGCAAACGCCAAGTCGTCATCGGTCATTTGCAATTTGGAAATGACAACGACTGGCAACAGCATCGCCGCTCCATTCAGAACCTGACGGGGCAAATTGAATCGGTTTGGAAACGAGAACTCGCTTGGCAATCGATCCGACTCGAACGAGCCACGCTTACCTCTTTGCTTGAGACCCCCATTCTTTTCATCAGTGGCACGCGGGAGTTCAAACTCAACGATGCTCAGCGAAAGCTGCTCAAGGAATACGTTGAACAAAACGGGTTCATTTTTGCAGAAGCGTGCAATGGAGATGGCTGCAAAGGGGATGAGTTTGAAAAGTCGTTTCGCATGGAGATGGAAAAGATATTCGACAAACCGATGCAAAAACTCGCTCCCTCGCACCCCATCTGGGCTGCCGAAACGAAAGTCGATCCCAATGCTCTACCCAAGGATTTTTGGCTGTACGGCTTGGACGCTTGTTGCCGAACGAGCGTCGTCTATTCGCCGATTAGTCTATCGTGTCGCTGGGAACTCGCTCGATCTTATGGGATTCGCACGAAACATAGCCCAGCCGTAGATGCGGATATCTCGAACGCCGTGAAGCTGGGGATCAACGTTGCCGCATATGCAACGGGTCGGGAGCTCAAGGACAAATTGGATGCAGTGCAAGTGGTACAGCCGCAACGGAATAAGCAGTCGCTTGATCGCGGTTCATTGGCAATTGGCAAGATCATGCATGTCGGCGGCGCCGATGACACCACGCGAGCCGTGTCAAACCTCCTTGAGGTTTATCACAACTGGACACATGCACTGGTTGAGAGCAAAACTCCGATGGTGGCGCTTAGCAGCACCGAAATTCAAAAGTACCCTCTTCTTTATATCCATGGCAGGAACAAGTTTTCGTTTTCTGAGGAAGAGGCCTATGGCCTCCGAAAGCATTTCGAGACGGGCGGCTTTGTCATGGGCGATGCTATTTGCGCCTCAGCTGATTTTACGGAGAGTGTTCGCAAGGAGTTCGCCAAGGCTTTGCCCGATTCGTTTTGGCGAACGTTGGAACCCAAGAGCCCGTTGCTACAAAAGAATCAGTTCGGAAGCTTTGACCTTGGGAACGTCAACTTGATCGATCCGTCGGATGGAAATTCGGATTTAAGAAAAGCCAAGCGAGAGGGACCAGCCGAGATTCAAGCGCTGGAGTGGAAGGGGCGAATTGTCATGCTTTTTTGCCCCAACGATTTGAGCTGTGCTATGGAAAGCAAACACTCGATGCAATGCCGCGGCTATGTTCGCGACGATGCATTCCATATCGGCATTAACATGATCCTCTTCGGTCTAGGATTAGTAGACTAAGCGCAGTTTGGCTCGGCCCTCCGCGCCGTTTTGACTAGGCACAACGGCACGGAGTGTACTGCATGACTTGGTTTTATCGCAGTTTTTGCTTTGTCTTCTCTGAGGGTGCGCTTAAAGGCATGACCCCCATATCGCGCGCTTCCGAGATCGAAATCAATTGCGTATCCGGGTCTTCGTTCGAAGCGAATGCAGCTTCGTTTTGCGTGTAGTTTTCTTTGCCTCTCTCTAGTGCGGAGACAAACGTAGCATAGGAGGCGGAGAACTCGTCTTTCTTTATTTTCGAAGGCAACTTGGGAAGGTCTTTCACAGGCTTTAGATTGTTGCTACCCAACATGGTCGTCTCCAAGAAGAACATGACCTTTTCTTCTTTGTTGCTGTCTGAAAACCCTAGGAAACAGTGGCCAGGTACCATGACCAAATACGCATCTAGGCCAATCTTTCGCAGGATGCTGGCCATAAGCACAGACCCATCGACGCAGTTGGCCTGTGAAGCCTCAACTGTGTCGTCTAGAAAACGAACGGTTTGGCTGTACGCAAATTTGCTTGGAATCGTAGTTGAGACGTCGCTGTACTTGATCCCGCGTCGTTGAAGAGCGTTCCAAATCGCGAACACTTGCGAAATCACTTCGTCCTGACTCCCTGATTGATAGCCAGTAAAACCGTTGATGATTCCGGATTCTTTCGCTGCATCGAGAGCTTCTTTGAGAATCCCGTCAATCCACGGATGGTTTTCGTTGACATAAGCGGCGAAGGTGATGGAAATGTCCTCAACATCTTGGTCATCATTGTCGAGTTTGATGTAGAAGGGGCAATCGTTGATCGATCGGAGCTGAATGGTCTCATCAATCTCTACAACAACTTCGCCGTCGAAGGAAACCTTGATTTTCAGGTTAGCAGGCTTTTGCTGTGTGCAGCGACGAAGCGCTTCATAATCCCAATTTGCCTTAGGATAAATATGAAGGACGTCGAGTTCATCCTCGATTTCCCCTTCCCATTTGGATTTTTTGAGGAATCCTTCGCCGACAATCTCCACGGTAATGACGACGCCGGCAGGGACGTTTTCTATTTCGACGCCAACACTGCCGTTTTCGTCGCCAACCAGCGGAGTTTCACCCTCCTCAAGTTCCGGATCGCTGTCTGTTTTCCTGTCCTCAGCGCGCTGTTCATCGCCGTTCCAATCGACGGAGGCGGTGGCAATAATGAAGCTTGGAAACAGGTCGTTACCCGTGTAGCTCAGAAACGACACACTGGGATCTTCAGCTTTGCCGGTTGCTACAACGGTGCAAAGTGAAAGGAACAGAGCGAGACAATACTTGGTCATGCAAGACTCACTTTTTTTCAGCGAATGGTTTTGGCTAGGTTGATGGTTCGATTTCATGGACTCTCACGGCAATGATTGACAATGTAGCTCATGGATTTTTGCCCAGCTCACTTCGCGACTTTTAGTCCCCTTACAAAAAGTAAAAATAGTCTGGATGAAACGATTTTGTCGACGCGAACATGCGGCTTTGGAACGCTATTCGCAAATGAGACTGGCTTGGTCCCTTGAAGCGTATCGACTCCCTATCTTTAACAGGAAACTGCAAAATGTCTTGGAACATCCAACGCCCAATTCTTGTACCGTACGATTTCTCGCAACATTCGCATACGGCGGTTGAGAAAGCCATCGAACTAGCGGCAGACCCAAGCCAAATTTACATATTGCACGTTTTGCCCACGTTCGTGTCATTGGCACCCGCAGGATTTCCAATCGAAGCCATGGATGATGGGCCTAGAATCGAATACGCCCAAAAACTCATGACTGGCGAGTTCCAAGACTCGCGATACGCTGGCGTTACTCGGGAAGTGCTTATCGGCGATCCAGGAACTGTCTGTACGGACCGCGCTCAATCGCTAAATGCGGAACTGATCGTCATACCTTCGCATGGCCGAAGTGGCGTCAGCCGACTATTGCTGGGAAGTGTGACCGAACGTATCGTTCGCCTAGCAACCTGTCCTGTCTTGGTGCTGAAACTCTAAGGCGTGAAATTGCGAAACATCTCGCTGATAGTCAGCTGACTTATCTCTCTCGTACAGATGGATAAACCATTTTTCCGTAGTCTTGCTCCGCCATCCGTGGCTCGTGTTCGATTACGTAAGCTCATCGGGCAGGAGCGCGAGAAACATCTCATTGAGCACGAACCCGATTGAACTCATAACCTGGTTGCCTTGCCTGAAAGAGTCGCAATTGTGAGACTTTTTGGCAACAGTCCGCACACTGCGCGCTTCACGACGCCCTCGTTTATGCACAATCAATACATGTATTGCAGAACGGAAGCGCAGCCAAGCGTTGTTCGGAAATCTTCTTTCCGCAATCAGAACACGTTCCGAAGGTTCCCGAATCGATCCTGTGTAGCGCCAGTTTTATCTCGCGAATTTCCTGTTGCGTTACGTTTTCAATTCCCTTGAGCGTTTCGTCGTTCTCGGTCTCGATTGCGTTCTCGGACCAGTCGCTGTCCCCTTGGTCGCTCAGTTCGGACTCGATCTCTGCGGCTCTTGTTAACAACTCGTGGAGTTTGGTCTCAAGAGTCTTTTTCAATTTTGAATTGCGGGATTTATCGTCACTCATTTTCTTATTCCAGTTTGAATTCACCAAAGGTTCATCCATGCGGCACTACGTTGTACCCCATCACAACTCTTAGGCAAAAGCCGTACCAATCACGCTTTACAAAGGTGGGATTCCAGTCGCAGCCGAATTGACTTACTCTTATTACTCGCAAAACAACCGATTACTCTAGAGTCTAAACACGTGGATCGCACTGAAAAACACATCAGGCTTCTCCAAATCTCCGACCTTCATTTTGGGCCCCCGTATCTCGAAAAAGTCGGCGACGCGGCGATGCGATTGGCCTTCGCCATGCATCCTGACGCTATCGTTGTCAATGGAGACCTTACCCAACGGGCCAAGCGAGAGCAGTTCGAAGCGGCCAAGCAGTATATGGAACGACTGCCCCTCGTTCCTCGTTTGGTCATTCCAGGCAACCACGACGTGCCTCTTTATCGTGTTGTCGAGCGTTTGTTTGATCCCCACTGTCTTTATCGTGAGATCATTTCAGAAGAACTCAATCCCGTACTCACGATTGAGGGCGCCGTGATCGTTGGTTTGGATTCCACCTCGCCTCGCACCGCGATCAGCAATGGCCGGATATCCAAATGGCAATTGGACTTATGCGAGCAAGCGTTTGTGGAGACGCCACCTGGAGTTGCAAGAATCGTGGTGGCACATCATCCGTTTGCTCCAGCCCCGGATCACCTGAGTGATAGCCTCATGCCGCACACGAAAAGAGCGATAGAGAGGTTCAATGACTTGAACATCGACATGATTCTCGGTGGACATTTGCACCGGGCGTACATTGGGAACTCGTTAGACTTTTATCCTGGGGAACACAGAGACCACGGAATTATTATCGCCCAATGCGGCACCACCACCTCCAGGCGGGGGCGAGGGCGCGAGCAAGAAAAAAACACGCTCAACAAGATCGAGATTACCGAGACGATGATCACCATAACACACTACATGTACTTCCACGAAAGTGATGCGTTCGAGGAAACGAGCCGCCATACGTTTCGACGTGGGAAACCATTCGTCCATCCGCAGCTCTAAAGACGCAGGGTGGAGCACAGGTCCTAAGTAGGTTTTGTAAGTGCGTGCGCTAGGTCTTGCAGGACATGACGTTCGTTTTCAGAAACTCGTTCACCCAAGCCCAGAAAGCCCCCAGAAGCTTGGGCGACACGACGCGCACGTCCAAGGGTCGCATTGCGAAATGCGTCCAAACTCGCTTCGTCTAGCTCGCGTGCCACGGCTTGAGCGTACTTTGTCCATGCATCTAGCATTTTCTCCGTCGGTTTTTCGTCTAGCCAGCGACTCAACAATCGGTAGGACGGAGTACCGTAGGCGATTCCGTCATCCGAAGCAGCTTTCAGAATGGACTCGAACTCACTATCCTGCATTTTCGAATCAGCCCATGCCAATCGAACCAACGGCAGAAGCATAAAGGCTGTCATCGATTCCGATGTGACTCCCAAACGCTTAAGAGTTCGTAGCACCTCGGGGTTATCGATTCCAGCTTTGATGAGCATTTGTTCCTGCTCCTGCTGGTCTGTGGCCTTCATCTCATACTCCAGAAAGTCCAACAGTTCTTGATCGCGATCTTCGAAAAAAGCATCGTGTAAGATTTGTCGATGTTGGGCAAGAGACTGGTTGTTCATGTCGACCTGTTCGAATGTGGAGCGTCAATTTAGCTCATTGTAATCATCCGCGGAGTTCGAGTCGATTTGCAAATGATTCGAATTGGCCACGGAAAAACGACTTGAATAAGGGCTATTCTGGGTTGTAATGGAGCCAACAACGTTAATAGAGTACCGTTCAAAACTGCTGGGCTCACCGCTTCAACATTCGCACACTACGCATGGGACATGAGTCAAAACGGCACGCATGAGGCAACGCTATGGCGTTCGTTTTGCAAGAATTTTTGCTTCATTCCTTTCCGTTTCAATTTCCTGGTCTTCATATCGCAGTTGGTTCAGAATTTGCTTCAGAGAAGACATGCCTTTTGATTCCGTCTTTTCAAAGGGCTGTCGAATCCCAATTTCCTGCAAGAATGCAAACTCCATGGCAACATTCATCACCAACATCAAGTTTACGCAGCAAGGCATCAAGGGAATTGACGAGACGACGAAGCGCGCCGCGTCACTAAAAGCAACGGCCAAGAAAATGGGGGTAAAGGTTACAGGAGTCTACTGGACCCTCGGGGATCACGATGGCGTCTTGATTTTCGAGGCACCCGAGGACGAAACCGCGACCGCATTCCTGCTTCACATCGGTGCGATGGGAAACGTGCACACCACGACGGTGAGAGCTTTTACTGCCACCGAGATGGATAAGGTACTTTCTAAGATTCATGCATAGCAAGAAAGTGTTGGTTTTGGACTGAAACCCAATCGGAATTCAACCATAATTTACGCAGGAAACTACTGTGCTTGAAATCAAAAAGATTTTGTTGGCAACTGACTTAGGCGGTAATAGCGAACGAGCAACCGAGTATGCACGCTTGTTTGTCAGTCAATTCAATGCCGAACTGCATGTTCTCCATGTACTAGAGGATGTGCCAACCAACACGCCAGTCTTTGGTGGAGGGATTGCGTTGAATACCTACATCCACGAATCCGCTTCGGTTGCAGAACAAAAAATTCACACTTTATTCGAACCAAGCTGGCGGATTGGAAAGCAGCTTTTTGCAGCTACGGCGGATGGTGAGCCAGCCACTGAGGTCCTCCGCTATACGACAGAACATGGTATCGACTTGATTGTACTGGGCACGCACGGCCGATCGGGTTTGTCGCAAATTTTACTTGGAAGCGTCGCAGCAAAAGTAACGCATCAAGCGAAATGCCCAGTGGTGGTGGTTCGAAGCAGACTCGAGTGAAAAACACGCAACGCTCGCTTGCACAGTTGTTAGGAGAGGAAAACATTATGCTTAAATGGATGAAAGAGCTTCCCAGTTCTCACGTGTTGGGCTGGATCGGTGCAGGCGTACTCGCAATCGTTATCGTTTTGGTATTTGTACGACGACTCGTTGGATAGAGGCACAAAAATGAAGGTTCTACTTGCGACCGATGGCTCTCAGTTTGCCGAAGAAGCGGCTTGGCTGCTAGCTCACTTGCCACATGCGGAGAAACTTGAGCTATCCATTTTGTTTGTTAGCAATATCCCGCAACTGCATGGAGCGGGTGACGTCGCGTAATTCACGAAGCGACTGGAGATAGCGGACAAAGAAAAGGCGGTCTCGCTTTTCGATCAAATGAATGGCATTTTTGACGGTGCCAATGCAACATTGGAACTCGTTGTCGGTAACGGACATATTGGAACTCAAATTCTACAATCGGCGGAAGCTCGCAATTGTGATTTGATCGTACTAGGGGCGGTAGGGCACTCGTTGTTCGAGCGCATGTTCGGAAGTACTAGCGACTTTGTCGCGACCCATGCGAATTGCTCGGTCCTTGTCGTTAGACCAACTGGTTTAAAGAACGCAAAACGCCCGATAGATGTCGCCATTGCGTACGACGAAACAGAAGCGTCGGCAGCCGTCCTTGATCAGCTATCTCAATTCGGCTGGGGACCGAATTCTAAAATGGAATTGGTGAACGTCGTTTCGATACCATTCAACTACTCTGAAATACCAATCCCATTCGACTTCGATGCAATCGTGTCCTTTAAAAAACGAGAGTTGGACGCTGCAGCAAAACGCTTTCGAGAACTTACCCCGACCGTTTCAACGCATGTTCTAGAGGCAAACCATGTTGGAGATGGAATAGTGCGCTTCGTCAAGAACGCTCAAAGCGACATTGTCGTGCTTGGGAATACTGGAGGTGGTTTGCTAAATAGCATTCTGCTTGGAAGTGTTTCCAAATACGTGCTTAGGCACGCTGATTGTTCCGTTTGGATCGCGCGAGGAAATTGATACAAGGGTCAGTCGTTTCGCTCCCACTTGCTTCCGTCCGGACCAACCCGAACGGAACGCGCTTTGCCGAGATTAGCGATACGTTTTCGGAACTCCCACCTACTCAACTCCCTCTCGCAGCATCGTATGGCATGCAACGCAACTGGTCGTTAGTTGATTGAATGCAAGCGTAGCACCTTCGACATTGCGGCGAGAAGAGTGCCGTACGAGTTCTTGGTTAGCCGTTTCGAAGTTCTGGAGTTGATTTTGATACACTTTGTTACGACGCACAAATCCTTCCAGTTTCCCGAGTTTTCGCATCTGCTCTGCATCTTTTGCGAGTGTCTCAAAGTCTCCTTTGGTCAACGATTCCAGTATGGCTTTGGAAAGCTCCAGTTTCTTCGCCATCCAAAAGCTCATGGTCTTTTCTTTCGTAACCTTTGGAGTGTCGTCCGCTGACGCCCTCTCATCAACTACCTTTTCAGGCTGCTTGGTCGGCTGTTGCTGGCAATACGCCGCAACTGAGATCGTTCCAATCCCGATTGCCAAAATGAGAACTTTCATGTCTTTTCATCCTTCTTTAAAATTTGTTACAGCCATCGAACAGACAAAGCTTCATCAAAACTCGTGACTCCATCACTGACTTTTTTCAACGCCTCTACCGTCAGGCTTTCGAAGCCCTTGGCGCGAATCAAGCTTCGGATCTCTGCTTCGTTTGCATTGGCGGTGATCGCTTGGGCCAACTCTGCGTCGATTCTCACACACTCGAATACACCACATCGCCCCTTGAAACCAACACCTCGGCATGCATCGCATCCGACCGGTTGATAAACGGCAGTTGGAATATCCACACCGTGGGCCGCGA
>JANMNR010000268.1:0-2583 GCA_031368325.1 Pirellula sp.
CAGCCAAGCTTGGCGATGATTCCGAGCGAGAACTCTACCTATCTCCTGGGGGACGTTATACAGCCGCTGATATTGCTGCGAACGGAAACATAACTGCTTCGCAAAAGTTTAAAGGGATAAAGTCGGAACATGATATGAACCCCAAAGCAGGAGATCGAATTTGCCCGATCACTGAGACGAAAGCGAACCCAAACTTCACCTGGGTGATCGACGGAAAGCCCTATCAATTCTGTTGTCCCCCATGTATCGATGAGTTTGTGAAGTCGGCCAAAACATCTAGCGAACCGCTGCCTGCGCCAGATTCTTTCTTAAAGTAGTGCAAATGAACAACGAGGGATTCTTGCGTGTAGCTTTTCTTCTATCACTGGTACTTGCGAGTTCAGCGACTCTGGCTCACGAGGGCCATCAGCCGCTGCCCTCAAAAGGCGTGCAAGTCGATACCGCACGAGGATATATCACACTCTCTGGGCAAGCGCGCAGCGCCATAGGATTGGAGACCGCCGAAGTCTCAGTTGGCACCGTATCTACGAATCTCTTTGCTTATGCAGAATCCGTCGCGCCCTGGAATGCGAAAGCCTTCGGTTCGGCCCAAATATCAGGTCGAATTACCAAATTACTCGTTCGACCAGGCGACGCTGTCGTTAAGGGACAAGTGGTGGCTGAGCTATCCAGTCGAGAGCTTGAGGCACTCCAATTGGAGTATGACCTTACGAAAAAGGAGCTAGCACTCAACCGCCAGTTATTGGAAATCACCCGGCCATCGGCCAACGCTGGTGTTGTGCCGACACAGCGACTTCTGGAATTAGAAAATGCGCACCAACAAAGCGAAAACAATCTCGCGATCGTTCGCATCCGTGCACGCACGCTGGGCATCGGCGCAGATGCGCTCGATCGCGCCGACAAGCAGCCGATTCGGCACATGGTTCGGTCTCCCATCGCAGGCAAGGTAGTCCATTCGGATCTTTCAGAAGGAAAATTCGTGGATGCTTTTGAACACCTTTTCGAGATTGTCAACAACGATGAAACTTGGGTGAGATTGCAGCTACTCGAAAAAGATCTGTTCGACGTTTCCGTTGGTCAAAGCATACAACTAAAGTTCGGCAATTTGACTTCCATGATCGAGGGTACGATTGATCGAATCGACGCAGGTTTAGATGCAACGTCGCAAGTCAGTTGGGCTTGGGCCACAGTTTCAAACCCTGCCGTCGTTCCTGGCCTAGTTGGAAGTGCGACTATTTATACAAAGACTCAGAATGATCGAATGGCCGTCCCGTTGCGGTCGGTTTATAGCGATGGACTTCAAACCTATGTTTTTGTTGAGGAGGCGTCGACGCGCAGTTCAGCGGAATATAAAAAACGCAACGTCAAGATCGGAATCAGCAAGCTGCTTTCCAGAGACTTTGCGAATTCAGCCATCGAGATCATTCAGGGTGATCTCTACCCAGGCGACCGTGTCGTTGTCAAAGGTGGGCATGAGCTATCTAGTCTTTTTTTTCTTGGCGTACTTAAGCTTACACAAGTCGATCGAAAGCGACTTGGCATCGAGACAGCGACTGCAACGCATCGATCGATGGCAAATACGGTTTCACTTGCTGCGAGTGTCTCACTTCCACCAGAAAATCGGTCAGTCGCCTCTTCTCAACTCTCTGGTACGATTCATTCTCATAGGCTCAGTCCAGGCAAGAAGTTTCGAGTTGGGGATGTTTTAATGGAGATTGTTTCGCAAGAGTTTTATGCGTTGCAATTGGATTTGTTGCGAACAACCCTCGACGCAAACCTAGCGAGAAAACGAGCAAGCCGATTGGGGGAAGTAAGCGGCGATACCGTCTCGCGTCGGGTTCTATTGGAAATGACTTCGAAAGCCGATCAATTGGAGGGTCGTGCAGAAAGCTTGAAGCGGCAACTCACTTCATTGGGATTGACATCTGAGGAGGTCGATTCCATATCCGACAAAAAAGAGGTTATGGATTTCTTACCCGTCCGGGCCGCGATCGATGGTCGTATCGTTTCATGGGTTGGCACTTTGGGCGAGACAGTCGTATCTAACCAATCGTTAGTTGAGATTCAGAACCTGGGTTCCGTTTGGATTGAGGCTCATGTGCCAACGCAGTTTCGAAGTTTGGTCTCAAGTGACAGTAGTGGTAAGGCGTCAGTGTTGGCGAATCCAAGCGTTCAATTCCCGGTGCATGTGGCGAGGGTCGGACCAACCGTTAGCGAAACGACTCGTACACAGCGAATTTGGTTAACGCCTACCGATGCAGTCCTGAAGAACGAACTGCTACTTCGGGATGGGATGCAACTTACGGTGTTACTTAAATCCTCCGAGGGTCCACCTACTTTGGTTGTGCCGGCCGAAGCAATCCTTCGTGATGGCTTGCATGCATTTGTCTTTGTTCAGAAGCCGGACGACTACGTCGAACGAAGACGTATTTCCATTGGAAGATCGGATGGAGAGTATGTTGAAATATCCAGTGGTGTTGTGGCGGGCGAAGCGGTCATTTCCTACGGCGTTCGCGAGTTACAAACTGCTTTTGCATCACTGAGGTAGTATAAGTGCTCGACGGAATTATTCGCTTCTCTTTG
>JANMNR010000316.1:0-2406 GCA_031368325.1 Pirellula sp.
TCGACTATGAAGTCCTGGTTTGGCAAGTGACGGTCGCCACTATTTTTGATTTTTGTTTTGGGCCTACATTTTCTTGGTCCGTTCTCCAGGTGCCAGCCGCGGAGACGATCTTTATTCGCTCACCTTACGTGGCGAATAAAGACTCGGCGTAGTGGATGGCACCGGTGACGTTGCTTGGTGAGCTTCGATAGGCGATCGCTTCCGTTTTAACGCAATTTCTTTAGGCAAGGATGGTTGATTAGCCGACTATTCGAGTTGTGAATGCATTTCACTCTTCTAGGCCTGCGGGGCAGGTTGCATTCTCTCAGTTATCCATGCACGGTTCAAACATCTTGAGCGATGATGAGTCCGATCTGGTTGCGGCTTGCATTGTGCTTCGATGAGCTGCAAGCCGCCTTTCCGTTCTACGCTGGCACATTGTTTAGGGCGACGCGTCTGACGTTTCTAAGTTCGCTCTCGCGATCTGTCCATGCGAAAATTCAGTGTCATTTGGTATCGGTGCTTGGCGCGGTAGGGTTAGGTCTTGTCCTTGTCTAATATCCATTGTGTTCGGCGGAGGATGCTCTTTCTGACTCGTCTGTATTAAGGGTGAATGGGTTGTGTTAGGGGAAAGCTAGTTGGAAGAATAAATGGCTATGAGGTCCCTTTTGCGCATCTGCGATGTCGAGGCATCGGGCAACGGATTGCCTTTGGGACGCGATTGGCGGGTTGTCCTCGTAGCTCATGGTTTGAAAGGGCGTTTTTGGATTCGAGTAAAGATCGTGGTATAAAAGCTGCTAGGTCCGATTCGTTCTCCGATGTTGGTGCATCAGACTAAAATACTGGTTGTCCTCGTAGCTGTGGTTTTGAAAAAAGGCGAGCAAGGCTGATTCGTTCTTCGATGTTTTGGTGCTTTTGAGCACGCATGCATCAGACCGCAGCTACTAGCTTTCTTGCTCGCCTTGGTTTGGCTTTTGTTTCGGGTAGAGTCGTCGTTCGTTTCGATACGGCTCTTACCGATGGCTTTTTTGCGGTGTTGTTTCGTACTGGGGCCACCTTGGCGGATTTAGCTGACTGAGCAGATTTGGCAGATAGGACGGTGGCTGATTTGGAATTGACGGCGACAACCGTTCGATTGGCTTCTCGGGCTTCCTTTCGGAGTCGGCTCTTGCGTTGGTCGCTGTTCTCCTTGGGCTTCATGTTTTCCAGTGTTTCTTTGAGTGGTTGAGGGACTTTGCCGTAAGACTCTGTGACGCTGAGCATCTGTTTTGGGTCCCAGTCTTTTTCATCGCGGAGCATGGCCCAAGCCAGCACCGCGATCTTACGGCCAAGAGCGATAGCGGCCTTCTTCTTGCGAGTCTTTTGCTTGCCACAGAAGCGGTCGTAGACACCTTTGGCCCATTGGTTGTAACGAAGCGAAGCCCAAGCGCACTCGACTAGAATCGTACGAGCTAGTGGATTACCCCGTTTGGTGATGCGGCCATTGCGATCCGTTTCACCGGATTGGTATTGACGAGGGACTAGGCCGAAGTAAGCGGATACTTGGCGGCCATTTGCGAAGCGATTTGGATCGTCGATGCAGGCAACGAGGATCTCGGCAGTACGAGGTCCGACGCCCGGAATGGTTCTAACACGTTGGATACGCGGATCGGTCTTGCCGATAGCCTCAAGCTTCTTGACGACGACCTCCATTTGCGAGGAGACTGCGTCGAGTTGAGTGAGTTCGTTATCGAGTTCGCCTTTCCAGAGTTCGTTGGGGGCACAGTCAGTGATTGGTTTTCGGAATGAATTTATGAGTGTACGGCCAGAGTGCCAGGCTTTCTCTCCGGTGTCGATGGCGATGCCGTGATTGACGAACCACGCGCGAATGGTGCATTTCATTTTGCAGATCCGGGAGTCGAGGGTCTTTCGATATTTGACGAGCGATCGGAACTCGCGGTGTGCTTCGGAAGGCATATGGACCGACTTGAGCTCGCCCATGGCAGCCATGCGGGCGAGTTTGAAGGCATCGTCCTTATCGGTTTTTCGTTTGACGTTGCTCCATTTCCAAGCGTCCTCATTGGTGGAGCAGACGAGGGTTTTGTGTCCGAGGCTGATGGCTAGATCGTTGATCCAGCCGGAGGGGCCGCAAGCTTCCATGACCACGAGGTCGCATTTAGTTTTCTTGAGAAGCGTGGTGAGGTAAGTGCGTTCGGTTGTGGCGTTGATGAACTCATGTTTTCGCGTTTTTGAGTTGTAAATGCAGCACATGGTATTGAACTTGCCGAGGTCGAGAGCGAGCATGATCATCAGTTTTGTTCCTTGGGTTTGGGGTTGGAATTTTGTGACGTTTCTGCGTGCAACCGCAGAACAAGATCACGGGTCAGAGTCGCCAGATTTTATTCAAATGACTCCCACCCCAAACCCAGGACTTACATGGATTCTTTC
>JANMNR010000326.1:0-10062 GCA_031368325.1 Pirellula sp.
AAGTCAAATCTCGGTTTGATGTTCCAGTGGCGTCGCACCTGACCTGTGTTGGTTCGACAGTGGAACAGTTAAGCGAATATCTTGCGACCGCCATCGCCCAAGGGGTCGAACATATCGTCGCCTTGCGAGGCGATCCACCGAAGGGGCAAACCGAATTTACGCAGACCGAGGGCGGACTCAAGTATGCTAACGATTTGGTGGCCTTAATCCGATCTAAGTTTCCTCAACTAGGGGTTGCTGTTGCTGGCTACCCAGAGGTGCATCAGGAGGCGCCAAACGCCGAGGTTGATCTCGTCAATTTGAAACGAAAAGTTGACGCGGGAGCCGATATCATTGTGACACAACTGTTTTACTTCAATGATGACTTTTTTCATTTCCGGGACCGTTGCGTTGCGGCCGGAATCTCGATCCCAATTGTGCCTGGAATATTGCCCGTTACAAACTTGTCCCAAATTCAAAGAATTGCATCGCTCTGTAAAGCCAAATTGCCGGACTCCTTTGTAGCGAGACTGGGCGAAAAACCAGAACCTGAATGGCAGTTCTCAGCGGGCGTAGAGTTTGCCCAACAGCAGGTAACTGAGTTGCTCAAAGGTGGAGTTCCGGGCGTGCACTTCTATGTGCTGAACAAATCGCAAGCGACGGCAGAGGTTCTCAAGTCGCATTGGTCCCATTCATGAGCGGTTTGAAGTTCGGTTTTTTGGGTGGCGGACAAATGGCGACCGCAATCGCCCGCGGTGCAGTCCAGGCAGGTGTGGTAACGAACGGCGAAATTGCCTTTTGCGATACCAACACAGCTCAAAACGCATTGCTGGCCGATAAGTTTCCAGGGTGTGTGCTGGCGTCTTCGCCGGACGAATTGTTTGCGAAATGCGACCGCATTGTTTTGGCCGTCAAGCCACAAATACTAGTTGAAATTGCAACAAGCCTGTCGCCGTACGTTACCGCCAAACATCTTATAGTTTCAATTGTGACCGGCGTCTCTTTGGCGAAATTGGCCAGTAGTCTTGGAACCGAGCGGATCATCCGCGTGATGCCCAACACCCCATGTCAGGCACTGGCCGGGGCTAGCGGGATCGCGGCAGCGATGGGCGTGAGCCAAGTGGATTTCGATTGGTGTCATTCCATTTTCAGCGCGGTTGGGACAGTCGTTCGCGTCACCGAGGATCAGTTGCATGGCGTCACGGGCGTTTCTGGATCTGGACCAGCGTACGTGCTAATGATGATCGAAGCCCTCAGTGACGGTGGCGTCATGGCCGGTTTGAGTCGGCAAGCGGCGCTGGAGCTTGCTACTCAAACGGTGCTGGGAACCGCCAAGATGGTACAGGATACGGGTACGCATCCAGCTATTTTGCGGGAACAAGTGACAAGTCCTGCGGGAACCACGATTGCTGCATTGAGCACCATGGAGCGCGCCGGTTTCCGATCGGCAGTGATCGATGGGGTCATGGCTGCTGTAAAACGATCTCGGGACTTGGCTGGTTAGTGACGCATTGAAGATTTCAGAACAACGATGCCGGCTCAGCTTTGAGAAGTTTTCTAACCGCTAAAAGTCCGGCGAGCGTACACATCAGTAAGGACAAGCCAAATACACCAAAGGTGCGTTCCCAGGTCATAAATGTTGGAATGCCTGATAGGCTTGATGTGATCTGGTACAAAACCATTGCTGTACAAAAAGCGGGCAAGTACCCCGCGATCGACAGCAACCAAGCTTGTCGCAGCACTGTCTGTGAAAGGTAACTCGGGGAATACCCCATCGCTTTGAGGGTCGCGTACTCCGGCAAGCGACTTGCTACGTCCGTCGCCAAAACCATGTAGACGATGGCGGCCCCGATGATGAACGACAAGCCGACTCCCATCGAAAAGATCATTCCAATGGGAGTTTCGTTCAGCCACCGCTTTCTTTCCCACCGTTTCTGTTCGTCCATAGTGAGTATCTGAACGGCTAACGATGAACGAGGCTCGCGTTGGCTAAGCCAAGAAACGATTGCCTTTCGAGCGGCAGCGGAATCCCTTCCTGGCTTGAGTCGAACGAGCCCCAGCGAAGCTCGCTGGCGTACATCAATTCCCGCACGACGCCCAAATCCAACATCGCTTACTAGAACAGCACCGTTTGTCGCTAATCCGGTACCCAGCTTGAAATGGCCGGCAATCCTCGTCGTGCGACCTCCCATCTCGGTTTGCTTGTCGATGTCGTCATCCGAAAAACGTTTGCAATTTTCCGGTCCGTACTCCGCTCGCGTTGCTCGATCGATGAGCAAGGCGTCTGGGTTTTTCAACAGTTCGATTTTATTCGAAAGCTCCTCTACCTGAATCACGGGTCGATCGAGCTGGACTCCCATCATGCCAACGGTTCTAAACGAGCCGTCGGGTGGTGCATTACTACAGCTCTCATTCTTGACAGGGTTTTGCCACTTGTGCAACATGATAAAGAACGGGTCGACCGCTTCTACATCGGGATGGGATGCGACCATATTCATCCAAGACCGGTCAATCGTGCGGGGTTCATAAAGATGGACATAATCGGGGGATCGCATGACCAGGTCGCCGCTAAGTTTGCCGTAGACGATGGTAGCTGTGTTACCAACTGCTCCACGAAAGCCGAGCTGCATAAAGATAAGTAGCAAAGCAAAAGCGACGCCCAAAACACTTACTACCGCCCGAGTCGGCTGGCTGATAAAGTTAAGGAGTGAGATCGGAGTTCTGCGAAAAACCTGAGACAACAATAGCTTTGCCTTTATTCATGGCTTGAGAATCTTGGGGAATCCAAGACAATCATAGCACGAAATCCATCTACTCTACCTGGGAAAACATTTTGGCATCATTATCTCGAAGCGGCGTCTTTTCCGGCGGCATGGACAGTCGCTTGGCCCGCTTTAGCGAAAGTATTTCGGTCGACCATCGCCTGTACAAGCAAGACATACGCGGGTCGATTGCGCACGCCAGGATGTTGTGCCGTCAGGGTTTGCTCAAGCCAGAAGAGTTTCAAGCCATCGAGCGAGAACTGTTGGATATAGAAGGGGTAATCGAGCGCGGCGAAATGCCGTTCAAGATCGAGCTTGAGGATATCCATATGCATATTGAACAGACCCTCATCGACCGGCTTGGCGATGTGGGTCGTAAACTGCACACGGCTCGTTCTCGAAACGACCAAGTGTCGACGGATATCCGGCTTTGGGTTCGAGAGCATCTCGATGTGGTGGATGGTTTGCTGGTTGGATTGCAGCGAGCTTTTTTAAAACGATGCCAAATGGACGACGGCGTGATCATTCCAGCCTACACACACATGCAACGAGCGCAGCCGGTTTTGGCGGCTCATTATTGGCTCGCGTATATCGAAAAACTGGAGCGAGATCGCGGCCGGCTGGCAGATTGTCGCAAGCGAGTGAATGTCTGTCCCCTCGGTGGTGCAGCGGTTGCTGGCACCAGCCTACCGATTGATCGGCACTACTCCGCGGAATTACTCGGCTTCGAGGGGGTTGCGGCAAACAGCGTCGATATCAGCAGCGACCGAGACTTTGCGGTCGAGTCGGTTTTTGTATTGACGATGATTTCGGAGCACTTGAGCGGCTGGGCCGAGGAGTGGATTATGTGGTCGACGACCGAGTTCGGGTTTATCAAACTGCCGCATGAGTTTTGTACCGGCAGTTCGATCATGCCACAAAAAGTGAACCCGGACACGCTGGAATTGACACGCGGAAAATCAGCTCGAGTCGTCGGCAATCTTCAGACACTGCTCGTGCTGATCAAGGGATTGCCTTTGGCTTACAATCGCGATTTGCAAGAGGACAAGCCACCGTTGTTCGACTCGTTCGATACAGTCAGCGCATGTCTCGAATTGGCCATACCCATTGTCGAGCAAACCGAACTGCAGGCGCAGGTTATTATGGGGCGATTGGATCAAGGGTACCTCGATGCGACGGCGCTGATGGAGGGCTTGATTGCCGTGGGAATGCCGCAGCGGACGGCGCATCACAAAGTGGGTGCACTCGTGGCGATCGCGAAATCGAGAGGTGTCTCTTTAGCGGAGTTGACCGACGCCGAAATCAAGTCGGTCGATTCGTCGTTGGATGCAAGCATACGAAAAACGCTTGGGGTCGCGGGGGCGATTCGATCGTATTGCTCGTTTGGGTCTAGCAACCCAGACCGAGTCAAGGAGCAAGTCAACGCATGGACCCAGAGGTTGACTGCTCCCTAACACAGTGTCCCGGGAATTGGAAATCCCAGACTTGAGAGTCCGAAAACAACTAACCAAGAAAAGCTTTAAACTTAAAAAATGCGTCCTCAATTCATCTACTTCGATCTCGGCAACGTACTTTTGTATTTCGACCACAATTTGGCTATCCGAAAAATGGCCAAAATAGCTGGCATCGCTGCGCAGCAAATGCGTTCCATCGTTATGGATGGGCCACTTCAGACGGAATATGAAACAGGCTTGATTAGCGGTGTTCAGTTTGTTGCGCGGATTTCTGATTCCATTGGCAAGGAATTGGATGCAGCGGATATGCTTCAAGCAGCGGCGGATATGTTTGTGCCGAATCCACACATCCTGCCTGTCTTGGAGGAGATTCGCAATATGGAAATCCCAATGGGGCTCCTATCCAACACTTGCGAAGCACACTGGAATTGGATCGGCGAGCTTGGTTACCCTCAAGTTCAAGGCTGGTTCGCTCCAGTGATTTTGTCCTATGAAGTCAAAAGTATGAAACCGGACTCGCACATTTATGCGGAAGCTCAGCGACTGTCGGGGCACCATGCCTCAGGAATTTTTTTCACAGACGATCGGGTCGAGAACGTTGAGGCCGCATGCAAAGCTGGCTGGAACGCGGAAGTTTTCCTTAACGCAGATCGGCTAATGAAAACCGTATCCAGTTGGAAGTAGTTAGCCATTAACGGGCAACCAATCTACGTCGACTCGCGATGGAATTCGGCTTGCAAGCATCCAAATTTCCGACGAGGGCATCCAGACGCGTTCCATTAAATCTGAGAGTACTAGCCGTTCCGCAATACACAGGATCGTCGTTTCTTGGCATCGAGAATTGATAAAAAGAGATACCTTTTTCTCTTCTAACGTTGCTTTTTGTGTTGGCTCGAGTTGTTCCGCAATCAGGTTCGATGTGATCAAGACATTTCGAACTGCACCGCCAAACTCGACAAAGTAGGGACGAGTGGAATCAATTTCGATATCCAAGTCCTGGGTTTCGATTGCCTTAGCTTGAACCGGGATATCGGCTGATAGACTAACGGTCGCGGTAGCGGAACTAGTCTGAATCGACGCCGATACTGGCGTAGTTTTCGACACGTCCGCCGAATCCGCAATTGGAAATACCTTTTCCTCGTACGGTGTTTCCCTTAAGGATCTTGGTTCGAACGACTCGGTTGCGGATTTCAGAATACTTTCAAATGTATAAAACGGGGTTGTGTTTTCATTCAAAAGAATTTTTGACGTTCCAAGAACACCTCTTAGCCGATTGGAAACCAACAACAAAAGTGACTTTCGCACTTCTTTGTTTACATCGTCATCGACACTCGTTTTCAATAGAGCGGCTAGGAACGACTGTGATTGAGGCGAGCCGTTAAGTTTGACGCCAAGCCTCAGCGCTAACTCGTCCATCCATTTGCTGACTTCGTGATGGAGGATTTTGCATTCAGAGATCCACAGATCTTGCAAAAAAGTTACGTGTTCCGCCATTCTTGCGAGCATCTTCGCGCCGAGAAGATGAAACCTTGCCTCCAATGCTATGGCATGAAGTTGGTTACTGATTCCATCTGGCTGTGATCCCTCTTGAGAATAGATTTTAGCTAAAAGTGCATCATGATTCGCAGCAAGCTTTTCGGCGACAACAAAAAGCGAGTTGGAGTTTACGCTGACTTTGCTCGCAATCAATTGAAGGACTTGATTGAGTTGTGACCAAGCCTGAGGGTTGGTAAGCCAACGCCGAGTAAGCCAATCTGCAAGACTGTCTTGTATTTCGGTAGTCATCTTCGAGATTCTGCAGCCTGCTTCGTCTACGTCGATGGCAAGTTGATCACAAAGACTTTCCAATTCCGAAAGTTGCGTCGAATCCAGTTCATTGTTTGCCTGAGCTGGTGGAAGATCTTGCGCGACTTCCGATCCTACTGAAGCGTTTTTTGCGTTGACGGTGGGCACCAAACGAATCATGCACTCACGTACCCACGCCTGGGCGGTCCAGTGGTTGTTGCGAAACATATCCTGAACAAAGCAGTCCATTTTCATCAGGACTTTTGGATCCAGCACGGAAAGATCCGCATCGCCACTCTTGCGATCCGTAATCAAGTTGATCAGAGAAGAATACCACGGCAGAATTGCTCTCAGGCACAGTCGACAAGCAGCAGTGTCTGGAGAAATCTCGGACGACAATTCCAAATGATTTGAGTTTACTGTACTGAGCCAACTCGTCCAGCTTTGGTCTGGAAAATGGTTTGCGTCCGCAAACGCTTGCTCTCGTACTGCTACAATTCGGGTCCCGAGCTCTGTTTCGTTGCTAGCCCACAAATAGTCCGCAACTTGAGTTATCGCGACCTCCCAATCTCGCAGGTTACCGCACTGTCCACCGTAAACTAATGAGACATGATCGAATGGCGGTTTGTTGATGGCTTGCGATGCGGGTAGTTGATCGATTTGAGGATGTAACCCTTCGCTTCGGAAGTAGTGGTTTATTTCATTCAAACACGCGAGGGCAGATGCCGTAGTCAAGTCGGTCGACGAGATTCCGTGCGGCGTGGCGCAAGTAAGGATTAACTCGATGTTGATTGGTATCTCGAATTCGGCAGCCAACTGCCGGACCATGAAACCAATTTCCGCGACAATCGCGCTGCCTGTACCACCATGCGAGGAGGAGGCGATTCGAACTTCAATGGGCTCATTGAATAGTTCCTCGCCATTGCTTTTGGCAATTTCTAAAATAGATTCGTGCAGCGAATCGAATACCAATCCCGCGTTGTCCAACAGCGCGAGCATGCCCAATGGACGGACTCCCTCTGTCTTCAACGACCTTGGAATGTTGTACACCCAACGTCGACTCAACTGAGGGAAGTTGTTTGATGAATGCCTATAGTGTTGAGATGGCTTTAGCGGAATCTGTATGGCTGCGTGGTACGGAATTCGCCAATCCTTGCTTGCATCCAATGCCATTTCCACGGCGGCTTGGTCCGAATCGATCAACAAAAATGCCAACTGCTCTTGCTGAAGTCGTTTTGGATTCGACTCGAAGATCTTTTTTCGCATCGCCATCAACGCTTGAGCACCCGTTGCCCCCAGGCCGACGACCAAGGACTTCCTCATCAAGCTTTCAGAATCAACATTCGAATCCGCCGACTCGCAATAGTTCGAGCTGGGCATGAAAGGTGGCAATACCTCGTAAACCTTTGGGTTTGCGGTCGCAGGAACCTGGTTTTGAGTGCTTTTGTGAACTTCTTTTTCAATTCGATTTCGAATGTTATTTGTGGCGGGACGTACGACCGGTCGTCTTGCTGGGGTAATCCGCTTGGGCCCTTGGCTTCGATCAATCGACTTTTTCTTCTCATCTTGATCGATGGATTGTGACTGAGCCTTTTCGATCGCGTCGATGAACTCGCGGCAGTCACTAAACCGCATTTGGGGTTTTTTAGAAAGGGCTTTGCTAAGTATGGGACGCTCAAGCAGAGGGATCGCTTCTAGATTGGGTGCCTTGTGTAAATGTTCGTTGGCGAGTTGTGCAGTTGTGCGTCCTCGAAACGGTAGGGTACCCGACAAGAGTACTTGGTAAACAATGGCAAGCGAGTACTGATCGCTGAATCGACCAGGTCTGCCGTCGAACATTTCCGGAGCTGCGTAAGTAGGCGTAAGCCCGCCCATAACCGACAAGCTGTTGGATTGGATATCTTTGATCAATCCAAAGTCAGCTACTTTGACCCGGTCGGCCACCAGCAGAAGGTTTGCGGGTTTAACATCCAAATGTTGCAAATCATGTTGTTGACAGAGAAAATCCAGCCCGTCGGCGCTATCCTTTAGATATCCAATCAACTTTTCCTTCGCGATCCCAACAAACCCTTTCTCACGATACTCTAGAAACCGGTCGTGCAGAGATCCCTGAGCTAACTCGGTCACGATGATGAGCTGCCCCTCAATCACTTCGATGCGCTCTAACGAAAGAATGAAAGGGTGGTTAACTTGACGAATGCGTTGCAGCGACTTCAATTCACCAGCTGCTCGATCTCCCTCGATAGCGCCATGAACAAACTTGATGGCCTTCTTGAGGCCCCCCGGTGCATCTGCTAACCATACTTCCCCGTAGCCGCCAACACCCAGTTTATCCCGCAGAACGTACCCCGGGATGGGCTCAAATCCGGCTTGAATACTTGAGGCAGTCATTACCATGTTCTCGTCCCTTAAGTGCGTTCGCCGCTCAGTGCGTTTGAGGGCTGAGGAAGGGGAATGGAGGATGCCAACGCAGGGCGAGGAGAGCGTGGCACCCCTCCTGCTGCAGCCGAAACCTGCCCAACACCTCGATCAGGATTGGAGTCGGCTTCGGGCAGCCTCTGAGTTGCAAAGCTTCGGGTCGCCTGTGGAGATCCTGGAACGGAATTAGGATTCGCCGACCGAAACGGCACAGAGTCTTGAGTACCATTGCTGAACTTGGGGTCCTGCAGAATTGCGGTACGTAGGGACTGGCTGTTCATCGGTTGGCTTATTGGCCCACTAGAGTTCAAAGACCTATTTAAGGGTCGAGCGACAGGGGCTGTCATGCTTGGCGCATTTTGCATTGGGACATCCCAACCGACTGGCTTTGCGAGCATGGATTCCGACGAACGCATAATGGGTTGATTGCCAAAATAATTTGTGCATGCAAGGTCGATGAATTCCGTGCGAAGTTCAGCGTGTACCCCCCGATACGCACACAGGCAGATGATTTGCTTTAACAGGTCCCTCGGATGGCAGCGTCGTAATGGTCGACCAACGCTGCGATAGTGTTTGGAAATAAGGTTTTCCACGACTTCTGGGCGCCAAACTATCTCGGACGCCTCGCATGCTCGCTTGAAAAGATCCATGTACTCTTGAGCGCTCGGGTCACCAATGTTGATCTTAAAGGGAACTCGGCGCAGGAACGCTTCATCCACCAGGTCCTCTGGCTGAAGGTTTGTCGAGAACAATATCGTCTGCTCGAAAGGAACGCAAAACTTCTTACCCGTTGGTAGGTTTAGGTAATCATGTCTATTTTCAAGCGGTACAATCCATCGATTCAGCAATTCTGCGGGCGCAACGCGTTGACGTCCAAAGTCATCGATCAGTAGGCAACCACAGTTGCTTTTCATCTGCAGTGGAGCTTCGCAGGTATTGCTACGGGGGTCATGGCGAATCTCCAAATTATCGAGAGTCAGCTCGCCACCGACGACAACCGTCGGGCGTCGAATCCGAAGCCATCGTCGGTCGTGCTCTTGATTGGCAATGATTCCGCCGTTGCCAAGCGGAGTATTGGATGGAACATGGTATGAAGCATCAAAGAGTTTGATGATCATGCCGTCCTCCATAATCGCATGCGGAATCCAAATTTCTTGGCCACGGCAATTGGATAAACAACGGGCAATGGTGGTTTTGCCATTTCCCGGCGGACCGTACAAGAAGATGCCAGAATTGCTATTGATCGCTGGCCCGAGAAAATCCAGCCACGATGGTTCGTATGTAACGCCATCCAATGCAGCTTTGAGTTCTTTACTTGTGATTGGATCAAAGTTGCTCGCTTGAGCTTCTACGCTGAGGATATAGTCCATCAACGGAACCGGAGCTGGCCCCGTATACGAACTCGACTTTTGGGAACTTTGAGCCTTTTTTTGACCGTTCTCGGTCAAGCTGTAATAGAAGTCGTTCAATGGTGCGGGGCGTGCGTGAACAATCAACTGCCTCACTCTCAACTGTGCTAGCTGCTGCTCGACGATTCGGAATGGCAACCGCACGCGATCCGTAATCCCGCGCCCCGTCAACGTACCGACCGAGAGAAACGATTGCAGAACCAAGGACTCAATTACCATTTCCGAAAGTCCACACTCCTCAAGTGACTTTGGCTC
>JANMNR010000206.1:0-2977 GCA_031368325.1 Pirellula sp.
CAGATGATAAGTGGGCATTAACGTTTGCGATCAACGTCACAGGCAGTTATCTTGTCGCGGACGAAGCAGGAAAGAACTGGCTAGAACAAGGACTGCATGGCAATCTTGTCCTCACCACAAGCGCGAATGCAGCGGTTGCCAAGAAGGGCAGTGTCGCCTACGACACAAGCAAAGCTGCTGCCAACCATTTGGTTCGAGAACTTGCGATTGAGCTCGCTCCGCTGGTGCGAGTCAATGGCGTTGCACCGGCAACGGTCGTGCAGGGGAGCGCTATGTTTCCTCGCGACCGCGTCATCGGATCACTCGCCAAGTATCGTATCGACTACACCGATCAAGAATCGACCGAGTCGCTCGTGACGAAACTGGCTCAGTTCTACGCCGACCGCACGCTGACCAAATCGCCGATCACGCCAGCCGATCAAGCGGAAGCGTACTTCCTCTTGGTCAGTCAACGTCTAAGCAAAACAACCGGCCAGATTATCTCTGTCGACGGCGGTCTGTACGAAGCGTTTTTACGCTAAGATTCGATGAGAACAATAAGTTCAAGACAATTGGAATCCCCTCGAGATTATCTCGAGGGATTATAACCATCTTGTCTAGATGGACCCATTTTTGAGGTGCTAGCTCACCTCATCAAAAGAAACCGCTCGTTCGGCTTTTTCCACTCGCTTTCGCTTGGCCCAAACGGGTCGAAAACCGTAGCAATAGAATGGGGCTATGGCAATGATAATCCCCGCAAAACAAATAATTGTACACAGGAGAAATAGCGACACCATGTTCGGGCCATCGAGGAAAGCGAGTAGAATCACAATGGAGATCGCGACAATCAAAAGAGTACTCCATAGGCCTTGATGCTGAAGTCTCAAATATCCGAAACATAGGTAAATCGAGAGAATTGGAACGACCGTTACGACGAGCAGAATTAATGCGGCAATCACAACGTTCGACGCAAAGTCTGTAGCTAGCACCGTAGAATCGCTCATCATGACGAGTGTCGGAATCAGTCCCATCAGCAGTAGCAAGGGAGCTGCAGCAAGTAGCACTTTAGTGGTGATAGCTTCTTGGTAAACGTCCTGTCCTCGCAAGGAAAGGCTTGCTCCGAATATCCGGTGCAAGCGCCAACCCGATATCCAAAGACCCACGAAATAGGCGAACAGGAATCCGATGTGGGTTTCATCACTTAGGTTTGGAACTCGTTCAAATATCGCAAACTGCGAAATTGTGATCACATTGCTAACGACAGGTACTCGGATGCTTGCCGACGAATTCGATGGCAAGAGAAACATGCAGTGCGTTAAGAAAATGTAACTCCCAAATTCGGCAAGACAGCACCCAGCCAGGAAAAAGCTGATTGCAATCCTGTTGCTTAATGAGATATAGGACGCATCCGCTAGAACAACGATAGCAACCACCATCATCGCCAAGCTAGCGTGAATTGCCAACGCAATGAAACTCGCACGGTTTGTCGATAGCTCATCGTTTAAGTCAGATTGAATAGTATCTGGCGAAATGAAGGTTTCCTCAATGCTTGGCGAATGTTGGTCCGACATGTTTACTTTGCTGAACTAGTGAATCGCGTTGATCACATCGCTTTAGTTTACATGATCAAAGGAAGCCGACGGTTCAGCTTCGACTACTTGCTTGCGTTTCGCCCAAACCGGCCGAAATCCAAACCAATAAAAAGGAGCGACCGCCGCCGCTAAGCCCGCGAAGTATACAATGATTCCCGATATGAATACGATCGAAACGCCAAGGCGGCTTTGCAGATCGACAATTTCTAAAAGTAACACGCAAGGAACCACAAGGCCGACCGAAATTGACGTTGCCGTAAACCATGCCCACCGCCCTTTGAGTCTCAACAGAACGAAACAAGCGAACATCGCAAGGAGCGGGACAACGGTCGACAACAGAATCTGAAAGGCGAAAATCACGACCGTCGACGCAAAATGCGTTACTACTTGACCTTCGGCGAAGGTTCTCATGAAAACGGTTGGGACCAAACCCATCACGAGAAACAACGGTGCAATCGACAATAGTATTTTGGTGTTGATGGCACTCTGATAAACATCCTCCCCACCCATCGTTAGGCTTGTTCCGAGCAATCGGTACAAGAACCAGCCTGAAATCAACAAGCCAATGACAAATGCGAATACCATGCCCAGTGTGATTCCCAAACTATTGGGTGCTAGTGGACGGGATGGCGGTGGGCTGGATGCGATGAATATGATTGCGATTACGATCTGCACAACGACAATGAGTAGGCTGCCAAGCGGGGCAATGACACTGGCGGTTATGAGCCGCGGAAAAAGGAAGAAGCAGTGGGTTAAGAAGATGAAGATTCCAAACTCTGCAATCATGCAACCGCCGCCAATCATCTCAATTAATCGTGACGACGGTAAAACCCCACCACTCATCAGAAAAACGACGAACGCACCTATGTACATAATCGCTAAGCACGTTTGAATTGCCAAAGCGATACAACTGGCTCGAATGGCAGCGAGGTCATGGTCCGCAAGGAGTTTTGAACCACCAAACGGACTCGACGAGACCTCTGTTAGTTGTGTATCTGTTTCAGCCACGTTTCGTCCGCTTTCAACCAATTAAATGCAATCTGCGCATCTTAACATGAGCGGCCGAAATGCGTGCGATGCGTTAGCATGTTAGCAAATAGCTCTCCGTGCTTCTTGTAGCTGGGTAAGCTAGGCCATCTTGTATAAGTCCACAGTCGTTCCAGGAACTCAAAATAGAAAATCCAAGGAATTGGCATTGACGCTGTCCTTGATGCTGCCGTATTTCCTGGTCCATCAAAGAACCAATGAAAGCTCTGTCGTCGATCGGAAATTTGCGGGAACGTACGGTCGGCCTTCCTCCTGGGTTGGAGCAGCATACAACTGTCAAGTAGCAATTACTGGGTCGATTGCTACGCGGCAGTGCTTCACGATAGAGCTTAAGACTGTGCACCGGGGCGAACCAAGTT
>JANMNR010000393.1:0-3429 GCA_031368325.1 Pirellula sp.
TGCGCGAGATTTGGACACAACAATGCCTGGTCACATGGATGGTAGATTTGAATTGGCAGGGCAAGTGGCCCAAGACTCTGGAATCGATGCCAATGTCATAGCCGCATTTGCAAACCAAAAAGCGTTGGATGGACTTAGGACGTTGCCGATCGATTTCCAGGGGCCATCGACTTGGCATTCGTTTCGAATGATCGGTTTTGGAGACTCCCCCACGATTCGATTGTCCGTCGTCAATAACAATCGATTGAGCTGGATAGCAGGAGCTCTTGGTGCATTGGTGGTTGCTCTCGGGCTTGCGACGTGTGGCCGTCCGATGTGGAGTGTGGTTCGATGGACGCTCGCTGTCATGGCTTTCTCCATTGGAATTGCCTTGATCAGTCCTTGGCCGATCGAGACTGGGATTCTTGCAAGCGGCTGCTTTTATGGTGCACTCGCAGTTTTGGTTGTTCGATTGCTGCTCAGTTGCATTCGCGGGATTGCTGGTGTTTTCAGAACTCCGAAACGTGCTGCGGCGAGCCTGCTGATCCCGTTGATGATTCTCTTGTCATCGATGGGAACCAATTCCCAGGCTCAAGAAAAGACTATAGGCAAAGATGTGCGAAGCATGGACGAATTGATCGCAATCATGCGATTGCATACCACCGATGGCAAAGGTCCAATCGAAATCCCTGCCGATGCGATTTTGGTTCCGTATCAGCCGAACCAGCCCGCGTTGCTTAATGGTAACGAGAAAATCCTCGTCCCCTATGCTACCTACACTCAATTGATGGCCTTGGCGAATCCTGACCAAGCCGCGAACAAGCCAATCGCACCGCCGGTTGAATATTCACTTTCTAATCTATTCTATGAAGCCACGCTCGATCGCGATGACACTTTGGCGTTTTCGTTTTCGGTCGAAATCACGCCGCATACGGAACGCGGTATCTTGATTCCGTTTGGTTTCCTGGGAGCGGTATTGACCTCTGCAGAACTCAATGACGAGCCCGCTTCGGTTAGCAG
Source organism: Pirellula sp. (assembly GCA_031368325.1). Lineage (GTDB taxonomy): Bacteria > Planctomycetota > Planctomycetia > Pirellulales > Pirellulaceae > JBKCUI01. Next base: position 1,000 of record JANMNR010000393.1, read on the forward strand.
TTTGCCCAACGGCTTAGTTTTGCTGGTCAAAGGCAATCGTTCGCACACCTTCACCGCTTCGTTTCAGATTCCGATCCAGCGGCAAGGTGGTTGGAGAATGGTCAACGCCACTTTGCCCTCGGCTCCGTCAGGCAAGATGAGCCTCAAGGTGCCGGCCGCGAATACCGAAGTGCGATTGGTCGGATTGCCTGACGCCGAACAGATAGAAACGACACAAGCCAATCAGGCCATTGAAACGAGTGTGGCGGCGGACGGCAAACTGTCGCTGCAATGGCGGCCCAAGGTATCAGAAAGCGTGGCGGATCAGGGGCTAAGCGTCGACACCGAGTGTGCTTTGGCCGTCGAGGAGCAAGGGCTTCACTCAACTTGGGATGTCAAGTTGGAATTTCGACGCGGACGCCGAGACATGTTTGATTTTGAGCTGCCGAAAGATCTGGTGGTCGAACGTGTCACAGGAAAAAACATCCGTGGCTGGACGGTCGACGCTCAAGATGAAAAGCAAGTCGTCAAGGTGACGCTGCTCAAGTCGGCGATCGAATCCGAACTGCTTACGATCGTCGCATCGCGGCCAATGCGACTGGGCGAGGGGACGGAGGTGTCCGCTATTGCACCTCGACTGCTCATGCCAGAGGCGATGTTACAACGGGGTAAGATCACGATTTATCGAAGCTCGCTCCTCGAACTGGAGATCGCAAAATCCGATGGCTTGGTTCGCGAGGATCTGCGTGCAAATCTTTCGCCGATGGGGTCGAGCAGTCCGGTCCCGCTCAAGGTGTTTCAAGCGTATCGATACGGCTCGACCGACTATCAGCTTGATCTCAAGGTGCGTGAAGTTGCGAACAAGCTCAAAAGCCAAACCGAGACCACGTTGCGAGTAAGCCGCAACGATTCGAGAATGCAATCAGCGATAAGTCTCTCTACCGGGAATCGTCCGCTGTTTCGAGTGAGAATTGAGGTGCCGTCCGATTGGCAGTGGGATTCACCTCAATCGGGACAGCCGATGGAGTGGACGCTATCAGAGCCGAAGGATGGATCGAGAGTATTTGACGTTCTGTTCCTGAACGGACAGAGTGGCGTGGTCTCGATCCGTCTTGGCGCTAGTCAGAACCGTGTCAGTGAACTTCAATCCAACGAGTACACGGTCCCGCTCCCAAAGATTCGAGTTTTGGATGCAACGGTCGAACAAGGTGAAATCGCGATCTTCACGGATGTAGGTGTGGATGTCCGCCCAGATAAGTTGCAGGGTTGCGAGATCGCAGGAAGCCAGATGGGCGCCAGCGTCTTGCAACAGGCCGTGCAGACGACGGTTCAAGGTGCACAGCAAGTCACTCCGACTATCGCAACACTACCGAAGTCGACGATTCGATACTCCACCGGAGATTACAAGGGGCTGCTGCGATTTCAATCGCGAGTTCCGCAGGTAACCGCTATGTCGATCAGCAACGTGAAAGTAACCCGTCGCTCGTTGGAGGAGACGTTGTACATGGAATGGGAGATCAAGGAGGCGGGAGTGCACCGTTTCGAGTTCGTCCTGCCTGCGAGACTGAAGGATGCGGTCATTTTGGCTCAGATGGTTCGAAGTATTCAGCGAACGCCGACTTCGGAGCAATCCGATGCACCGGTGCAATGTGTTATTGAGTTGCAAGAAGACGTGATGGGGCAGTATCGGATTTTGGTTCAGCAGGACTCGCCGCTGCCGACCGGCCTGCAACCGATACCGATCCCGAGCATCTTGACCGGAACAGTGGAGAGCCGATTTGTGACGTTGGAAAATTCGGGTCGCGACGAGCTCGTTGTCGAGGCGTTGAATGGGATTACGCAACTGGTTCGAGGTGATTCGCAATGGACAAAACTGCAATCGCTGTTGGGTGGCAAGTCGGCAGACGTCTATCGAGTCGACGAGCGACCGGCCGCTTCGAGTGAGCCATCGATGGCTTTCAAATCACAGTCGCGTTCGGTCGTTGAGACTGCGAGCGCTCGGATCGGATTGGCGCAATGCACCATTTCTGTCGACGAAGCGGGCAGCTACCGGGCAACACAGGAGTTCCGAATCGAGAATACAAGCGAGGCATATTTGGAGTTGGAGATGCCAGCGGGAACCAAGTTGTGGACAGCCATGGTGGCAGGGGCTCCAGTCAAGCCGATACAGTCAACGAACAAACCGAAACGGACGGGTGCGATGCGTCTTCGGTTGCCTCTGGTCCGCACGCAGACGGGGGACCTCGATTATGGAGTCGAGCTCAAGTATGCCGGCAAATTGAAGATGGCTGGCTTTACGTCGAAGCTGGACTTCCCATTGATCGAGTCGATTAACATCAACGTCGAGCTTAGCCAAGTCAAACTCCACTTGCCAGAGAACCAGTATTGGTATGGATTTGATGGAACGCTTGGTCAAGTGCGTGACGAGTCGGATTTTCTTGCGGGCTGGCT
>JANMNR010000405.1:0-3626 GCA_031368325.1 Pirellula sp.
CAGTTTCCGAAGTGATCCTCGTTGGTATCGACTGGGCCGATAAGGTCCACGCCTTTGAAGCGGTCGATCCAAATGGTAAACGTCAGTCTGGCACATTCAATCAGTCGCAAGCTGACATCGCTCAATGGATTGATTCTTGGCTCAAGCGTTTTCCCAATGCACGCATCCTTATCTGCGTTGAGGCGACTCGCGGTGCACTCATCAATGCTCGGATGGAGTACACCAACGTGACCATTTACCCAGTCAACCCTGCAGCCTTGGCCAGTTATCGCAAATCTTTCAAACATGGTGGTGGAAAAAATGACGGCGTTGATGCCAAACTGATCTTGAAGTACATGCAAAACTATCAGGATGAACTTCGCTCTCTGTTGCCAAATTCGCCAGCCACTCGCGAGCTGGAAGCACTGACGATGCACCGTCGTAGCCTGGTTGATGAACGAGTCGCTCTGGGCAATCGCATGGTAGCTTTACTCAAATGCTATTTCCCAACCATTATTGAGCTAAAACCAACGTATATCCATGCGAAATACGTACTATCCCTCTTGAGAAAATATCCGATGCTACAGAAGGTTCAGGCTGCAGGCCGGGCTAAACTGCGAAAGCTTTTCTTAGCCACAGGAACCAAAGCCATGCTCGAAGCAAGGATCGAAACGCTGATGACGGCCAAGCCAATTACGAGCGACAGCATGTGTTAGAAACCAACACTCGCTTATGTTATTGTTTCGCTGCGCAGATTGAACTTCTAAGCAAAGTTATCAACGGTTATGACGGTGAGATCGAGAAGAAAGTGTGTCAACATGTGGACTATGCAATCGTCAAAGATCTTCCGGCTGGGACCGCCTCCGCCAATGCTATGTCCTTGCGCAACTCACGCAAACGAGAGAAGACGTCAAACTCGTCTGGAGGGAGAATCGACTTGTAATCGACTCGGTTGCGTGACAAGTTCTGGGTACGGATTGGATCTGTTGACTACCGCTACGCCATCAGGCTACGGCATCTACGTTCGTCGCTCCACTCCTTCACTCCGTGCCTCCGCCTAATGGCTTCGCTCCCTGTTCCGCCTCCGGCGACGTGACAGACGGACTCAGGGCTAGGCGAAAACCGCAGTCGTTCGCCTGGGTCGTCGGGTCGACCGTGCGGCGGTATGACGTCCGGCCATACGCTGCACTAAGGCCTGCACTTCCGCCACGGAGCACACGGGCCAGGCCCTCATCGGAAACCATAGGATCCACAACCGACGTTTCTGGATAGGCACGATACCAGTCATGCGTCCACTCATATACGTTGCCGTGCATGTCAAATAAACCACGAAGGCTCGGCCGAAGTTCTCGTGGCGGACGAATCTGCCCTTGAAACCAGCCAAAACGACCTAGTACGCCCAAGTCGCTGCCAACGCCATAGGCAGTCCTCATTCCGCTTCGATTAGCGACTTCCCACTCCGATTCCGTCGGTAGACGAAACCCCAATTTTCCTAAATGCAATGGCCAATTCCGAGGAGCCCAGTTCGCTGATGGGCTCGGCTCCCGAGGATACTCTTCCTTGTCCAAAGATTCCGGATCTGAGTATGACTGAACGGTCTCCAACATTCCTGATTGCTGCCCAAGCCACCGACAAAATGAAACGGAATCGTACCAGTCCACGAAGACACCCGCATCCAATGTGTTTACCGAATGGCGTTTCACATAATTTGCGAATTGCGGGTCGTATGCGATTAGCTCCTCCATCGTAATCTCACGATCCAAAAGCGCAAATGGACGTGTCAATGTCACACTGTGACGAACCTCCCCATTCTCCCGTTTATCGCGATAAGGTTCATCGCTGACGGAGCCAATCACCGACTCTCCAGCCGGAAACACGACAAACGTGTAGTAAAAGGTCTTTTTTGGTAACGGCTCCCTTTTAGCGTCTTCCCCTTCCGCGTTTTTCGTTCCATCGCCCTCAGCAGGTGGTTCGGCTTTAGATTCCTTGTCTCCCTTTTTTTCAGCCGACTTTTCCTTTTGCTTAGGTGGCACTGTCGGCGTCACCGTAATGGCTAAAGTGAACCACTCGCGATCGCTAGAATATGGAACTGAAGATTGGTCGACCTGTTGAACCACCTCGGCTTTGCCCCACTGGCGTAGCAGCCAACCTGTGGCGCCATGCAGGCCCGAACTGGGATCATTGCGGTACGTCTCCGTTAACCGCTTCAGAAGCGTCTCACGCCGGGATTCGGGAATCTCGCTGAGACTGTATTCACCAAGTGCCAAAAGCAGAGCATACCGCGTGTTGCGGGGATGACGATCAACTGGCGATTCGCTCACAATATTTAGGCAGTCCAGCAGTTCTTCCACACTTACGCCACGGTCACGGCAACGAAAAATGAACTGTGTGAGAGCTTCCGGGTCATCGGTCATGTCAAACACCGGTAGCACCTTTTCCCGCTCACCAAATCGCAGCAGCGTAACCGCCGAGTTGGCACGTCGTTGGCCATACGAAATGCGTTCCACCGAACCCAGTTCTGACGGTGGCAATGCCGCGGCGATCTTGCCGAGATCCTCCACAGTCGAAGGTGCGGGAGTGGCCGCTACCAGTGGATAGAGGACCGTATACTGTTCTCGATTAGATACCAACAGTAACTGCGACAACTTCGCGATATCGCTGGCGGCGAAATCAGCGAACGCATTGGCGGCACTCAGTCGCTGAGCGTCGGTACTCTTCTCGTCGCCGAAGACATTTTCCAGGTGCGGAAGCAGCTTGATGCTGATTGGTCGCAGATTTTCACGCAGCAAGGGTTGGAATTCGGAATTAGCCAATAGCAATTGCCCAGCCACAAACTGCAGGTCCTGCTCAGCCCACGAAACCGAATCTGATTCCGGAAGGTAATCTGTCAACGCTAACGCCGCCCGGAAACGGCGATTGGCCTCGGCTTTGTTGTCTCGCAGAATGGCGCGCAACCGTTCGGTCAGCTCCCCAGCGTACGGTCGAAGTTGCTCTCGGATTGGACCAATGTACGTAACCCTGTTGGTGAGCAATTCTTCCAGCAATGGTTCCACAAGTGACTTATTACGAGAGACCATAGCGAGGCGTGCATGCAACAGCGAACGCTTTTCATCGACTGTTTTTGCATTCACCGAAATAAGAGGGGAAAGCAAAGCTGCCGCGACTGCCTGGTTGAGTTCAAGTTCTTTGACGATCACCGGCACTTGTGCTGGCTCGGCACGTAAAAGAGTTCCTACTAGTCCTTCGATGCGGGTGGCTTCTTGCTGATGAATTACTTGCCCTCGAGCGACAATCCCAAGGAACACGATTGCCATCAAAGACGCTACGGCCACTCCAGATCGTAGAAAGTGGCCACTTGTCGCGCGACGCATCATCCTCTGCTGCGGGGCAGACCAGTGTTTGCTATTCGTCAGCGTACCAATGCTAAGCCACTCCGTTAATGACGGTAGATTGCGGTTCTCCGGCTTCGCGTTCCACAATGCCGAACGCTCGGCCAACTTGAGTTCCGCACGGCCTTTCCGAGTTTCCTTCTGTTTGCGAGTTAGCCATTCGCGAAGCGAAGGAACGAGGTAATCATGCGTCAGTTGGAAATACTTTTGTCCCGCTTGGGTTTGCGTCCGAAAATCGTGGCCAGGGTCTTTGCCTTC
>JANMNR010000442.1:0-2022 GCA_031368325.1 Pirellula sp.
TGGTCGTCGGCCCATTCATCCCAGATCGACACTTTGTTTTCTTTGAGGTATCGAATATTCGTTTCGCCTTTCAAGAACCAAAGTAGTTCATAAATGATGCTGCGCAAATGAAGCTTTTTCGTCGTCAGCAGCGGGAAGCCATCCGACAGTTTAAAACGCATCTGCGCTCCAAATAGGCTTCGGGTTCCGGTACCCGTGCGATCGCTTTTGACGTCCCCCTCGCTTAGGATACGTTGCATCAAGTCCAAATAGGATTGTTCCATGGATTGCATTGAATCTGTTCTCGTACTTTTACTTGCTAGAACCGGCTATTGACTTGCGAGCTTGAAGAGTCCAATGTCGATCGCTGGTCATTTCGACGCAATCCGCATTCAACCCCGCTTTGACCGCTAAGTCGGAAACCTCAGAAACGGTAAGGGCCGCATGTAGGCTCTGACGCAACATCTGCCTAGAACTCTCACTCTCATTTGCCGCGTAGGTCGAAACAATGCTCTCCAGCTGCTCTTGGCTTTCGGGGCGACACAGGTCTCGAATAAACAGCAGGCCATTTGGCCTTAAAACGCGCAACGCCTCGACCAAAAAAGTTTCATGCGAAGGCAAATGGTGCACCAGCGAATTGGACATCACGGTATCAAAAAAATCGGACTCGAAGACTAACCTTTTGGCGTCTCCGAAATGAAGTTGGATTCGCGAAATCAGGTTGTTGATTTCAAGTTGATATCGGGCCAAGTCGAGCATCGCGGTCGATGCTTCCGCCGCCATCACCCGAACCGCTTCGTCTCGTTGGCACAATTCGATAGGAATGAGAGCGGTACCTGTACCCAAGTCCAAACAGTCCGTCCCGATAGGTCCTGCAGCCAAAAGATCGGTGACGAATTTGCGATTCACCAATCCATGATCCATCTCGTTGTATTCAATGGCTTCCGCACGGTCGTCCATAATCTCTGGTTCAAGCACACGCTCTAACATTTTCGACTTTCAACGGGATTGAGGCAACAGAATTACGCCGATCTCAGGCTCAGTTGGTAGGTTTCGTTTGTCATTTCGACTAGCAGCAAGAGTCGGAATTGGTGTCGCCACCGCGGCGCCGCGGCCCGGGGATTTCTTTGCCTGTGTGGGAGATGCGATTGTTTGCGTCCACGAAAACCACCCGAGGCTCTGGTATTCGAAGTTCGGAATTGACTTCCTGCAGAAATCCAAAGGTTGCGATGATAATCACATCCCCAGGCCTCACCAGATGGGCCGCAGCCCCATTTATGCACACGTCGTTTGAACCTATTTCGCCGAGAATGGCGTAGGTTTCTAATCGGGTACCACGCGTTACGTTCCAGACGTGCACAGATTCGAACGGCGCAATTCCTGAGGCGATCAGCAGATCTGGAGGAAGCGTTAGCGAACCCTCATAATGAAGGTCCGCTTGGGTTACGGTTGCACGATGGATTTTCGACCTTAGGAATTTTCGGAACATGCCCAGATTGTGCCGAAACTCCAGGATAATTACTAGCCGAAACGCGGCGCATGTCTAACCAAAAATCAAAACCAGCGGTTACTTCTTTTTGGCGGCTTTTTTAACAACCGACTTTTCAGCTACCGGCTTTGCCGCTTTGGTTACAGCTGGTTTTGCCGCCGCAGCCTTCTTTGCTGCTTTGGGGGCGATTGCCTTCGTTGCAACCACCTTCGCAGCCGGTTTTTTGGCTTCCGCTTTCGAAGTCGTTGTCACTGCTGCTTTCGCCGGAGTCTTTTTGACTGCCTTTGCAGTTGGAGCAGGAGTTGCCTTGTTCGCCTTCTTTGCTGCCTTGCCTCCAAAAATCCCATTCCAGCCTTCTGAATACTTCTCGTTCGTTCCAACACGCGTAATTGTCACTGAATCACCTTTTAACCGAAACTGAAAACATCAAACCCAATACAGTATCTGCCCAAGCATCAACATAGGATGATTGTCCAGACCTCAAATGACCAAGTTAGCGGAACGTGCTTTGTCTGGTCAATACGTTTTCAACAATCAATGCACGTTCGAGATGG
>JANMNR010000449.1:0-7433 GCA_031368325.1 Pirellula sp.
GTAGCAGATTTCGGGCTTGCCAGAAGGAATCGTAATTTGGATGCGATTCCAGGTCGTTCCAAAAACCAATCTCTTCGTGAAAATAGTATTTATCTACATTGCTGAGTGGTCCTAGGTCCATGAAAAATTGATAGCCGTCGCGAGTAGGAAATTGAAAAGACGGATTCCCCTCGGTCGTCGGGCCTGGTCGCGGGCGCCCAAAGGAGTAAAAGAAATTAAATCCCATCGGCAACACAAAAGCGCCATTGCGATGAAAGTCGTCAAAGAACCAATCCGCTATTGGCGCTTGGGGGGACACGGCTCGCAATGCCGGGTGCGAATCGATTGCACCCGCAGAGGTATAAAAGCCAGGATACGAAATCCCCCATTGTCCGACTCGACCATTGTTGCGAGATGTGTTTTTGACCAACCACTCTATCGTATCAAACGTATCGCTGCTCTCGTCGATTTGTGCGTTCGTTGTTTTGTTTTCAATGTGGGGTCGCATATCCAAGAATTCACCACCACTCATATACCGGCCTCGGACATCTTGAAAGACAAAGATGTAGCGGTTGCTCTCAAACTCGGCAGTCGGCCCAAGCCGCGTCTTGTACTGCGAAATGCCATACGGACCGACACTATAGGGCGTGCGTGAAAGCAGAATCGGATACTTGCGAGTCGCATCCGCATCATTGGGTTCGTAAATTGAGGTAAAGAGCTCAACGCCATCTCGCATCGCAACGCGAACTTCTGATTTGGTGTAATTGCCGCGAATGAACTCCGCACGCTCATCGATGGGATTTTGTCCAGTCGACAGCCCCGAACAAACCACGCAAAAGAGCAACGAAAACACCGGTATCGAACATCGGATCATCAGATGTGGCCTCAATGAAACGTAATGCAAACAAAAAGAACAGGCAGTGAGCAAATTCACGCAACTGCGACCTATTATAGCTGCCAACGACTAAGTTAACTGGATGTCATCGATTTTTGCCATCTGGGTGACCCAAGCGGCTGCACCAGCAAGGAGTGGATAGAGAGCCAGTGCGCCAGTCCCTTCCCCCAGTCGCATGTTCCATTTCAACATCGGTACAAGCCCGAGTCTTTCAAGCATTTGGGCATGAGCAGGCTCCTCGGATTCATGGGCCGCGATCATCTGTTCGACAACTTCTGGATAGAACTGCTGAGCGATCAATGCACTGGCCGTGGCGATCATCCCATCCAAGAGAATCGTCTGGTTCTGCTTGGCACATTGAACAAAGAAGCCCGCCATGGCAACGATCTCAAAACCGCTCACCGCAGCCAAAGCCGCCTCATCTATCGTTCGGCCGCACCGCTCCAGCACATGGTCGGTTGCCACTTGAACGGCAGACCGTTTCTTGTCATGGGACAATTCATTTGCCCCTGCACCCTTTCCGATGGCTTGGTCCATTGGCACATCGGCCAATATCCTTGCCAGACAACTTGCCGAAGTTGAATTCCCAATTCCCATTTCGCCCGCAAGTACGACTTTCGCACCCCGCAACAAAGTCATCCTGGCTTCGTCAACGCCAATCGACAACGCTTGTCGAAACTCATGAAGCGTCATGGCGGGCTCATTGGATAGGTCTTTGGTTCCAGGTGCGATTCTTCTAAGTGCGATCTTGGTATGCTTGATGCGAGGCGGGGTGATGGAACCTACATCGACAATGCGATAGTCGATTTCATAGAGTTGTGCGAGCACGGCCGATGCCGACCTTCCTTGTGCAATCAGTTCGATCATGGCCGTGGTTATCATGGACGGCCAGAGCGTTACCCCCGATGCGACGACGCCATGATCTGCAGCAAAAAGGATGAGTTCAGCGGGTCGAACTACAGGCTTTAGGGACCGCTGAATAGTGCAAAGTCGCTCTGCCAGTGTTTCCCATTGACCAAGCGAGCCTTGCGGCTTAATAAGCCGGTCCAAGTGCGCTCGAATTTCGTTTGACTGGACCATGTGCCACCTATGAGAACATTGTGAATCGTGAATGCCACGAATACGACGAGGGTCAGAAGCTTGCATAGCGAATATCTGCTAGGCATTCAATTTCATTTTCGCATGCTGCCGGCATAAAGCCAGAGGTTTTGGAAAGTTACGATCATGTCACATTAGCGATTTCCAAAGACCCGAAAAGCCTCTGGCAAAAAACGGATCAGGTCGGTAGCTAGAGTGCTTGGAGTCGCGAGTTCAGAGTGGGCAAGATCCCCTGCGAGGCCATGCAAATGGGCACCCAACCTCGCGGCATCCAAGGCAGACATTCCCTGGCAAATGAATGCCGTGATGATCCCAGTCAAACAGTCGCCGTTCCCGCCAACCGCCATACTCGGATTGCCTGTCGAATTGATAAAGGAATTTGTGCCATTCGTAATGAAGGTCTCGTGCCCCTTTAACAAGACGATGCACTTGTTTTGATGCGCCAATCGTTTTGCGGATTCCGTCTGCGCCACGCGATCGCTGGCCGGAGAACCACTGAGCCGCTCCCATTCCCCTGGATGCGGGGTGAGTATTCTCGGAGCCAGGTTAAGTGCCGCCTCGCCGTCTAACAACCGCTTCCATAGGCTCGAACCGCTCAGAGCATTTAAGGCGTCCGCATCCACAATCAGCGAGCCCAAGCAGGTTGCAAACAAGTTCACAACGATTGCATCGGATTGGTCGCTTCGTCCAAGTCCAGGTCCAATGGCCACGCACTTTGCCTGTCGTTGCAAGTCGGACATTTTGGCTTCGGCTCCAAACTCCAGTCGCCCATCCGAATCACATGGCAGCGGCAACGTCATGTAATTCGGGTCCAGTGAAGCTACTAGCGATTGATTGCAAGCAGGTACGCCTAGGGTAACTAGCCCAGCACCGGCGCGCAAACAAGCCATCCCCGCAATCGCAATGGCACCCGTCATGCCGGTGGCACCACCAACCAGAAACGCATGTCCAAAGGTCCCCTTATGCGAGTCTGCTGCACGCGTTGGCAACATGGGGATTTCTGGCTGAGGCATGTGGCTTAGGTCATCCATTTTGTGAAAAGGTCGCTCGCTAGCATAGCAACGTTCGATAGTGTAGGGGCGAGCCCTGGTATTCGATAGTCCATGGGTGAAAACTGGCGAATGCGAACCCGAAACTTACGCTAGTATATGAGCACAGCAGACTTAGTTCTGAGCTCGAAGCCGTGTTTTGCGGGGCTATTCTACGTCGTCTGGAAGGGCCAGATACTGGAGAAAAAGCCAAAAGGAATACAAAGCTTCGTCGGAAAGAACATGAACCCACATGGCCATTGTTGCTTGGGGCTGGCCAAGCCGTCGCCATCTACCAAAACACACTTCTACACAACTCAACATGCCCACAATCCGAATCGCTTTAGCAAACACACGTGTACCTTCCAACCGACAAGAGTCGCTCGAGATTGTTCTCGAGTCAATGAACGCGGCGTCTGTTGGCGGTGCTGCCATTGTTTGCTTTCCAGAGTGCCTCCTGCCCGGCTATCGGATCGGTTGCGCGGCTTCGATGCCCGATCAAGAATGGCTGTCACGAGCGTGGTCGATCATTGATGCGGAGGCGGCCAAGTTGAATATCAGCGTAATACTTGGCACTGAAAGGCTCGAAGCCGATCGGCTATTGATCACTGCTCGCGTAACAAACAGGGATGGGACCTTCGCGGGCTTTCAGGACAAGGTGCAGCTGGATCCGTCGGAGGAGTCAACCTATGGACCTGGTTTTGAAAGGCGAGTGTTCCAATGTGGCGACCTTACCTTTGGAATTGTAATCTGCCACGAGGGATGGCGTTACCCCGAAACCGTTCGTTGGGCAGCATGTCATGGCGCACATGTCGTTTTCCACCCACATTTTGACTTGGTAGAGAACCCCCAGTTCCTGCCAGAACAGTTTGCCGACCCCGCCAACTCCTTTCACGAAAAGGCGGCTCTTTGCAGAGCGGCAGAAAACACCTGCTACTTCGCCACAGTCAACTGCGCCCTTCGTGGTTCTACTACGACAACAGCGCTTGTCGATCCCGACGGAGTTTTGGTATCGCATCAACCGTACGGAAAGGAAGGAGTTCTTTTTGGCGAGATTCATACGGAAAAAGCGACTGGACTTTTGGCGAAGCGCTTTAGGCCAGCCTCGGTTTATGAACAGTGAACAGCTCCGTATTGCCCCCTTGTATCCGCATGTCAGCTAGACATCCTTGTCCCAATTGTGGTCAACTTCGCACTGTACCAAACGTTTCCTGCATCAAGTGCCTTTATCCAAAGCACAAAAGGCAACTCGACGACCGTTTCAGCTTAAAGCACGTTAAGCATCCACCAACTCAGTTCCACATTCGCACACTTTTCGCCGTGACTACACTTGCAGCAATCGTCTGCGCCGTAACGAAGAAATGGGGCCTGGATGGATTGTGGTTAGGAATGCGTATTGTGGTTTTCTTCTTCCCGGCGATCGAGTTTCTTTATTATTTCTGGATAAACGTCCGCGCAAAGAAGCCTAACGCCATCGATGCCTACGAACGCCGATTTTGGTAGCTCCGAATCTCCGCATCCCATCCCTCCGTTTGGCAATGAGGTCGAATTGGCTAGAACTTGCGCGTTACCGCGATCCGTTTGCGATCGATATCCACCTCGAGTACTTTCACCTTGAGGATATCTCCAACGGCGACAATTTCGTTCGGATCCTTAACGTAGACATCCGCCAGTTGCGATATATGAATGAGTGCATCTTGATGAACGCCGATATCGATGAACGCTCCGAAGTGCGTGACATTCGTAACGGACCCTTCGAGAACCATGCCAGGCTTGAGATCTTGCATGGTGTGAACACTCTCAGAGAACTGGACTACGCGAAACTCGCTTCGCGGATCGCGACCAGGCTTAGCCAACTCTTGCAGAATATCCATCACCGTCGGTAGCCCGAATCGATCGTCGACAAAGTCTTTTGGTGAGAGCTTGTGAACGAGCGTTGCGTTGCCAACGAGCGATTTGGTATCTGCCGAAAGCTGTTTTGCCATCCGTTCGACGATGACGTAGCTCTCTGGGTGAACCGCTGAGTTGTCGAGCGGTTGCTTGCCGTCGCGAATACGTAAGAAACCGGCCGCTTGCTCAAATGCCTTGCTGCCAAGCTTCGGGACCTTGAGCAATTGAGCACGAGTTTCGAAGCGTCCGTTTTCATCGCGGTAATGAACGATGTTCTCAGCAAGCTTAGGCCCAATGCCCGCGACGTGCGACAGGAGCGAAGCGCTCGCCATGTTGAGGTCGACTCCGACACTGTTTACACAGGATTCCACTTCGCGATCAAGGCGTTTACGCAATAGTTTTTGATTCACGTCGTGCTGATACTGGCCGACACCGATCGACTTAGGATCGGCTTTGACGAGTTCCGCTAAGGGGTCCTGCAATCGGTGAGCGATGCTGATGGCTCCGCGTACAGTCAAATCGAGATCGGGATACTCGCGGGCAGCGAGTTCGCTGGCTGAGTAGATGGATGCGCCCGATTCGCTGACGAGCACCTTCGTCAGTTTTAAATCATGCTGGCGCAGCACGCCAGCGACGAATGCATCGGTCTCGCGCGAAGCGGTACCGTTGCCTATTGCGATGAGTTCAACTTTGTACTTATGGATCAATCCAAACAGCGTCTTGCCCGCTCCCTCGGTATCGTTCTGTGGTGGCGTTGGGTAGATCGTCGTATTGAATAGAAACTTGCCGGGGCCGTCGACGACAGCCACTTTGCAACCGGTACGGAAGCCAGGGTCGATTCCGATCGTGACCTTGGGGCCAGCGGGTGGTGCGAGCAACAGTTCTCGTAGATTTTTACCGAAGACAGCGATTGCTTCTTCATCGGCTTTTTCCTTAAGCTCCTGCAGCACCGTCGTTTCGGTGGCGGGCATTAGGAGTCGTTCGCAACAGTCTTCCACGGCGGTGAGTAGATCGCCGTAGAACTCAAACTGTCGATTGGTAACGAGTTGTTGTTTCAGTTGGGAGATAGTTTGCTCCTGGTCGACTTCGATACCGACGCGGAGCATGCCTTCGGTTTCACCGCGCAGCATGGCAAGCAAACGGTGGGAAGGGATTCTGGCGGCGGGTTCTCCGAACTCATGGTACATTTCGAACTTGGTGGCTTCTTCTTTTTTGCCCCGTTTGACTTGCGAGGTAACGCGTCCTCGCGATTTGGCTTCTTGCGCGAGCCAAGTGCGAGTCGTCGGTTGATCGGCCCAAGTCTCAGCGACTATATCGAGAACTCCTTTTAAGGCAGTCGCGGAGTCGGGTACCTCGAGTTCCGGATTGACATATTGTTTGAGTATGTCTTGCTTGGGGCGACCGAGGGCTTTTTGGCTGATCAGCAGATCGGCCAGCGGTTGTAGGCCACGTTCGCGAGCAATGGTCGCACGGGTTCGGCGTTTGGGTTTAAAGGGCAGATACAGAGCTTCTAGGGTTTGCAAGTCCGTGCAAGCGATGATTTGATTACGAAGAGCATCCGTGAGGAGTCCTTGTTCATCGATTGTTTTGAGGACGGTCTTTTTGCGAGCGGCGAGTTCACGGGCTTTTTCCAAAGCATCTTCGATGGCACGCAAAGCGATTTCGTCAAGTCCCTGCGTGGCTTCTTTCCGATAACGCGCGATAAAGGGGATGGTATTCCCCGCTTCGAGGAGCTCGACCGTGGCTTGGACCTGTTTTTCGGAAAGTGCGAGTGCCCGAGCGATGGATTTGACGAAGAGCAAGAGATCTGCGTCGGTTGCAGTGTCGGCAGTCATAAGTTCGTGACAATTGCGATAAGAGACAAAATAGGGGCAAAGTTCTTTGATACGCAAACCGCAACGAAAGCACAAGCCTTAGAGACGTCGATGAGCAAAGGTAGAGTGATTCCGAGCTGAACCTTGGCGAGATTGGAAGTATGCTGTACACTTCGTGGGTTCTGAAAGGCTGGGAATAGCAATTCAGAAGAAAACATCGGGCCGTAGCGCAGCCTGGCTAGCGCGCTACCTTGGGGTGGTAGAGGTCGTGGGTTCGAATCCCGCCGGCCCGATTGACGAAAACCCTGCAATTATCAAAGGATTGCAGGGTTTTTTCGTTTCTACTTCGCTCACTTCAAAGCCCTCGAAATGGTCAGAAATGGACTCGATTTGACCATTATGGACTGAATCTGGTGCAAGCATTGGTGCAAGCGTTCGATTTGCCTCTGCTTCGAGAGTTTGCGACAACTGCGATTCGGATTCGGGTTGTGGTGAAACTGACCCACTGAACCCACCTAACCCACTTTCTTCGTCTAGTCGGCTTTGCGTCAAGACCGTCATCGACTCAATTGCCGATGCCGTGTCTAAGAGCCGTGCATCGGTATAGGTGTTCATTGTCAGCGAGATGTTGCTATGTCGCATCGCCGCTTGTGCGGTCCTAGGTGCGACGCCAGCCAACGACAAATGAGTTCCAAAGCTATGCCGCAAGGCGTGAACGTGAACAACGCA
>JANMNR010000476.1:0-7642 GCA_031368325.1 Pirellula sp.
TCGTTCACTCGCGATGAAGGCAAACGGCTTGTGCAACAATACTTGGCTCGAAACAACTGCTGCGGTCCCGCGGGGTGCTGTGACGCACCGGCCAAAGACAGCTCAAGCGAGAATATTGGTGCCCTCCCGATCCTTTCGGGCTCGAAGGGCTGTGCATCAACTGCGGAGGAACAGTTTTTTGAACAGGCATTGCAGAAACAAATTGGTGGAGAGCAATTGTTCCGTATCACGATCACGTCCTTCTTAGACGCTTACAATTTCGATGTTCGCCGTGTGATGAAGTGCTGCACGCACCATGTTCTTCCCTCGGGACATATCATTCCGTTCTGCGCATACAACGTGCTGTACCGCAATGGCCACGTGTCGCTACCGCCATTGGTGCACGCGGCGCGCTCAGAATCCTAGGGTTTGTTTTTAGCCGCAACCTCCTCGGCTGCGCTTCCGCGATAGTATCGCGGCTGAAGTGAAAAAGGCTTGCAAAAGTGGCCAGATTGAAATTTCTCATGCCCTAGCAAGGCGACGGTTTCCGCATGAGGGAAGGTCTCATGGCCATCAATCCAACGAATTCGTTCGACGACACTCGCCGCTATCTCGGGCCTACCAGGTTCTGGATTTGATAGGAATCTCCATATGCGATCGCAGCCGGGCCCGCACAAGTCGATCGTCATATCGCTACTAACTCGATGGATCGCCCGATTTAGCAAAACATCAATGTCCAAAATTTCGGTCTTCGAAACCTTCTCAATCGCTTGCTTGGTGTCCGCGGTTGGGACGGAGTATTCAGCGACGAAGACTTGCCCTCGGTATGCATCAAAGATCGCATACATCGCCTTGCTGGCGACAGGGCATTGTCTAGCGATGACGTCGAGTGTATCCACCTCAACTGTTGGAATTCGCAGTGCATAGGCCATCGCTTTGGCGGTAGCAACTCCGACTCTCAAGCCCGTAAACGAACCGGGGCCAGTCAGCAAAGCAATCGCCGCTAGGCTCTGCATCTCAAGATTCGTCCTGGCCATGAGACGTTCGATGGCTGGAGCGAGCGTCTTTGCGGACCCAGATTCCGCCGATAGCAATTCCGAGTCGCATGTGACCGTTCCGCTTTGATCGCGGAGGATGGCAACTGAGCCGCTTTTTCCGCTGGTTTCGAAAGCCAATAGAACAGACAACGGGTTACTTTCCTATTTCCGATAGGAGTTCACTCATTTCCGCGGCCGCGTGATGGTTGTCCTGGCGTCGCGCCTCGTCGATTCCATCCCTTAGAAACGTTCTCGCTTCTTCGGTGCGATCGAGCTCGACCAATTGCTGTGCTGCCATGAAGAATGCGGCTACGTAGGGAGGCTCTTGGTGGTTGGCCAATTCGGTTAGCAGTTCCAAGCTCTTCTCGTTTTCGTCCAGCTTGCGGAATTCCATTGCGAGCGTATATCGCAGGAAAGGGTCGCGTGGATCCTCCAGCAGCATGGCTTGGATTTTTTCGATGCGTGTTGTTGTCATGGTGTTTAGTTGATGTTGTTTTTATTGCGTTGCAAGCCGAGGGTTTGGCCGCGTTGTACGCAGAACGGTTTGAGATCGATCTCGGTCTTTTGACCGCTCATCCATTGGTACATTAGCAGACCTGTCGCAGTCGACCAGTGCAAACCATGTCGAAAGTGCCCGGCGGCAACAAAGCCATTTTCAAATGGGTGAAGCGTGCCCAAGTACGGAAGTGTATCAAACGAACCGGGGCGCAGGCCTGCCCAAATGCGCTCGACGGTAGCCTTCGACAAATCCGGACAAATTCGCGTCGACCACTCCTGTAGCGGTTCGATCATTTCCATTGTGGTCCGGTCATCAAAGCCAACTTCTTCTTCGCAGGACCCGGCCAGAACATAGCCATCATCCCGTGGTACCAAATAGCGATGGCCATCGTTAATCACCATCGAAAACAGCGGCTTATCGAGTTTGTATAAAACCATCTGCCCACGAACGGGGAGAATTCCTGTTTCGATCCCAAGCGGGCCGAGCAACTGCGAAGCCCAGGCACCGCTGGTAACACAGTATCGCTCGGCTGAAAACTCGCGAGGCCCAGCGTGCGCTGAAACAATACGATTGCCGTTGGTCTCTAATTGATCGACTTGAGTGCTGTCCAACAGTGTCACTCCGAGCTGTTCGCAAGCGGAGATGAGAGCGCGAATATGGCGAGGATTTCGAAGCCGGCAGTCCTCCGGCACAAACCATGCTTGTAGGCGTGCGTTGTTATCGGCAACATTTTGGACACCGGGTAATCGCACGATCAATTCATCAGCGGACCATCGTTCAAATCGGATGCCATGCTCATCCCACCACATTTGATTGGCGGACAACGTGGCTCGTTCCGCGGGAGTGCACCCCAGATACAAACCACCGCATTGGCGAAACTCGTTGTCGATGCCTGTTTGCTGAAAGAGGCGTTGTGACCACTCTGGATGCAATCGGTGGGACAGTGCCCGCAATTGCTCGATGGGATCGAGGGCTTCGGTCGTTGCCCCGGCCGGCAGGATACCCGCTCCTGCCCACGATGCCGCTTTGCCGATCTTGCCCGCATCGACGACAAACACTTTCCAACCGTTCAACGCACATTGGTAAGCGATCGACAAACCGATGACGCCGCCCCCGCAGAGCATGAGATCGTAGGGTGGATCGTAGTCCATGCTAATTTTGAATTTCGCTCGTCGCTAAAGATGAACCCGCGAGACTCTATTCTGTCGGCGCGCCCGAAATTACTTTGCCGATACAAAAAATGACCATCGACATTACGGACGTTATCGACAATGTCATAAAAATCCAGCCTTCAATCGTCATATTGCGATACCTCTTGTCGTTGTTTTGAATTCCATGTTATGCCCTGCCCTCTTTTTTCCAACGCTGGCCGGCGAAGAACACCATAACCCAAAGGAATAACAAGCATCCCATGACAATCGAAAATCCAGCCATCTGAATGGGATCGCGCAGCCGGTCAACGATCATCAGGTCTCCTTTGGCAGCGCCCTCCTTGACTCTCGAAGTCAGAGTAGCAAACAAAATCCAAATGAGGAAAGCAGGCGACACAAACTTGATCACGAATTGAACGAATCGGGGTACGCGGAGCTCCGCGCCGTCATCGAGCTCTTCTTGTCCCAGTTTTATGCCAAACACCCAACCATAAAGAATTGCTTGGACCAATGCCAACACGACTATAAAAAGTTCCCCAGCCCAGAAGTCAATTGCATCAAGGGCAGTTAGACCCTTGGAAAAGTACATCACGAATCCAGTCCCTACCATCGTGATAACAAACATGAGCGCAGTAGATCCTTTTCGTTTCAATCCAAGGCCTTCTTCAAAGAACGCCATTACAGGTTGAAGCATCGACAAGCTGCTGGTGATGGCTGCCAAAAACAGCATAAAGAACCAAAGGAAGCCGAAGATTTGACCGCCAGGCATTTCAGCAAACACGTTTGGCAACGCTTTGAATCCAAGAGCAAACGAGCTTCCAGTAAACGTCGCAAGTGTCGTTGCGCCCAAGAAGACAAAAGCCGCCGGAATCGTAATCGTTCCTCCCAAACAGACTTCAAAGAACTCATTGACGCTGGTTGCTGTCAAACCGCTTAAAGCGATATCTTTCTTTGGCTTGACGTAGCTTGCGTAATTGATGATCACGCCGAAGCCGACCGAAAGCGTAAAGAAGATTTGACCGGCTGCTGCCAACCAAGTTGTCGGTTCTAGGAGTGCCGAAAAATTTGGATTCCACATGTAGCCCAACCCATTGATTACGGTCTGGTCAGGAGCACTTGAATTCGCAGGCAAGGTCAGAACCCGGACCAAAACGCACATTGCGCAGACAGCCATCAATGGAATGGCTATGTTGCAGAATTTCTCGATTCCACCGCTTAGCCCGCGATAGACAACAAGAAAGTTCACGACAAATGTGATCACGATAAAGATCAACGCTTGTTGAATCGTGCTAGAAAACAACGCTCCATCTTGCGCTGAGCCTGTAAAACCGTTGAAAAAATCCGCGTAAGCACCCGGGTTTTTCCCTAGCATCAGACTCCCTGTCAGGTAATTCCATGCGTATCCCAAACACCATGCTTCAATGATAATGTAATAGAAATACACGGCCATCGGAATCAATAGAGCCAAAGCGCCCAGATACTTCGCGAGCGGATTCCGCCAAAGAACCGAGAAGATTCCAGGTGCCGAATTAAACCCATGTCGCCCGCCATATCGCCCCATTGCCCATTCGGCCCAGCACAATGGAATCCCAACCAGCAACAAAGCGATAAAGTAGGGGATCATAAATGCCCCCCCTCCATGCTCGGCGGCTTTCCCAGGAAATCGCAAGAAATTTCCAAGTCCAACGGCGGAACCAGCCACCGCCATTATAACCCCAATTCTAGATCCCCATTGCTCTTTTTCGTTGGACATGTGGTTCCCTGTCTATAATACAGTTCGTCTTGAATACAGATGGATCAATCGTAAACTCTCAAACAGGATCGTTGCTGGAAAAGATGACATTCAAAAATGTCTCGCATTTGATCCTGGGCTGTATGCTACACGACCGCCACGAAAGTGCTAGCACCTGGAGCAGAACTCTGGCTACTTCTGGCTATTTTGGGAGTCAGTGACTCCCAAAACGAAAAAAGCCGAGATCGTGGGACCTCGGCTTTGATTCTATGGATTGAGAAATCCGACGGTTTTCTCAGCGATACATGCTGTTCGGCTGACCATTCGGGAAGCCGTTGGCAGTATTGGGCACATTGGCTGGCGGCAACCCTGCGCCAGCTGGCGTCTGATTCGAGAAATCGTAGCCGGTTTGCCGTCCGACACTGCCTGGTCGGTAGGGTGTGGCACCCGTGTAGATTTGTGCAGTCGATGGGCCGGCGTTTGCACTTGGTGGCAAACCGGATGGCTGATAGGCCGGGGGTAGAGCGTTCGGCATACTGCTTGGCGATGGCATGGCATTGACAGCGTTCGCGTTATAGCCGGCAAGCATGCCGTTGTTCATCGTAGGGTACGACGATACGCTAGGGGATGAAGGCATTCCAGGCGGCATCCCTCCGTAAGTTGGTGGCATCGACGATGGCAGTCCAGCCATTGCGTTTTGCGGAGGATTACTTGCAAAACCGTTAGGTGCTTGCGGCGAAGCACCATAACCAGTTTGAGGTGTTATGTTTCCCGCGCGATTCTGATTGCCAGCCATGCCATATGGGCCCGTTTGGTAACCATTCGCACCAGCGGAAACGCCTGCCATGCTGTTTCCCATCTGACCGGTCGGAGATGGACCGTTCATCGTTTGTTTGGCCATTGCATTGTTGGGTGGCATGTTGAAACTAGGGCCACTACTGTTCGGTCCGTAAGGCGACGATGGTCGGCTCGGATTGGCTGCGTTACTCGCCAATGCCGAAGGGCTATTTTTGAAAGCCGGACCAACTGGCGATGACGATGTCGACGAATTCGGCATCGACAGGCTAGGACTGCTGCCAGCCAACGTTGATTCCGATGGCTTCTTGGACCAAGGAAACATATCCGATCCAGGCATCTTCCAGCCGCTCTTGCAACCGCTCTGCGTTCCAGCCACGGTTACAACAATCACGGCCAACCGTGTCCACTTAGCGAGTTTAGTTCGCATGCTAACAATTCCCTTTGATAGCTTGTAGCATCCCAACCCACCTCGAGTTGAAATGCCTTTGTTTCTATTTGCTTGTTCTCAAAAGAGAACTGCATTAACGTCTGACTGCCAATATTTCTTGTTTCGGCGATTTGCCGTCCGCACAATAGTCATAATCCGAAAATACTACCTAGTTTCTCGGATTGGGTTCCAAGCCAGATACACTGGCCCGTGCTGAACGGGATTTAGCCGAAATCGTGCAATCGCGTCAACGTCAAGTCACGGGGCTAGAATCGTTTGCCAAAGCAATGCCGGGCCCAAAAACCAAACTTCCCATCCACTCGCACTATTGTTTCCGCGTATGCCCCGCATGCGCAGGAGCAAGTTACAATGCCGTTATTAAAAACCTAGTGCGTTGTCCAACTTAGAAATGGGCGGTGAGTTGAACGTGTACGACAGACTTCTAGTCCGTCAGTGCCGACCTTAGACGACCGACTGGAAATCCGTCGTACCCAAAAGTCTAAGTTGGACGAAGCACTAGTTGTTTTGGCATCAACCAATCCGATTAACTCCCTTGATCCTACAACCAAGATTATGAAACCACACCGTCGAATCGCTAGCAAATCAACTCGTTGGATTTTGGGAGTCGCTTTATCCTTGTCATGCCCCGTTCAAATCAGCCACAGTGCTGACCAAGCTTCCAGCGTTGCACCTCCGCCACCGGCAAAAGGTTGTGTTCGCATTGCAACTTTTAATGTTGCTTTGAATCGCAAAACGAATGGACAGTTGGTTCGCGATCTCAAGGCAGGAGACGAGCAAGCGAAGAGAATCGCTACGATCGTGCAATGGGTAGCGCCAGATGTATTGCTCGCCAATGAAGTTGATTACTCGGATGGCGAAGCAGCCGAGCTGTTACGAGATTTGTATTTTTTGAAACCGCAGCCCAATACGCCGAACCCGCCGGCGAGCCCTCTAGTTCATTTGTTCACTGCCCCAGTGAACACAGGCGTGAACTCCGGCATGGACTTGAACGCAAACGGACGGAGTACGGATAGTGACGACAGTTGGGGGTACGGTGCTTTTCCAGGCCAATATGGAATGGCCGTCTATAGCCGATTTCCGATTTCAGCAGCGCAGGTGCGCAGCTTCCAAATGTTTCGTTGGAGTCAAATGCCCGACGCCAAACGACCCAAACTGATCGACAAGGAAACCGGCAAGGAGAAGTTTTTTCATTCCGATGAGGTCTGGGAAAAACTCCGATTGAGTTCTAAGTCCCATTGGGATGTGCCGATTCAAATCGACGGCAAAACACTTCACGTGATCGCTTCCCATCCAACGCCTCCGGTCTTTGACGGACTAGAGGATCGCAACGGATGCAGAAATCATGATGAGATTCGGCTCATTCGAGACTACGTCAATGGCACGGATGACGGAAAGTACATCGTCGACGACGCAGGAAAGATGGGGCCACTCGCGGCTAGCTCAAACTTTGTCATTTTGGGCGATTTGAATTCCGATCCTAAGGACGGCAGCGGGCTCTCGCAAGGCATCATCGACTTGCTGAGTTCAAAGCGAGTCCTCTCGGATTTCGTCCCCTCGAGCGATGGTGCAGTTGAAGCCGCCAAGCTGCAAGGCAAAGCCAATCTCAAGCACAAGGGAAATCCTGCGAACGATACAGGCGACTTTAATGACAACGAGCCTGGCAATTTGCGAATCGACTTTGTCCTCCCGTCCTCGAATTGCAAAATAAGGAACGGCGGTGTTTTTTGGCCGACTGCCGAGCAACTGAAAGGCATCGACCCCAAGCTGGTTGACGCTTCTGACCATCATCTTGTGTGGTTGGACATTGAGTTGGGTTCGGAATAACACGCAAAAACAGTGGGAAAACTCCTGTTGTCAAGCTGGTTAAGAGCGTATACACTTCGACTATCTTATTGGACGAAACGTTCAATTTAGGTTGAAAAATGATTGCTCCGTGGTGTAATTGGCAACACAAGGGATTTTGGTTCCTTTATTCTAGGTTCGAGTCCTAGCGGGGTA
>JANMNR010000523.1:0-5510 GCA_031368325.1 Pirellula sp.
GCGGTTATGTACTGGGTGGATTCGAGAATTTCTTGTTCATTGGCCATGGTGTAAGCCTAGTGGTGGTATTCTAAAACAGCACGCATGTTGTGCTCAGGTACTAACGAACGACACAGTATGCCGTGCTACACTTTTTACGAACGCGTATTGGGTTTTCGCCAAAAGAAACGCAGGTAACTTTTGAGCGGATTGCTTGCAACTTGTCCCAAGCCGCAAATGCTGGTGGTTTCCATAATGCGACTTAGGACCTTGACCGTATTCTCCAGCTCGACCGAATCGCTGTTGGGTTTAGCTTTGAGCAAGGTCTCGGCAATGTCGACCATTTTTCGCGATCCGAGTCTGCACGGAACACATTTGCCGCAAGATTCACGTTGGTAGAAACGACTGCATGCGATCGCTTGATCGAGCATGTCGGCGTGCTCGCCATAGACAACGAGCCCCGCCCCGAGCATGAACCCGATTTCGCGGCCCGCATTGAGGTCCAAGGGTAAATGTCGCACGTCGATCAAATCTCCAACCAAATTTGGAAACTTCAATTCCTCCGTTTCTTTGCCGTCCTTGTCGGTCTTTTTGGGCGAACGAATCGAGCCCTTGGGCAACCAGGCGGGCAAGAAACCGCCCGAGGGTCCGCTGAGCGCGACGGCTTGTAGGGCACAACCATCCTTCATCCCACCAGCAAAGTCGTCGATCAATTCTCCCAAGGTGATGCCACAGGGCACCTCGTAAGCGCCTGGTCGATTCAAGTCACCACTGATGGAGAAGAACCTTTTCCCTTTCATGCGATTTCGGCCAGCATTTTTGTACCAAATACCAGATGAATCGATCTTTTCTAGCGGCTTGGCAGCTGGATCCGAAGTCGTCCCACTTGGTGCTGGTTCGTAAAGCAAGATGGCGGACACCCAGGCAAATGTTTCGACATTGTTGAGAATCGTCGGCTGATTGTAGAGGCCGTTGGTTTGAAGCTCTGGCGGGCGATTACGCGGTTCAGAACGTTTGCCCTCAAGGGCCTCGATGAGCGCCGTTTGCTCGCCGCAGACATAGCCACCTGGGCTTACGAAAACTTCGAGTCGAAAGTCCCGGCCACTCCCAAAGATGTTTTGCCCACAAGCACCGAGCTCAACCGCCTCGTCGATCGCTTCATTGAGTCTGCTAACCTGCTCGAAGTACTCATGTCGAATATAGATGTATCCTCGCTTTGCACCGGTCACCAACCCAGCAACAATCATCCCCTCGATAACAAGGTGCGGAGAGGCAAGTAGGATATCGCGATCTTTGAAGGTGCCCGGCTCGCTTTCGTCCGCATTGCAAACCACGTACTTCACCTCTCCAGGTGCGTTTTTCGTTTCGTTCCATTTCTCCGAAGCAGGAGCTCCCGCGCCACCCATGCCTTGCAGGCCGGCGGTTCGAAGCGCCTGGATCACACGGTCCGGATTGGGATCGAGTATGTAGTTTTTTATGGCCGCATAAAGCGGTTTGCCGGTTTGTTTGTAGACGTCGATCTGCGCCTTAGCAAGCGACATCGTGGCGGTATCGATATCCCTGTCCGACTCCGGCTCTTCCCCTTGCAACGTAGATGCGACAATACTGGTCATCTCGTCGGCGGATCGACTAACGAACAGATCTTCGTTGATGAGTACGGCTGGCGCTCGATCGCAACGTCCCAGGCAGGAGGCCTCCGTAATTTCGAGTGCCTTGTCTCCGACTTCGGCTTGCAGTTGCCTGAGTTGTTCCGACATCGCGACGGAGCCTCGCAATCGGCAACTCATGTCGCGGCAAACATACACATGGCACTTGGGAGGTGGCGTCTTGCGAAAGTGTGGAAAGAAGCTGATCACGTCTTGAATGACACGGACTGGCTCACCCACTTGGTCGGAAATGCGTTGGATTTCGGAGCTCTGGATGAACCCATGTTCATGTTGTGAGTCCTGCAGCATCTTGGCAATGCGTGTCCCAACTTGTCGGTCGATGAGGGATTTCATGGTCGTTTACGAAGCTGTTGCATGAGGTCGTTGCTATAGTCTTTCAGCATGTCTGGGTGGAAGCGTTTGGGTGTATCCAATTCCTTGCTGAACGTTGGTTTCCATTTTTTGTCGGATACCACGAAGGGATCTTCGACCACAAACGCGAGGGGTTCTTTCATCCCTACGATGCCGAGACGTTCCGAGAGAACTCGAGTCGCAATGTACCATTGCGTGGCTGATTCCCAATTTCGAATTTCATCGACCCGCTCCATCCGCGACTGCAGTTTGGGTAACATTCGCTCGACCGAGTTTTCCGCTTGGGTTGACGCGTGTTCCAGTTCCATCTCAAGCCAGCGTCGAACGGAAAGAGCGCTCAGCGCCACTTGCCTTGGTTCGGGAGATGCTTTTTCGACATGGCGCTTTAGCTCGATGAGTTGCGACTTCAATTCGGCGCTCGACGAATCGCGAACCGCGCAATCCAATTGCGAGATACACCATTCGTCCCAATCCGCGATGGCGTTCGCACCTCGCGATTGACGCCAGCTTGGCTGATCTAACGCGTGGTGGCAACTGGAGCAACTATACTCAGTCAATTCAGGCCAATCGTTGACCTTGGCACTGCTACTGGTTGTTCGCTCCGCCCGAGCGGCAAGCAGATTCAGTTTCGTGATCGCAGATGTTATTTTGCCGGTTCTCCATCGTTCTACACCAACCGAAGAGCCTAAGCCAATTTGCTCGTCTTGCGTGTCCCAATGCACAGGGTAGCGACGCATATAGCTTTCGAAGTCGAAGTGCATGGGCGGGTGTCCTGCCGCCATTAAGCGATGATCCACTTCGCGATCTTGCCCGACGCTGAGACCACTCGTACGATTCAGTTCGCCAATATGACAAGACGAGCAAACACGTGCGCGGCTAGCCATGGATTCGACATTGAGCATTTTGGTATTCTCAAATCGACTTTTCCCCAACGCTTTCCACTGGCTGGAATAATGATCGCTACCCCAAGCGTCGGCTGAACCATGGCACACCTGGCAATCGGCCCCAAGCTTTCGATCTTTTTCAGGAGCGTTTTCGCTGGCATGACATGACACGCATCGCGCGTTCAACACCTCGCGGTAGGCTGGGGACTTCCGATCCAGTGGTTGATTGACCAATCTCGCAACAATTCTTGCAGACGATTCCGTTAGCAGGCTTGTGTAAGCCCTTGCATGTGGATCTTGGTCGAGCCAAATTTTACCGGCACGTTGCCATGTTTTGGTATCCGGAACATTCGAGCCATGGCAAGCGGTCGTCATGCAGCCGAGAATACTCTGAGTTTGCATTTCGGCATGGGAATCCAGAGCGGGACTGTCGCCCATGGCAGGCAGCAATGGCAGCAGCAAAAGACCGAACACGCAAGCAAGCTCGCAAGACATTCTCACGGTGAAGTCTCTTTTGCCAGAAACCGATGGACTTCACTCAACGAAGCGGACGTACCGGATGCAGCCGGACTCGCCGATGGCGCTTTTTTTGGAGGGTCGCTGTGGTAGCGATGGCAGCTAACGCAGTCGGCAGAAGCAACATGCTTTTCCGTTGCAAACAACTGAGACCGTGCCTCTGCGTCTTGGATATGACATGTTCGGCATTTTTCAATTCCAACGATCATCACCTTGTTCGATTCGTTCTCCGAGTTCGCGTTTTTCTCCCAGTCGTAAACGCCGATGCTTGGTTCGTACGCACCAGGATGGCAGTCTTTGCAGGCGACCATCATATGCGATCCGTGAGTGAACGAAGCGTCTCGCAGCCACTGCTTCTTGACATTGCTTGGAGCAACAATGGCATTAGCATCGCCTGACTTTTCGTGGCATTTGAGACAGGTCGGCCCACCATTTTCGTACAACTTGAGGAGTCGTTCTTCCCTCGCATCAATCTCATCCTCCATGTCTTTCGATAACTTGGTTGAGGCGATCGCTGCCACCTCCGCTGCGCTGGATCTGGACTTCAAGTAATCGAGTGATTTGACCGGAACGACTTCGCGAACTGCTTGTCTTGTTTGCGCGAGATCTAACCCGTGTGGGATCCCGTCAAGATCGTGGCAGGCCGCGCAG
The DNA here is from genome assembly GCA_031368325.1 of Pirellula sp. Taxonomy (GTDB): domain Bacteria; phylum Planctomycetota; class Planctomycetia; order Pirellulales; family Pirellulaceae; genus JBKCUI01. The sequence continues at coordinate 4,049 of JANMNR010000523.1, forward strand.
TGCTTATCGAACTCAACCGGTTTGTAAAGCATGTGGGACGAAGATTGGATGGCGGCGGTCGGCGAGGCACCTGCTAACTCCAATCCCTCGTACCCTTTCAGTTCCACGTCTCGCGCATGGCAATCGCTGCACGTCAATTGAATCAATTGATCAGCGTCCACTCGATCCTTGTAGAGAGCACGAAAGCGTTCCGGAAGCATAGCAAGTCGCTTGGCATCTCCGCCGCCTGGCGACTTGGGCTGACCAGGGCGCATATGTTGCGAGTGACTGAAGCGAATAGTGCCAGGGTCGGGTTCTTTTAACGGGGCGAACTCGGGGTGCCCTTTTGAAAAGCCTGTGATTGGCTCTTTGGGTGCGAAATCGCTCGCTGATGACTGAACTGCCACGGATGCCAAATGGGCGTGGCAACGCGAGCAGTCGCTATCCGATACTTCGACCAAGCTGCGGTCGAAGCCCAAGTGTTCGCGGTGGCAGGTACTGCAACTTTCCGAGTCCAGAATGCCCTTTGCCGTCTTCGACTCGAAATGGCCGGTGACCGCGTGGCAGGAACCATTGCACTTGCTATTGTTCTGCGAGATGTTGGTAATGAGATCGCCGCCCCAGGCATCCTTGCGTATCGGGATGTTTGGCAGATGGCAGTTTTCGCAGCCGGTCTTATTCCAAGCGTAGTGCGGTTGCGAGAGTTCGCCTGTGGTCACGTGCAGCGCACCCCTGGGACTCATAAACATGAAGGCCGAGTATGCAATCGCTACGATGAGACCTAGAAACCCCATCCAACGTTTTCGATAGATAAAACGATCGAACGCGGCGTGGTACAACCTGTCGATCTTCGCGGCGCGTTGCCTTCCGTTTTCTTGCATTCGAGTCCCTACACCAATGGTTTACATGTACTTCAACGCGAGAACGATATGGGTTACCAATAGCACACCCAAGACGACGGAGATGCTGGCATGAAAAGCGATCCAGCCGTGCAACCAAGCTTGAGCACGGCGCTGAGTATCATACTGAAGACGCTGTGAAGTCAGTTCCTCTAAGCGATCGACGATGGGTCGGGCCGTTGCGGAACAAGAGTCACGCAACAAGGAAAACCAATCCACCGATTTTTGCCGAGTCCTCACTGGCGACTTCACTCCGGTTTGGCGTCTCGATGCGTTATCCGCTAGTGCAATACCTTGCAGCATAAAGGGCTCGATCACCGCAGCATACTGTCGCCACAACTCCTTGCCATCCTCCGAATTGAATTCACCGTCTGCATCGATTTCGACCCTTGTCCTGTTGGAGTCGCGACGCTGTCTGGAACCGATCACGATCGCCTTGACTTCTTCATCGCCTTTTTGGATCGTTACGGCACCACTCATTGCGGCGGACAAGTGATCCAAGTTGGGCAGCTTGCGCAAGCCTACGGGTTTCGGGCCGTAGGCGACGGTCAACATTCGTCGAGCATTCAGAGCCGCTTGAACGG
>JANMNR010000529.1:0-6213 GCA_031368325.1 Pirellula sp.
CAACAATTCGGGATCCTTTATCGACGATGTGGATTGGCGGTGGGTGATCGCGGGTATCTCTGTCTCTGTGTTCGAGGTCGTTTGCTGAGAGGACTCGTCGAGTTCCAACGGCGGAATGACCTCATCCAGAGTCGTGGCGAAAGTCAAGCGGCACGAGCCGACTGTGATTTGATTGCCCGCACTTATGGACTTGGGCTCCTCCAGTTTTTTTCCATCGACGAATGTTCCATTTCGGGAGCCCAGATCGCGAACTTTCCAGTCGCCCTGCTCAAAGTAGATTTCTGCGTGTCGTCGGCTTGATCGTTCGTCTGCAATCGGGATTTCGTTCGAGGAAGCACGTCCAAGGATGAGTGGAAGCCCTGGTTCGAGCCTAAAAACGTCTGTCCAACGGTGTCCTTGACGAATAATGAGGTATGCCGACGAATTGTTTGGTTGCATCGTTGGACTATTGAAATTACTCTAGGAGGTGAGAATTTGTCCGATTGGTGGTTTCGAGACTAGAAATATGGTCTGACCGACCCAACAATAGGATACAGTTGGATGAGCTGGTACCCCGCCGGTTTTTGTTGATTCTCGTCAAAATAATGTTACCTCTTTCTTTTGGAGTTTCGATTATGGTTTTTCGAAGTTTGAGCAAGCACGGATCGATGGCGTACTGTGCCCGACTGAAACTGTCGATCCCCATGATCGCAGTGGCACTGGCTACTGCTTCCTGCGGCTGGATGGGCCAAGTTAACGCGCAAGGCGGAGGTGGCGGACAAGGTGGTGGCGGCAACAACAACAACAATAATAACGGCGGGTTTGGAAACGTCTTTCGCGTTGTAGGTGGGGTCAGTATCCGACCTGACGGGGTACTTCAGGCCGCAACGAACGAAGAGCAAACGCAAGCCTTGGCGGATCTTCGAGCCAGTATGATTGGCCCTCAAGGTGAACTTAACCAGCCAACCAGTCGGCGCCTTATCTCCCTCAAGAATTTGATGCGAGCCGTCTACGCGAGTATCGAACAGAAGACACAGCTACCCGAAGAAGTCTTGTTTTTAGGCGGATTGACCCGAATCGAGAATGTGTTCGTCTATCCTGAACGACAGGACATCGTTCTGGCAGGACCAGCCGAGCCGTGGAAGATAGGAGAAAATGGCGCGGTCGTTGGATCCAAGAGCGGGCGTCCAGTCCTTTATTTGGACGACCTGTTGTGTGCCTTTAAAACAGTACAAAATGCTCGCAAAACAGGTATCTCGGTTTCCATTGAACCGACCAAAGAGGGTGTGGTTAAGTTGGAAAATCTGCTGAAGACATCCGGTAGGAGCGTTAGCAGCAATCCAAAGGCATTGGAACCAGCGATGGTGAAAGCATTCGGTCCGCAGCAAATCAAACTGGATGGGGTTCCAGCTGACAGCCACATGGCCCGAGTCATCCTTGCTGCCGACTTCAAGATGAAGATGTATGGTATGAATCTGGCGAAAGCCCCGGTGGCAGGCTTGCCAAGTTACCTCGAAATGGTGAGTCAACAAGCAAATTTGACCCGGATTCAATCGCGATGGTGGATGGCTTGTGACTATTCCGCGATCGAACACAGCCAAGATCGCATGGCTTGGAAGATTTCCGGGCCTGGCATTAAGACATTGACCGAGGAGGAGCAAATTGCCTCCGATGGTTCCTTCAAACAATCGGGCAAGGCCGATCAAGTTGCGAAGAAATGGGCGGATCTTTTCACGAAGAGCCTTCCTGAACTTGCTACCAAGGATACTGTTTTCGGTGACCTCCGAAATGTCATGGACATGTGCATTGTTGCCGCGATTATCGAGTCCCAAGAGCTTCAGGCACTGTCGCATTGCGATTTGTCTGGTTTGATGGGTGATTCGGCAAGAGTTGAGCTGGCTAAGTTTAAAGTGCCGACCTCGATCGATCCAAAGTGCAGCTTCGTCCAAACCGTCAAGGGATGGGTGGTTACTGCGAGTGGGGGTGTGATGGTAGACTCTTGGGAAACCGTTAGTCATCTTAAAGCCAACGATGCGGTCGCAAGTGCTTTGGAATCCGGTGCCAAGTGGGAAAAAGCCGATCGCATTTGGCAGTAGTCAATGCAATCCATGTCCAAAGAAAAACCAGCTCCTTTCCAATTGTTTCATCTCGATGATGAAGACAACGGCCAAACACTCGGGGCCGCCATCAAGAAACGGATGGATCAATGGAGCTGGGGGCAGACCCGTGAGGCGATTCTAAAACGGCGCGTGCAGGTTAACGGCAACCTTTGTCTTGACCAAGCCCGAAAGGTTACCGAGAAGGACGTTGTAAAGGTATGGAGAGAATCGCTGCCAAAGCCGGTTCAGCCTACGCACGTAAAGATCGTCTATGTAGACGATTTTATTGTCATCGTTGAAAAGCCGCCAGGGATTACTTCAACTCGGCACTTCGAGGAAAGACTGCTCAAGGAAAAGCGTAAACAGCTTCAGCCGACGCTCGAAGAGCTTTTGCCTCTCGCACTTGAGGCGCACTTTCAAACCCGGACGTCTGCCGCTGAACGTGGAAATACGGACGGACGAACCAATAATCGGCAAATCAAGGGGCGATTATCGGCTCATGATGAGCAGAGGCAACGGATGCTACGGTTGAAGAAATTTGCCGTGATTGCAGTACACAGGCTTGATCGAGACACGAGCGGGTTAATGGTTTTTGCAAGGACACCGTCGATTGCCCAGATGCTAGGGGTGATTTTTCGAAAGCACGATGTCACTCGAAAGTACCATGCTGTCGTCCACGGACATCCCCAAGCCCAAACGTTTGATTCCGTGTTGGTGCGGGATCGAGGAGATGGGAAAAGGGGGACGAAACCCATCGATCGCGAGGATGACCCTACCGCGCAGCGTGCGGTCACGCACATTCGGCCCATAGAATCGATAGGTGAATATTCCTTGGTCGAATGCGAATTGGAGACAGGCCGGACACACCAAATCCGAATTCACCTTTCCGAGGCGGGGCACATGCTTTGCGGTGAATCCATCTACAATCGCTCGCTCCGAGGCGAAACCACTGAGGATCGAAGCAATGCACCGCGACAGGCTTTGCACTCTGCGACATTAGAACTTAAGCATCCGATGACCGACGAACCTCTAGCCTTTCGCATGCCTTGGCCGCCCGATCTCTTTAAGTGGTTAAAAGATCTGCGTGGGCGAACGACTCTCTCGGATCGTTAGTTGGTCGATTTCGCCAAATAGTTGCTTGCCCTAAAAGAGTTATCTACACTGGCTGGTCGGTTGGATGAGGTCCGCCCCCGCTTTGCGCGGCGAATCTGCACATGGACAGTGGCTGGGACGTGTGACGATTGCGTGCTAGCAGAACGGTGTTTGCTCCACCCTAGCAACTACGGCGTTGGGCGTGAATTATCAGAACTTCGGAGATTTTTGCACGGAACTGCGATTCCAACGTCACTAACATTGTGAACGAATAGGTCAATAACGGCCTGTGGCAACTTTTGGGATGGTGTTTCGATGCGACTGACATTGCGAACGTTGTTAGCCTACCGCGACGGAGTCTTGGACTCTAAGGATGCGGCTGTTTTGGAGGCCAAGATAAATGACAGCTCTACCGCTCAACAAATCTCAAAGCGAATCGCGGAGGAAATGCGGAATCGGCGGCTGGCTCCGATTCCGGTGGACGCTAGGGAGTTTGGCTTCGAAGCGAATATGGTCGCTGAGTTCTTGGACGATACGATTTCGATGGAGACCTTGCCAGAGATGGAACGAAAGTGTCTTGAGAACAATACCTTGCTCAGCGAAATTGGTTGCTGTCATCAAATCTTGTCGAAAGCATTGTCCATTCCAACACCTATTCCCGCATCGTTGCGAGAACGCATTCATGATTTGCCAAACAACCCAGCCGCGTTGCGATTGGCGGATTCGGCGGGACGAATTCGGCGACTAGATATGCCAGATAAGATGGCTGGCTCGGCAAATGAAAGTCAAAGCGTCGAGTTGGCATCGCAGTCGGTCAAATCGATGCGGAAGCCAAATGCGGAACTTCGCCATTCCGGTATCGAACTGAATGACGGATTGGGGCGCCAAGTGCCTGAGTACTTAATCGGTAATGACCGAAGCTGGATTAGGAGTGCGGCACTGGGCCTACTTCTTTTGATTTCGCTTGTTGTAGTAGGCTCGATGGCGATTGGGCCTGTCGATCGTGTTCGGGATCTGCTTAGGAAATCTGAATTAGCCGAAAAACGAAAAGACAACGAAAAGCCGATCGCGCCAATCGCTAAGCCAGAGATTGGCGACGCGGTTTCAACTCAGCCGAGCGTGATTGAGTCCCCGCCATCAAATTCTAGTTTAAATTCGAGTGTGGTTGTTCCGTCCGACGCAGGGAAATCCGTACCGGTGGTTTTGTCCGACTTATCTCCGCAAGTGGACAAAGCAAAACCAGAGCCAATAACTATCTCCCCGAAGCCAATCGCGCAAAATCGAATCCAATGGCTACCCGATACCAAGCCAACCAGGGAGGCGATCGTTTTGAAATCAAATCGAGTCGATCGCGGATCCGAATTGATTTGGAACCGAATGACTCCAGGTGAATTCATTGTTCCGGGGGATCGTGTGATCGTGCCACCTAGCCAGCGAACCGAGATGCGGATCGATCCCGGTATTCGTATCTTGTGTGCAGGAGAAAACGATTTGGAACTAGTGGGCGTTGGTTCACAACCCCGCATTGCAATGCGTTCAGGCCGAGCGCTTGTTTTTGCGACGCCCGATGCCAAAACGATTGAGTTGGATTGCAATGGCCTTTTGGTATCCATTCATTTTCCTACCTCGATCGGAAGTTGTGCATTAGAAGTTCAAAATGCATGGGCACTGAGCACGACAGAAATGGCTCGGGCTGGCAAGCTCGCGACTCGCACGAGCATTCGGTTATTCGGTATTGAGGGAGAGCTTGAGTATTCGTCCACAATCGCCTCCGAACCAGCTGGCAAAGGTAAGTTGAAGGTCGCTCAATTTGTCGTTTGGACCGAGGGTGCGGCTTCGGAGATTCAGGATCTCGCGGAAGCGCCTTGGTGGTTTAGTGCCAGCACTGACAGGCCTATCGATCAGATTGCGTCAGAGGAGTTGCAGAGAGAGGTCACCGCTCAGACAGCGGACGAATTGGAAGCACAACTCTTGGCTCGCGTGAAACAAAAGCCTGTTTCAACAGCGGCTCTTGCTGCTCGCATTCGAATGATGCTCTCGCGATTCGATGGATTGTTTGATTCTGACGGTGTCTTTAACCGAAAGGAAATGCAGAGCTTTTGGCCATTCCTGGTTTCGCAACTCCCTCAATCTCTAGCACGTGAGGAGGTTCGAGTCGAGCTCGTCAAAGCCATTCGCAACGCAAGTCCAGAACGCGCAGAAATGATCTTGTCCTTGCTGGTCCCACCGACTCCAGAGCAATTATCCAATGGAGTCGATAAACTATTGGTGGATGCCCTTTCTAGTCAATATATGGACGAACGCGTCCTGGCGATTGGTCAATTGACTAGGATTACGGGCAAGAGCCAAGGATACCATGCGGAAAGACCTCAAGCAGAGGTTGTTCAAAAGTGGCGAAAGCTGCTAGCGAAAAATGAAATCAAGTACATCGATCAGCCCAACCCCTAATTGGATTACCAACATGAGAACGCCCTTCTCGATTCATTTGTCGATATCATTTCTCGCCCTTGGACTGATCCTTTTTGGACTCGCATCGCATTCTATTGGACAAGAGTTTCAAGTTTCTCGCGGCGGTGGCAAAGGCCAACCCATGCCAGGTGGGCTTCCGGGAATGCCTCCTGGTGTCAATGGAGTGCCAGGCGCACCAGGCGGGCCGCCGACAGGTGAGGTGAAGCCAGGTGAACCGAAACCGGGTGAAGCAAAACCGGGCGAGACGAAGCCTGCGGACGCAGCTGCTCCTGTGGCCGTCAAACGCAATAGTGAGCCGCCCGAACCACCGAATAAACGGGAGTTCGATGTCAAGCCCGACGAGCAGGGTATGTTGCAGTTTCAGTTCCGCAATCAAGCTTGGCCCGATTTGATGAAGTGGTTGTCAGAAGTATCCGGTATGTCGTTGGACTGGCAAGAATTGCCTGGAGACTATTTGAACATCGCCACGCAAAAAAAACATAGCCTTGACGAAACGCGTGATCTCTTTAATCGACATCTTCTGGCGCGCGGGTTTACGATTCTGGAATTTGACGGAATCATGCAAGTCACCAAG
>JANMNR010000569.1:0-13142 GCA_031368325.1 Pirellula sp.
GAATGGGGCCCAACCATTCCGATACAGCGATCGGCACCGAACCATTATCCGAGTCCACACCAAACAAATAGGCTAGCTGCAAATGGCTGAATCAACACATTACCGACTTGAATCTGCAGTTGAAATCGAGGGGTCCGTGCGTACCGCGGGTTCTGTGATCACCGCCGAGCAGTTCGGCTCACTACCGCCCGAGGGGCAAGAGATTCTGCTGCGAGATGAGCACGTCGTTCCATGCGATGCGCCGAAAGGTATCCAGGCCACGCCGCCCTCGCCGTTTCCGCGGAAACCGGTCAAGGCGAAACCTGAGTAGCACCAGCAACTAGCCACTAGCCACTAGCCACTAGCAACTAAAAATGACGCCAGGCCAATGGATAGCCAGAGAAATTGTCACAGCGATCAACGCTGCGGCGATTGTGTCTCCCAACTATGTGCCTGGTATTAGTTTGCCAATGTCAGCCAATACGGCGACCGTCGTCACGCTGCCTCGATTCACCTTGGAGAACCTCGCCGAGCTAAAGACCTGCGTTGCGTCGCGATCGCGGTCACTTGCCGCCGGCGGACGTGATCCACGCAAGCACGACGTGACCTGCCAAGTCATGTTGCTCAAGAAGATAGACAAGGAGCATTCCGAGCTGGATGCGTTGCTCGAGCTGGTGTATGCCCTCGACATGCTGATCTCGAAACAAACGCGACTTGGCTGGACGAGTTCCAGTAATGACCCGGAGTACGACCCGGACACGCTTGAGACGCAATGCGTGTTCAAAAGCGTTCTGACCATCAATTTTTCTGCCACGACTTAGCACGATAGGAACTCAACATGCCAGCCGCCCCAACAGGATGGTCGCCACTCGCTCCACTCGGGATCGATTGCAAACTCTACTACTCTACCGCGTTCGCCTCGCCAACTCGAATCGAGATCACGCGAGCGATCAATGTAACTCAACCGATGAGCAAGGGCAAAGCAGAGCTCACGAGCCGTTTGACGCGATGGAAACCCAAGCGGCCAACGTTGCGTGAGATCGGTCTCGACTTTGGGTATCGATACACGCGTGGCACGGACTCGGTTTTTGCCGCATTGCGAGATTCGTATCTTAACGATGTCAGTCTCGTGTTTTGGGTGCTCGATGGATCGGACCAAGTGATCGGCGCACAAGGGATGGTCTTTCCGGGCCAGGTGTTCGATTTCCCGATCGACCAGCAGCTCGAGGACGGTCAAGTCGTGAACATCGGTATTGATCTGGCTGAGTTCTACGAGTCGTCCGCGCTCGTCAATCCAAGCTGGTACGTCCAAGCATCCTAACTCACTAGCCACCAGTTTCTAGCCACTAGCCACTAACAAGGAAGCTGCATTCCGATGAAAGACACTCAAGGCCGTGAATGGCTATTTCGATTCACAGCTCGCACCGTTCGCGAACTGGCTGCCGAGACGCACCTCGATACCAAAGCACTCGACGGCGAGAACTCGCTTTTGCAAAGAGTAGCCAAGGATGAATCGATCCTCTACACCGTGATGTGGATCACGATCCGCCCGCAAGCTCAATCGCTCGGTGTGACAGAGGACGAATGGTTTGACTCACTCGACAATGAATCCTTGCAGGCCGCAGCCAAGGAGTGGGTCTCGGCCTACGTAAATTTTTCCCACCCCGCTCGGCAGAAAGTGCTGAGCAGGACGATGACGGCAGCTCTCCAGAAAATGGAGAGGGCGGAGCAAGCAGTCGAGGCGGCGATCGCGAGCGGGGAGATCGAGCGAGTGGTGGAGATGGCGGTGAACGGAAAACCGTCACTATCACCAGCCTCACCGAACTCTACGACCACTGCTGCGAGCTAGCTGGTATTGCCGGAGTCGATCCGGACGGATTCACGCTGCGAGCGATCTTGCTGATGGCAAACGCTCGCATGCGACACGATTGGAACCAAACGGCGGACGCGATGGCATTGCTCGCGAACATTAACCGAAAACGAGAGTCGCGAGCAATGACGCGTGCCGACTTCCACCCAATGATCAACACGCGGCCTCGCAGACCAGGCGTGCAAATGACGCCGGAATTCCTTCGGTCGCGTCGCAAGATGTTCTCACCGCACAAGTAGGACGCCGCCAATGGCAAAAAACACCAAAGCAACCACGGTCACAATCGCCAATGGTGGCACGACCACACCGACGATCACGATGGACCCGTCAAGGATCCCGCTTGCGATCGAGATACCAGCGGCATTCACTGGTACCGCGATCACGTTCAAGGCCTGCGCATTAAATGGCGGAACTCCCGCACCACTCTATTTTGAGGGGACGCTCTATAGTGTCGCGGCTGCCGCATCGCGATTCATTGCGCTCAATCGGGCTGCGTTTGAGGGGGTGAAGTACTTGCAACTCGTAAGCAACGCAGGCGGCGGCGAATCGGCAGCACGTGATATCCAACTTTTGACAGGTGAGTAGTCATGATCCTGCTGACCTCGTCAAGCAAAGACCAGTTCTTCGACCGCCCAGCGGTGATGAGGTTCCTCGACAAGACGGAAGCGATCGCGTTCAACAAGATCGGGGGACGCATTCGGTTGACTTCGATGCGGTCAATGCGGACTCAGAAGAAGCCCAAGAACAAAGCGTACGTTGAGAAACCGAGTACTCCAGGCTCGCCGCCTCGTCGACGAGTGGCAATGGGCTCCGGACTGTCAAAGATTTATTACGTGTATAGCGCGTCGCAGCACCAAGTGCAAATCGGGCCAGTGAAATTCAACTGGTCTGCTTATCCAAACGCGACCGTTCCCCAAGTTCACGAGTTCGGCGGTCGTGTGAAGATCGTCGAGATCGACTACAGCGTCTCACGCGAGGGATGGCAAACGCGCAGCGAGCCTCTGTGGATCCAGGTTGGTGCACGTGGCCAACGCAATCGTGGCAAGCGACCGATGCGAGTTCGCACCGCAAACTATCCAAAGCGTCCTTTTATGTTTCCATCCCTCGAAAAAAACAGGCAGTTCATTCGCGACACGTGGTCCGGTGCCAGTGTCAGTGTTTCATCTTAGAAGGTCATCATGAAAAACGTGAAGGGCAAAGTAATGCTAAGCGGGTACGACAACCCGCTCTATCAAAAGCACTTGTCAGGTTGGAGGCAAACTACGCGAGTGCAAGCCCTCCAATGCTCCCGCGACAAGACCCAAAAGAGAACCGAATCCCTCTGGATGAATTGGTAGTGCAAGATGGGCGGACAAATCGAAGCTGGAAAAGCAGTCGTACGCGTCGAGGCGAATCGCTCTCGACTGGCTTCAGGTCTGGCTGCAGCTCAGAAGCAGTTACAATCGTTTGCCGCTGGCGCAGCCAAGATCGGTGCGGTTGGTCTCGGTGGAGCAGCTGCGGTACTCGCGCCGTTGACGGCCGCCGTCAAGCAGTTTGCTGATACCGGCAGCCAGCTTGACGACATGAGCCAGCGCACCGGCGCAAGCGTCGAGGCTCTCTCCGGACTTGGGTACGCTGCCAAAATGAGCGGGGCCGAATTGGAGGACGTCGAGAAAGGACTGCGTACGATGCAAAAGGGGCTGGCAGCCGGTGATGAGGGATTCGGCGAACTCGGCATCTCGATCGAGAAGCTGAAAGGCTTCGCTCCTGAGGACCAAATGCGAATGATCGCGGACGAGATCGCCAAGATCGAGAACCCGGCCGATCGTGCTGCAGCGTCCATGGGAATCTTTGGCAAGAGCGGCGCAAACTTACTACCGATGTTGCAGCAAGGGGCAAAGGGTATCGACATGCTCGTTGCCGAGGCAGATGCGCTGGGCGTGGTGATGAGTGGCGAGGATGCGAACGCGGCAGCTGTGCTGGGTGACTCGATTGACAAGATGACGATCTCGGCGGGCTCGCTGGTGAACACGATCGGGGCTCAACTTGCTCCTGCGTTTACTGCCGTGCTTGCGGTCACAACTTACATGATCACGACGGCCCGCGATTGGATCGCCGCCAATCAAGGGATCGTCCTGACGATCGCGGCAGTTGCGGCCGTGGTTGGAGTACTCGGTGCAGGGCTCGTGACTGCTGCCGGCGTGGCCTATGGTCTATCGGTGGCGATCGGTGTCGTTGGTACAGTGGCCTCGGCTGTCGGATCGATCCTGAGTATCCTGGCCGGAGTACTGAGCGGCGGTATGGCTGCCGCTCCGATCCTGGTCATTGCTGCTCTGGCGGCGCTCACTGGCTATCTGATCTATGCCAGCGGCGCAGGTTCGCAGGCTCTGGATTGGTTGAGCTCCAAATTCACGATGCTTTCCGAGATCGCTGGTCCGGTATTCAAAGGCATTCAGGATGCTATGTCCGGTGGTGACTTTACGCTGGCGGCCACGATTCTTTGGGAGGGATTGCAACTCGCTTGGATCAAAGGGACGGCGGACATTGCGAGCACGTTCCGGACGTCGCTCAATTCAATGCTTGGAGTACTCGATGGCTGGATGGCTAACTTCCGATCACGGTGGAATGACGTGAGCGGTTGGATCGCGGATCGAATGCTCGAGCTGCAAGGCCAGTTCGATTCCTCGTTTGATGTTGAGATGGCCAAGAAGTTTCGTAGTGAGGATACGAAACGACAAAACCAAGGCTTCGCGGGTGGCGTCAAAGATCGTGCAGCCGGTCGAGACGCCGCCGCGTTAGCCGCGGAACAAGCGACCAAGGATCGCATTCTAGCGCTAGAGGGCAAGCTTGCTAAGAGCCTGGCCAAAGCGGTTACTGTTGCGAAAAAAGCAGAGGACGACAAATCGTTGAAGATCGCCGGTCAGGAAACGGGAAAAGCAGCCGGAGGCGGTAGCGAAGATATTGAGGAGGCTTACAAAACCAAGTCTCCCGAGAACCTTGGCACGTCGAGCGGATTCGCGGCGATGCTACAGAGCATGGGCGGTGGAGCCGCTCTCTCGCTTGACATGCAGATGTACACCGAGGCCAAAGCACAATCGAAGTTGCTCGGAAAAATCCTTGCCAAAATGGGTAAAGCGTCAACAGACCAAAAGGTGTTTGGATAATGACAGTCTATGTGCATCCATCTTGGGACGCTCCAACGTCGAAGCTGATCTACAGCGGCGAGGGCGACAACTCGTTTGACTTCGAGTACGAGATCACCAACTGCCCAACGTCCGCCGAGGCCTACTTTAACTTGCTCGGCGGCAATGGAGCCGACTGGCCGGGGGTCGAGGGACTCCTGCAAGGCTGCTTGCTCCGCACGATCTCAATGGCTCCAGACGGACCAGACGCCTGGCGTGCAACGTGCTCATACTCCGAGGCAAAAATACAAACCAAGGAGAAAGAGAAACTCACCGCCATCGGTCAGTTTCGCATCTCCTTTTCAAGCAAGTCGCAGACGCTCAAACAGTACACGGCCAAGTCGACTACGAGCTATGCGGCAACTGGTGACACAGCTCCGGACTTCAAGGGAGCAATCAACGTCAATGCTGAGGGCGAGGTTGAGGGGGTCGAGTCGATCGTGCCAAGCCTGACGGTAAGCGTCACTCAACGCATGGAGGGTGCATCGCTGACGCCTGCGTATGCGATTACAGTCGCCGGTTTGATAGGGAAGTACAACAATGATGAATTCATGGGGTTCCCAGCAGGCACAATGCAATTGACAGCCGGTGATGGCTCATTGTCCTTTGAGATCCCAAATCCCAATGCAGAGCTGTCGGACCCAATCCCGCCACAGGACCGAGAGCTCTCATTTGAGTTCTTGTTTTCTCCAAACCTCACCGGGATCTCAATCGGCAACGTGACGGGAATCAACAAGAAAGGCCATCAGTATATGTGGACTTTGTGGCGTGATTCGATCGACGCCGGCAAAGTGTTTCGAAAGCCGCGAGCCGTTTACGTCCAGGACCTCTACGGTATCGAGCCAGCGGACTTCTCGGCATTAGGATTGACTGTCTAACATGCGTCGAACTCCGGGCTCACCTCTCGAAATTGCAGCTGCCGAATGGAATCAAATCCAAGAAGATTCCAGCCGCATTGGCCGCAACGAATCGCGTCGACCGATCGAGCCGAACTATGTGCGAGCCGTTGGAAAGAACCTGTCCGGAGCCACGATCACCGCTGGCTCGCCGGTCTATTACAGTACGTTCACGGTCGACGGTACGATCACGACGTACACGCCAAAGCCCCAAGGTTACTACGATCTGAGGAATTGCTATTGGCCTCAGAACTCGACGGACCGTGCATCGTTTGCGAGCGAGGGCGCGGCGTTTAATCGCGTTGGGGTTGCTCTCGAGGACGTCGCGAACAACGAGCCAGGTGGCTTTGCAATCGGCGGTGTCGTCGGTGTGAAGTGTACCGGTGCATCAAGTTCGAAGCGATACGCTCGACCAACGGTTAAGCCAAACTCCTACGAGTCTCAAATGACAGCCGACGTCTGGGGCTACCGGATCCTTTGCGTGTACGCGGACTGGGCACTGATCAACTTGGACGAACTGTACCGAGGGACGCTTGAGGGAACAACGCAAAGCGGTGGATTGACCGCAAACGTTGAGGCGATGGTGACGGTCAACGGTGCAGACTTCCCAGCGATTACACGCGTCAGCAACATCGCTGGCAGTCAACCAATTTGGCTGTTCCCGACCGATACGCAGTGGCTCGCGGCGAGGGTGTGCTGATATGGGAGGCTTCGCATGTAAATGTTGCGGATGCACCGCAGAAGATCTCCCCGATATCACGATTGCGGGCATGACAGCCAGCGCACCTTGGGGGCGATACGGTTCTGAGGATACATGCTGTTGGATTCGAACCTACACGCAGGACACAGTGCAACCGGAGACTCTGGTCGGTTACGATACTTTGGTTTTAGCTTCGCAGCAAACTACTTCCGTTTACGATGCTGCGTACATCTATCATTTTCAATCTTGGGACGAACCTACGCCCGGTTGCTTTAGAAACAGGTTTACTCCAACCAAAATTGTAGGTGGTCGTGTTACTAGGGTTCTTGATCAGTTTGAGAATATGTACTTTGGAGTGCTGCGACAAAAAACGGACGTAACAATTCTTATCGGCAAGATACCAATCGAATGCCCAGGCGACGCAGGTCCGACAGAAAGATGGTCGTTGACTGTTCTGCAAGACGGTTTTGTGCGTGGAGTGAAACGAACTACATCAGGGACCACGGACGCCTATAGCTGGGTCGCTGCGTCCAATGCTTGTGGGTGGAATCCCACCTATCCAGCCAGTTCGACAACCACAAATTTCGGTAATTTAATGGATCCAGGTTTCTGGACCGTGAGGCCGTTTACCGATCCGGCAAAGGTGGCTTTCAGAACAAGCAATGTCACTGTGCTCACAACTTTGCCTACTGGCAGCTACGCAGTCGAAGACTGCCTTCATGAGTGCGATTCGTGCGTCGACCTTAGCGAGTGCCCATTAACTATCGTTACTGGCGCACCTGGGACGGTTACACCATGCGTACCCTTCAATGTGACGATAACGTATTGCGATGGAAATTATGTTGAGCAAAGCTGTTTTTCGTGTGCCCCTTACGTGTCAACTCCGTGTTGCACCACACTCGGCAAGCGGAGTGGTAGTTGTTCTCTCCTCACTGGTGCACCAACTGCTGTTCAGTTAACAGACAACGACGCCGCCGTTCCGGTTGCAGCAGCGTTTTCTTGTGCCGCTGGCGAATCAGCAGATTGCTTCGGTAATATTTCTACCGGTCTAATTCACTCAGGGTCAACCCAAGGACTCAAGGATTGGATATCTGACATCAAGACCTGCTCGACCTCTATTACTTCGTCGGTTTCGATTGACGCAACACTGCCACCCATAACGCTAGTATTTCCCTAATGGAGATCAAGTTTACATTCGACTTTGATCCGTTTGCAAATGCAAGTGTACCGGCAGAGGCACGCTACGAAGTGTCAGGTCATGCGGTCCAGGTAATCGATACAACTCCGGTTTTTCATGCTATTTGGCAAGAAATTCATACAAAGGAGCAACCTGACGAAAAATGGTGGGAATCAATTCGCGAGCGAATTAGAAAGCTAGTCTGCAAGTGCGACGCGTTCCTGGACGATTACCTGGCAGATCATCCCCTAAATTTCAAGGATTGGCCACGATGGACTTGGGCACTGCACAACGCGATTAACAAGAAACTTGGCAAGCCTAAATTTAGCTGGAAAGAATTTCGAGCAGTGTTTCCGCGGAAACGCTAATCATCCTCGTCGTCCAACATTTGCGATCGAAAATCTGCTTTAGCCGGATCCGTCCCCATCGCGATTTGGTTGCGGCAACGAATCCAAACATGCATCAAGATCGAGTCCTTAAATTCATGCTGGTAAAACTCTAGCAGCTTGATGCATCGATCTCGCTCATCGTTAACCGCGTTTTCAATTTCTTTATCAGTTGCCATTCGGTCGCCTTGGAACGGAATATTGCCTTCGGGCTCGATGATCGATGTAGTGCCTGCGAACTATGCGAGTACCGCTTGTGTGGCCGAGCGATTCGGCTGCAGCAGCCTCACCATCGGTTATGTAAATCTCTGTCGCATTGGTTTTTCTGAGTGTACCAAGATTTTTCCCGGGCAGCCTCACAAAACCTTTCTTTGCAGCGCCTTCGAAGATACGCTCCATCCATCGGCGGATGCCTCCCCACGTTAGGGGAAACAGCAATTCTCTTCCATCTCGAATCGTTTCGATCGCGTCGATTGTCTCGTCCCCAAGAAAAACAATGTGTGGCTTACCTGTTTTGTGCTGGATTAAGATGATTGCTCGCGATGCCTTGTTGTATTGGCCCCATCGCAATGTAAACAGGTCGCTGGGACGCAGGCCTGTATCGTAGGCAGTCAATAGCAGAGCTTTAAAATAGTCTCTGACCGCCAACCCAATGCGCAGCCGCCTATCTATTTGACCGCAGCTTTCAAGAAGCAGCTGTAGATCCTCAATGGACCAAGCGTAAACGGGTTGTTCAACGGTCCTGGGGCGTCTAAGGCTTTGTAGTTCATATGACGGCTTGCCTTCTTTCTGCGTCAGAAAATTCCAAACTCGGCAAAGCGCTCTACGGTAGTTTCCCGCCGTCGTATTAGTGACCTTTGTTTGCAAGAACGCTATGAATTCGTTGAGTTTAGGACCTGTCAGGTCCGAGCTGTCGGCATTGTTTCCGATGTACTCTGAGAATCGGGAAACGGCTTTTCGGTATTGTCCGATCGTTGATTTGGCCAGATCACATTCCGTCGCGATCTGGTCGACTGCTGTCGCCAGATGCATGGTCTTTGGTCCTCTTTAGTGAGCGATTCAACCCCAGTTTAATTCCCCGATTGCGAAGAGCAATAACGAGCAACGGACTGTTAATCCGTGTGTCGGTGGTTCGAGCCCACCCGGGGGAGCTTGCGTCAAAGTACGAACTTTGACGACCAAAAGACTTAACGCTCGGCGTCGAGAGATCGACCGCCGGGCGTTTTTCGTTTCTACCCAGTTATTCGTGGGTTTCATACGCTTTTCGCGTTTCGCCGGCCCAGACCGCCGCGCTCTCTGTTTGCAGAGAGTTTTCCGTCTCCCGAACGCAACCTTCAAGGTTGCGCCCGTCCGTGCGAAAAATCGGCCTCGAACTCTCTGACTCTCTCTTTTCGGGTACCTCCAGAGTTAACACAGAGTTCTCGTTCGCACGCCAAGCAAGAACGGCTTCGAACCGATCACCTACCCATGTTACTGATCGCGAGCTGCCAAGTTCGGCCAATCAAGGGGACTCTATCTGACGCGAAGAACTCCTGCCCAATTTCCTCTCAACCGAGCCAAATTTTCTAACTGCATGGATGAAGACCGTTTCGAATTCGAGTTCAGATTGATTCCCGCTCGCCAAACTCATGGAATTCAGGGGTGTTTTCATTGCCCCGATCATTGGCAGTAGCTACGACGGAACCCATAAATGGATGTGTGTCTGTCTGGAAGTTATGTTTCCCTATTTGGTCCAAAATACAACGAGCGACAATTTGGAATGGTACACTTTTGAATCTTGCTGGAATTGCTTCTACGACGGGGAACCAGTCGAAATACGATCGACATTGATCAAGCACAAGTAAGTCGCAAAACATCCGTTGAGTTTTGGCCTTATAGGTAACCCGGTCTGACAACCGAGGATTCGCGAACCAAGGGCGACCATATATCCCGAGCAAAGAGTTGATTGTTAAATTGGGCAGGGGGACATCGCAAGTTACGCGAAGCTCGTAGTCGAACCAAGACGTTCTTACTGCATTTAGCATCTTTTCATTTAGAAGCGTCCAATGCCCTTCGATGACTTTGGTTAGCATGGAGCCAAGTTCGATGAGTTCTCCCATGCTTCGACCTTGCCGATCCTTTTGATTTCTTGCCAAAAGGTTTAGAACATGGTCGTTGCCACGATAATGTGATAGCTGTCGAATAAAGGTTACGAGCGGATAGCTGGTTGGAGCCAAATGTAATTCTCCAGGAAGTTCATCGTCAATCCAGTCCTCACGTCTGGCGCTTGCTTGCGTCGCAGCGATACTGTCCTTGGAGCTCAAGTAGTTCTTTGAGAGCGAGCCCATTGAGAGGGCACGCCAATAGGGAACGATATTCATTCCCAGATCCACAATCAAACGAGTTACAAACTCTGAATAAAGCTCATTCAATCTGCTCGACGCGAACGCACGCAAAAGATCAGGCTCAAAACAAGTTTCCGCTGGATCAGGCCCGTCCTTATGCACAAAGCGAGGCAAGTCGCGATATCGCGATGAAAAATACGCTACGACAAAATCTAGAATCCGCTGCCTCGCATCACACTCGTCAGGAGATGGCTGACAAAAATTGGTGATCAAAACTCCAGGCGAACGCAAGCGTTCCCTTTGAAAGATGGCCAACAGTGGTTCAAGCGTATTCGGTGAGCCACCACAAAACGGACCACACGCATCGAAGTAGATTATGTCAAACGATTCGTTGAATTGTTCGAAAAAATCAGCGAGGCTCCCGAAGTGAATTTTCAACGGAATGTGGGCTCGGGAAGTTTGCTCGATGGCTGAATCGTGGTCGCGCTGTGAACCTGTGAGAGCCCATACATTATGTGAATTGACTCCGTAGTCCAAGAGAACTTCTAAATCGTTGAGAGGTTCTGGTCCACACAAATAAAGTACTTTGAGCTCATCGGGCTTTCGAACTCCCACGCAGTTGTTGTGGAATCCCAACCACATTTCCAATTCTTCATCAACAGCGGTCCGTAAGTCGGAAAAGGACTGGCTTTGCTTAAATTGAGCCACAAACCAATCAACGATTTGACGCAATTCAAGCTCCCGAACGATACTGGCTTCGCCACGGCTGACCGTCAAAGCCATGATGGCTTTTTCCCAGATTCGATTTCGAACCTCATTCTTCTCGGGCTGTTTATAGTTCATTGCGAGTTGCGCTCGGCATAGGTTTGCTTCATTTTAATCGGGTGGTCTAGAAGGCATATCGCAACCTTTCAAACGGTATAGGCTGTTTCTTTCGGACCCTAATCCGTCATTTCGAACTCGCGCCGGGTATTCCTACAGATAGACGCGGCTGTTGTGGCTGCGAATGTTTGTCTTCGAGCCGCCCAATTATAGCGGCGTTGAGCATGGAGGTGCGAGTTGCTCTCGTCTGTTCCCCCTTCTTCACTGTCCGCGCCGGCTCGGCGATCGGAAATCGCTGCGATTCTTGCTGCCGGCATTGTGCGAATGAAATCGCGCGTGGCGATCCCGGATTCAGAAATCGCCGACGACCTAGCGGAATCGCTAACAGCTTGCCTTGAGCTTTCGCCGGAAAGCGTGCTCTCTGTGACCAACGTGGTTAACGACCAGTGAGTCCGTTTTTTCTGGAGAAATCAATGAAACTAGACATCGACAAAGAGGTCGCTCTGCTCCAACGCATGACAGTAGGGCAACTGCGAGAGAAGTTCGAAGCTACGTGGGGCGAACCGACGAACACTCGTAACAAGCAGTGGCTCGTCAAACGTATCGCCTGGAAGATGCAAGCGAACATCGAAGGCGACATTTCAGAGCGAGCTAGGCGTCGCGCTGCAGAACTCGCACGCGGTACCGACATCCGTACGACTGCGCCAAAAGCCATTAAGCCAATGCCGAAGCCCACGGGAGATACCGTGACGGGTTTCGTCCAGCCAGATGAAGACAATCGGCTCCCGCCGCCAAAATCGGTACTCGAGCGGGTCTACAAGGGTGAGAAGATCCTGGTGCTCGTTCTGGAGAACGGCTTTGAATACGAAGGCGCGATCTACAAGACGCTAAGCGCCGTGGCCAAGAAGATCACTGGGCAGCACTGCAACGGGTACCACTTTTTCAATCTCAATAAGAAAGGAGGCAAGTGATGAGCAAGCAAGCCAACAATCGCCAATTGAACTGCGCCATCTACACTCGCAAGTCAACAGACGAGGGCCTCGACAAGGAGTTCAATTCGCTCGACGCCCAGCGTGAATGCGCCGAGGCGTATATCAAGAGCCAGACGCAAGAAGGATGGCATTGTGTGCCCGATCGATACGACGATGGTGGATTCACCGGTGGCAACATGGATCGTCCGGCACTTAGGCAACTGCTGGCGGACATCGAAGCTGGCAAGGTGAACTGCGTGGTCGTTTACAAAGTTGACCGACTGAGTCGCTCGTTGATGGACTTCGCTCGCATGCTCGAAGTCTTCGAACGCAACCAGGTAGCATTCGTCAGCGTGACACAGCAATTCAACACGACCAACTCAATGGGCCGGTTGATGCTCAACGTGCTGCTGTCGTTCGCTCAGTTCGAGCGTGAGCTGATCTCGGAACGAACCCGGGATAAAATCGCTGCGGCGCGACGTAAAGGCAAATGGTCGGGTGGCATGCCACTGCTCGGATACGATATCGACGGCCAAGGCGGAAAGCTAAAAATCAATGAGGTCGAAGCCAACAAGGTGCGAGCCATCTACGAACTCTACCTCGAGAAGCAATCGATCATGGCGACGATCGCTGAGTTGGACCAACGCGCTTGGACAAACAAGACATGGAAAACGCGAAAGGGAACACAACGAGGCGGCTCGCAGTTCACCAAAGCAACGCTATTCCGCCTGCTCACCAACGTGACCTACATCGGCAAGCTTGGCTATAAGGATGAAGTCAACGAAGGTGAGCAGGACGCGATTGTCGACGCGGACGTTTGGCAAAAGGTGCAATCGCTTCTCCGGCGAAACGGCCG
>JANMNR010000578.1:0-9336 GCA_031368325.1 Pirellula sp.
GCGAGGGGCACGGTTGTTTGCTAGCAACACTCCGTTCGCTGCGCTCACTTCGTGTCGCTAGCAAACAACCGTGCGTATCCTATTATCCAATTCTGAATGTCAGATCAAGTCCTAACTATTTCACCTATTCTCAAGCAGGAGAATGTCTTACCTAACGGTCCGAATGGAACAAAGCATCGCTGATTTCACGACTGCTCATGCAGAACAAAAAATTTCAGCTCAGTGCTCGGTCACGACCGCTGACTTGCGCAATGACACCTACTCGCACTACCTGAATTAATCGTTCTGCCGGTACAAAATTCTTTGACCACGTAAGAGGGCGTCCATGAAATGAGTCTCCTCGACAATTCAATTCCCGAAGAAGTCCCGCCGAAGCCCCTCGTCGGTCTGTGTTCATTTCTGATCGCAGTCGCCCTCGTCGGCGCGAACGTTGCACTGTATCTGCTTTCACGGTCGCTAGAGGCGCACTCTCGGCAATCATTTCCTGACGGTCGCCCATGGCTTTGGCCCGAGGAAGCAACAGGTTTCTTCGTGTTCGTTTGGTTGCTCACCCTCTTCGTTGGCATCTTTGCCGTCTTTCGGATGCGAAAGACCCCCTTCAGATTCCCGCCATTTGCGATTTCCATACTTGCACTCGCGGCATTGCTTGCAAATGGTTTTTGTCTCATCATGGAGGCATTCGACTTCTAGCGGTCACACCGGACAGCAAATCAAAGCGCGAGCAGCGACCAAAAACAAACGGTTGCCGCCAAGTTACACTGATTTCAGAAAACGCCCGATCGGCAATTCGAGTGTGTTTTGTGTTCCTCGGCATCATAGGTGACGGTCAAAAGTAGCATGGTCGATCACGCTGCGGTACTCCCGTTCGAGCTTTCACAGCGGAGGAGATCTCTTATCCAAGCATGCCAACCGAGCCAATCAGTAGGATTGAGGATGTGATCAAAGCTGTCTTTCCGATTGCGGAAGAGCGGGTGATCGCTCCAAGGACAATCGCCGCGACGGAGAAAGCGACAAAGACACCATAGCCATGCATCGTGAAATTTTGTTCGTAAACACGTCCCAGTATCGCAACCGCTATGCCGAGAAAAAATCCAGCAAGGGAAAACGTAAATGCGAGTTGGTCAAGAGACAGTGATGTCTTCGCAGAGCTCATGCTGGTTCTCCATGATTGGATGGTGAGGTTTCAAAAGGTATTCGGAATGCTTGCAGAAATCTTGGGAATCGGTAGGAATAAATTCCCGGCGGCGAGTTGTCCGACGAACATCCTGTGGTCACCGAGCAGCCCAATACACGGATTACACAGGTAAAAAACGGGCGATGGCGCGGTTGGGTCCGAAATAGTTTTGCCCTGACGCGCTCGGGGATGATAACAGGTGCTTCCAATCTCGGTATCGGCTTCAGGGCAACATCGGGAGGTTTTACTTGCAGACCTTGAACATCGAAGGCGTCCCTCCTGGAAAAGGCAGCTGCCTCAGTCTGTTTAATCAAAGAACTGTCGCTAATGTGTTCTTTTTCGTGTCCGAACTTCTGAGATTCTGCACCCAGTTCTCCTCGCACGAACGCGCCGGTAAACCGAGCCGCGGCAAACCGACGGTGACGTTAGAAACCTCGTGGCCGCGAATCCCCTTGAATCCATTATTTTGCAATTATTTCGTCGGTACGTACTCAAGTGATACCGTTCCCGTCTTGGGATAGATTCGATGATTCGAGAGCCTGAGTTTGGCGTGATCGGATGGTTGTGGCAACAATGGGAGCCCTCTGCCAAGGAGCACTGGGATCACGGCAACTTCGATAGAATCGACAAGCTGAAGATCTAGCAGGCTGAGAAACAGTTCTCCGCCCCCGAACAACCAAATATCCTTTCCCGACTTGGCTTTGATCGCCGACAGCGTTTTTTCTGGATTGTTGGAAATCGTTACATCGGGACAGTCTTCTTGCGCCAAGGTACGCGAAAAAACAAAGGTCTGCATTCGCGGCATTCCCCCGCCGCCATGCCCTCGCGTTGCTTCGTAGGTCTTTCGGCCTAACAGAAGAGTATCGAACGAACCCATCAGCGAGTGGAAGTCGATATCCGGGTCCATGACGATCCAGTCGCTCTCGCCGTTGGGGCCGGCGATAAATCCATCAAGACTCATGGCAACGGACAGACGAACGCGTCTCATATGTACCTCTTTCGGACCGTCGAACATCCTGTGGTCACCGAGCAGCCTGTGGACAGCGAGTAGCCCAGTATACGGATTACACAAATGAAAAACGGGCGGTGGGCTACTTCGTCCACCTCTTCGTTCCGCTTGATTTTGGTCACGCAATTGTTCGATGTTCAATTAACGGTGCGCACCATTGTAGGGCCCTCATCGACCGCCTGCAATCATGAGCCAGTATTGCGTGGATGCACGTTCATTCAATCCGCGACCTGGCCAGCGATGGTTGTTCGATCCTTGCCTGAGGGACTCTACGCGTGTCAACGATGTCATAGGAAGAATCGGTTTTTTGTACGTCGTTTTAGTCACCTCTTACGATAGTCAAAAGCTACTCAAAACCAGGTTGTTTTGAATTTGGTTCGGCGATTCGCCACCATCCTTTACCTGTTGTGGCTATTTCAGCCAGGATATGATATTGCGTCCGCTAGTTTGGAGCGGAGGATTCCTTGTGTTGAATGAAGCGAGCTAACCTAAAGGACGCGCGATGAAAGCCACCGATGCCATAGCGGAACTGCATAGATTGGCTTCGCCTGAGATTGCAGCATCCTCGGCTCGATATTTTAAGATGGCACCAGGGGAGTACGGCGAGGGGGACGTATTCATCGGCGTTCGCGTCCCAGTGATTCGAAAGTTGGCGAAAGAGTTTACAAGCTTGAAGCTTAACGAGATCGAGGTTCTTCTTCATTCGGAGGTTCATGAATCGCGCATGCTTGCGCTGCTCGTTCTTGTGAATTTTGTTGCTCGCTGTGACGAAGGCCAACGAAAAGCAGCTTATGAATTCTACTTGGGCAATACGCGTCACATCAACAACTGGGATCTCGTCGATTCCTCTGCACCTGCAGTCGTTGGTGGTTTTCTCCGTGAAAAGCCGCGTGAGCCTCTGTTACGCTTGGCACAATCGGCAATTATGTGGGAACGTAGGATTGCCATCGTCAGCACACCGCACTTCATTCGTATTGGTCAATTCGACGATACGATCACGATCAGCAGGATTTTGCTCGCCGACCGGGAAGACCTGCTACAAAAGGCAACAGGTTGGATGTTGCGGGAGGTAGGTGATGAAGACGAACTGGTTTTGACTCGTTTCCTCGATGATCACCGATCCGTCATGCCGCGAACCATGCTCCGATATGCGATCGAACACTTCACGGACGCAAAACGCCGGTACTACTTGGCTCGCTAACGGTTAGCTGCACTCTCAATCAATTGCGCAATGAGCGGTAGTAATTGTTTCTTGCGGCTTACGACGTTGTCGAGTTGGTACAGGTTTCTGTCCAACCGAGGGTAGTTTATTTCGTCCCACTCATCGGATTCGTGGCTCAGCAATAATAGAGATCCGTTGCTCACGACATCGGTTACGAGGAGAGCCGAAAAATCCAATCGGTGCGTCACAGCGAGTTGCTCGAGTGCCGTTCTCAATTCGTCCTTGCGGTCCCAAAACAAATCAAACCCAATTTCTTCGATTTGCGAAATCGAAAATCGCTGACCGTGTTCCGTAAACTCTTTGCAATCTTCTTTTAAGACTTCCGCTGGTGTGCAAGATCGAAGAGCTGAGCCAATTTCAAAGAACTCTTTCGCGTACGCGACCAGATCGACTTCGCAAAGGGTCTCGAGCCACTTGAGGATATCTCGGTCCACATCGGTGGTGGTCGGCGATCTCAAATGCAGGGTGTCTGAAATGATGCCAGAGGCCATGCAGAGTGCAATTCCGGAACTAGGAACAAGGCCAGCCGCTCGGAACTGCCTGGCCACCAGCGTACACGTCGAACCGACCGGCTCATTGATAAAGCGAATGGGCTGTGTCGACTTAAGGCCCCCACCTAGACGGTGGTGATCGAGCACTTCTAGGATGTCCGCTTCGTCAGCGCCGTTGACCGCTTGGCTCAATTCGTTGTGATCGACCAAAATGAGCTTAGGTTTGGGCGGATTGACCAAATCGGATTTGGAAAGGACGCCAACCAAGATTCCGGAATCGTTTACGACCGGAAAGATGGGCTCACTTGATTGTTCAACGATCAGTCTGGCTTCATCGACCGGTTTCTTTGCCGAGAGTGATACGAAATGGGTATCGATGGCGGAGTCGATAAACTGAGCGGATTTGATTCGCATTGTCGTCGTAGCTGTGTCGAATGGGCTTTGGATCACAGCGACGTTGCGGGCTTGAGCCAGTTGTACCAAACCAGGGGAGAGAACGTATCCGCCGGTGACAACTAATGCTCGGACACCGTGTTCGATGGCGGGAAGCTGGATCGTGGGTCTATCTCCGCTGACAACGATGAGCTTTTCGGCCTCAAACTTTTGCATCCGCTCAGTAAATCCGCCGGCACTCATGGCGCCCACCATGACCAGAAGCTCATCGTGTTGTGTTGGGATGAGCGAATGCTGGAAACGCCCGCCGAGGATTTCACAGATTTTTTGAAGACTTGTGGCCACCGTGCGGGTCTTCAACGGATCGCTGTCGTCGCGAAAAATCAAGTCCATCAACTGCAATAACGACAAAATGCCTACAACCTTGCCGGCATCGTCCACGATGGGGATCGCCCGTAGCTCGTGTTCCTTCATTCTGTTGTAGACTTCGAAGAACACATCACCATATCGAGCTGTCTTGACATTGCGTTGGCAGACGTCCTCCACCTCAGGCCGTACATCCATCACGATCCTAGGTGCGGGCACTTTGGACTTGCGAAGCACATACTCTGTTCGCTTGTTTGGGGTCCCACAGCATGCCGCTACCGCTTCTGGACGCGTAGTTTGTTGCAAAAGATCGGCATAAGCGATGGCGGAACAAATGGCATCGGTGTCGGGGTTGCGATGCCCAAAGACAAGTACACTCATAAGACTATTTTGCTATCGTGACGAGCAGAGATTTCACCACTGCCAGTATAGTAGCACACCTACTATATCCAACCCCCCATTGCCAATTGGATGGACAACGGCGAACATTTTACGTTGAGGATTCGTCTTTTGTCTTGGCGAATCAATTCATCCTCTAATTTTCCCATCCGATGCACCTCCTCCTCACGTGCCGGCTGGATGCCAGGAATTTGCAACATGCTGGAAATTCTATTGCCCGATGGAACCGTTGTTTCTCATCCCGATGATGCGACACCCCTTTCGGTAGCAGAAAAAATTGGATCGCGATTAGCGAAGGCTGTGATCGCCGCCAAAATTGGCGACCTGATTGTGGATGCGAATCGGTCGTTGAAGCCGTTTGCAAACGGTTCTCCTATTCCATTGCGACTTTTGACCGAGAAAGATCCGGAGTCTTTGGATGTGTTGCGACACTCGTCCGCTCACGTAATGGCCCGTGCAATCATGCGCCTCTACCCAAACGTTTCGCTAGCGTTTGGGCCGACCATCAGTAACGGCTATTACTATGATTTCGATTTACCGCAGAAATTGAACGAGGACGACTTCGCCAAGATTGAGGCGGAGATGGCCAAGATCATCGAGCTTGCGGAACCCTTTGAGCAATTTTCGTTAGGTCGCAGCGAGTCGGTCGAGCTGTGTCAGGATATGAAGCAATCGCTCAAGGTCGAGCACATTCAAACGGGGCTGGCCTCTCATGAATCACTTGGTTTTTATCGCCAGGGAGAGTTCGTTGATTTATGCCGAGGACCTCATATACCCGATGCGGGGCGGATCAAGGCATTTAAGGTGATGAGCATTGCTGGCGCATATTGGAAAGGGGACGCGACCGGCCTACAGCTGCAACGAGTCTATGGTACCGCATGGTTTAGCCCCAAAGACATGCAAGCCCATTTGGAACAAGTCGAAGAGGCCAAGAAACGGGACCATCGCGTCATCGGAAAGCGGCTTGGGCTCTTCCAAATTTCGAGCGAAGTTGGGCCTGGTATGTGCCTGTGGCTTCCCAAGGGAGCGCGTATTCGAAGTTTGCTCGAGGATTTCCTTCGCAAGGAAATGCTTAAACGCGGATATGAACCGGTCTACAGCCCGCACCTCGGTCGCGTTGAACTGTACGAAACCAGCGGTCACTTTCCGTATTATCGGGATAGTCAGTTTCCGCCATTGTTTGTCAACGATGGAGGAGCTTTGGTGGACGGATGGATTCAGCGATTGGGGGCCAAAGACGGGTTGCCGGTCGCGCATGAACAAGCGTTTATGCAGGCTGCTGAGGTTTTGGGTTGCGAGATAAAGGAATACAAGCCCGAGCAATCCGTTGTTGAACGAACCGCCGTTTTGCAAGCTTGGCAGCGATTGCATGAACGGTACTTGGTCAAGCCGATGAATTGCCCTCACCATGCGATGATTTTTAAGGCGATGCCTCGGTCGTACAAGCAGTTGCCTTTGCGATTGTTTGAATTTGGAACGGTTTATCGATTTGAGCAGACTGGCGAGCTGAACGGTATGCTTCGAGTCCGCGGGTTGACCCAGGACGACGCGCACATCTTCTGCACACAGGATCAGGTCGAACAGGAGTTTCGAAATACGATCGAGTTAACCCGAATGGTGCTGGAATCGGTTGGACTCAAGGACTATCGAGTGCAGTTATCGCTGCGTGATCCAAAAAGTGACAAATACGTCGGCAGCGAGGAGAATTGGCAAAAGGCAGAGGCTGCACTCCGACGCGTGCTGGAAGAATCGGGCTTAAATTTCGAGGCTGCTGAGGGCGAAGCTGCGTTCTATGGCCCCAAAGCGGACTTCATGGTTAGGGATTGCATTGGCCGACAATGGCAATTGGGGACCGTCCAACTAGACTATAATTTGCCCGAGAGATTTCAGTTGGAGTACATCGGTTCGGACAACAAAACCCATCGACCTGTCATGATACACAGAGCCCCCTTTGGCTCGATGGAACGATTTGTCGGGATGTTGACCGAACACTTCGCCGGTGCGTTTCCGATGTGGCTTGCTCCCGAGCAAGTGCGCATTTGTCCGCTCAGCGAAAAGTCAAACGACTATGCATTGGAGCTTGAGAAGCAGTTTTTGGAAGCCGGATTTCGCGTAACAGTGGATTTGCGAGGCGCCAAAGTGCAAGCCAAGATTCGCGATGCGCAAGTCGAGTTGATTCCCTACATGGCCGTGGTCGGGCCTCGAGAAGCCGAAACGAGATCGATTGCATTGCGAGATCGAATCGAAGGCGAACTAGGAACCAAATCGGTCACGGATGTCATGGCCATGTTGGCGGAGGAAGTCGCACAACGACGCATTCGCCAAGCCGTATCAAAACCCGATAAGCTAGCAGAGCCCGAACAGCCGAAAGTTGCCGAGGAAGCAAGCCATGAGTACTAAGCAGATCATTGCTGAGCGAGCCGCACAGCAAATTGTGGCCGAGGATTTTATGATCGCTCGTGCGAGGATTGTCGAATTGGCGGCAACGCTCGATCGCATTGAGCGGGCCTCAGGAAATGTTGACGACTCAAAGAACATGCAACTGCTGATGCAGGGAATGAATATTCTGTGTGACGATGAAGTCGAAAAAGCTAAGCGAGTTCAGCTTTTGATGAGTCGGCACTATGATCCCGAGTGGCAAACTCAAATGGCTATCGAAAGAAAGGGCGACTAGGGAAAACATCCTTTTAGCCTAAGATACTAGACCCGCTAGTTCCTGGCCTGTCGATCAGACGCATCGTTTGTTTTAGAATCCAATCACAATCGCGCAGACTTGTATTCCGGTTTGGGTACGTCGATTCAAGATTCGAATCGCTGGACACTCGCCACCGTTTGTTGCAAGCTATCCATGTACTACTCGACGTTTATCCTGCCCTGGCGACCTAGAAGCCGGTGCATTCGTTTTGCAGCTTGCAAGACCCTCCCAAATGGATTTTTTGCCGATGGAGGTTTTGAGAAGTGTTTCTCGTCCCTGGCGGAGTCGGAGACAAACAAGCGTGGATTTGATTTTTCTGCCGGGAGAAGAGTGCCATTTCGATTGAAGCTGAGGGTGTGAGAAGACTTCGACGCAGTCGGCTGGACAAATTCAGCCGGGGCATCTGCAAATTGACCAGTAGACGAAAAGAACTCATTCCATTTTTCGCGATGTTCGATTCGTGTCCAGAAATCGAACCAATCCTTTTCGATACTCAAGTTTCCTTCCGTTTTGCTCCGCTACGGCAATCGGCGTAGTACTTTTGAAGGTGCGACTGGGCCAAGGCAAATGGCACCTCCTCTGACGCTTGATGCAATCGAATAGGACTGGCAAACAAAGTAGCCAGACCACGGAGCGGTACTGACGGCATCTGAAGCATAAGCTTCAGTCGAAAGGAAGGTGTGTGGAAGCGTTGGCGGAGCTGTGACTGGGGCCAGCGAGGTAACACAAGGATACTCGGGAGAGCCGTAGCTTCCGATAACTGGACGGAACTTTTGGGCTCATGGAATTGGTTTGTTGATTAGACAGTTGACTGGGAAACTGCCAAGTAGTACGCTCACAACTAGTCATTGCCGGTTTTTTCAAAACTCCCCCCTTATTTGCTGATACTCTCTCCCATGAAACATTCCCTTCTTCTCGTCCTTGGACTGGCGCTGTCGTTAGCGGCTGTTGGCTGTAAAGATGCGGTTGATAAATCGCCTGGTGGCAAGGAGCGAATGGACTCCCCAAAATCGGGTAGCGGCGGGGCGAAACCAATTCAAGTCGTCGGATTTGATGAGCATGATGAGACCCTTCAAGCAATCATTGACGGGGAAGTGCATGGTACTGTAGTTCAGAACCCGTACATGTACGGCTTTAGTTCAGTCAAGCTTCTTAAAGAGCTTCAGACTGGCATTGCCAAAGTCGACCAGGGCAATAGCTTCGTCGACAATCCAGCCCGACAGATTCGACTCAGCAATGCAGCGGAATTTTGGAAGGAAAAAACTTCAAACCTTGCTACAGGCGAGGGGGATGCCGAATTCAAGGAAGGAAGAAAGTCAGTCGCTTACGTCACCAACGGAATTGATCCATTTTGGACGATTGCTGCTGCAGGCGCGAAAGCCGCTGGCCGCGAGTTTGATGTGAATGTTCTCCTGAGGTTTCCGCCAAAGGGAGTTGGCGATCAAAAGTCGATGCTAGAAGCATTGCTCGTTCTGGATGATGTTTCAGGGGTTGCTGTGAGTCCGATTGATCCTTCCAATCAAGCGGATATTCTGAATCAGGTTGGCGAGAAAAAACACTATATCACACACGATTCGGACGCTCCGG
>JANMNR010000584.1:0-17836 GCA_031368325.1 Pirellula sp.
GTGCTCCCGAATCGAGGGAAGCATAGGCGTCGTTTACGGCAAATGGGGCTCGCATCCCCCAGGTCGCCATTTGATTCCAAAACCTTTGATGGTATAAGTCCGCCACGTTGGCGCGCCACCGCCACGTCTCATCCGATGCAAAGTAGATGATCCTTCCCTGGCCAAAGAGCTTCGTCACGACCAATGGCTGTGGGGTTCTATCTCGTGCCGTAGCAACCAACTCGGCCATCGTTTCGGCTCCCGGCGCCAAAGTGACTGCACGAATCGATTTTGGAATTGGAAGTTGTGCCCAAACATTTTCATTTGGCAAACTGCTTGAACCGAGTTGAAATGCGGACTGATTGACCGCCGACTGACTAACTCGAATCGACTGAAAATCGTTTTCAACCTTCGACTCCGCCGAACGAACGGGTAACAAATCAGGCAGAATGGTTTCACCGGTCGGTGTGCCGCTCTCGCGTATGCTGTCGATAAGAATAAGCCCACCTCCGCTAACGCCAACAAATTCAGACATCCAATTCTGCTGTTCGTCGGTGAGTTTACGAACCGTGTCTAGTGTGGCCAGGATCAGGTCAAAGTCAAACAGCTTCGCGCGGGTGCTTGGGAAGAATTCCTTCTCGAACGCGCTTTGTCCGATTTCTACCATCGTCTCCCATGTGGCATCCCGTTCCATAGCGTTCTTGATGTATCGCATTTCCCAGCCACCTCGTTTATCCAAAATAAGAACTCGGTTTTTCCGATCAACGCCCCACAAAGATGACGAAAAGGAGTTGTTCGCTACGCTTACTTCAGCGAATTGGCCCTCGATGGAAAAACTTAGGTCGATAGGGACGGAGGAGTGGTCGATCCCGCTTAGAAAACGCTTTTTGGATTGATCTACTAGCGGCTCGGCTGGGATTTCAAAGTCGATACGGCGTGGTCCTTGATCGATGGATGTCATGACTTTGGAGAAAACGACTTGATCCAGGCACTTGATTTCAAGTTGGTACTCTGACCCTGCTCCGCATCGTTCCTTGACCAGGATCGTACCTCGCAAAATGTCTTGGCGATTGATTCGTTGAGAGTGCTCTACGTTGAGTATCCCGAGATCGACCGGCTCGGAATCGCTTCCCACGCCGACTGTAAACACCGGGATTTTCTCCGCGCGGAATTTTACTGCAGCGTCGGCCAAGCTCATGCCCGAATTGTTCTGTCCATCCGTTATCAAAACAACCGCGGCAACTCCATCCGGCTCTCCGGTGCTTGTCGCAACTCTACTACGGTTGTCGACGAGTGCGCTAGAAAGAAATTCTCCGAGTGCGGAATTTACACCTTGAATAGCGAGCGAGTCCGCTTTTGGCGGTGGTGTGATGCCTTGTGAAGTCCAAAGGAGTTGGCTATCGCTCGCAGTTGCGGATGCCGATGCCAACAGGTCGACTCGGTGGTGCTTTTGCAACTCGTTCAGCCAACCTCCATCGGCCTGCGTTTCTGACTCCTGGCCCATCAACCACTTTGAAGCTTGCTCCAGCCGCGAAGAGCCCTGCTGATCGATGTCGATCGTGGACATGCTAGGCGAGACATCGAGGAGAATGCGAACGCGGCTGAGTTGCCCCTCGATGTGCTGATGAAAAAGAGTTGGCCCCGCCAGCATAAATAGAATAAGAAAAAAGGCACTAGCGCGAAGCGTTGGCAACAACCATCTCATCGGATTGGTGAGATGCCTGGATTCACGCCAATACCAACGAGCAATCAACAGAGCTCCTACAATACCAAGGAACAGAATGAGCCACCAAGGCCAGGTGCCAGAAAATCGAATCGAGGTCATGCGGTGGATCCTCGGACGAACTGTTGCGGTGTGGCAGTAGGCTTGGTTCTTGCTCGTGGCGAAAGGCTTTGTACCATCGCTATTTCTGCAAGGAAACAAACAACGAGGGCAATCCAAATCCACGTCCAGATCTCTCGACCTTGCCAGTCCGCTCTCGCATTTGCTAGAAAATCCTTTGAACTCGCGGAGACAGTCGCCTTGCCTGAGATCGCCACCGAATCAATTTCTGCCGGTGTCAAGTAAGTCAGCTCCGATTCCTGTCGCGTTAACGGCTCCTCCGTCGTCGAGCAAGCGAAAATCGGACCAAACGAACGATTTGTTTCGTCTTGAAATAGAGTTGCCATGTACTTCCCCAGCAACCGAGTATCGCTAAAACGCAATTGGCCTTCAGCCGTTAGTTTGATAACGACTGCGGTTCCATCCGGTTTGGTAACCTGTAGTGTGTCGGTTACACTTGAGCGTTCGGTATGCAATGTATCTATAGTTCGAGACCAACCCGTTGTAGATATTGCGTTACTTGTTGGCGGATTGGCATTGGAGACAAAAGCGACTAGCTTCTGAATCAGCGGTACAAAAATGGAGCGGGTAGGCAGGTTAGAGTCGTCGTCATCGCACGCACTGCCTACCCAGAGGCAATGCCCATCGCCAATCTTCGATTCAAGGATCCATGCTTGGTCGTCTTCGAATCGTAATGCGATGGACGCGTCCGACGGATTGAGCAACGCAGACGGGTCGAGCGTCATCGGGGAGCGATGGTCAAACCGAACACCCGCTAGCGAGTTTAAGCTGGCAGAAGACAATTCGCGGATGGGGGCAAACTCGATTTGTTGCGTTTTGATTCGGTCGCCATTCGCATGTTCCGTGGTGACTTTCGTCCGACTTTGAAACTTTGCAATTCGCAGGCCATTGTTGGCTAGGCTTGGCCATGACTCGTAATGCTCGGAACGTACCTTGTCACCCAAGAAAACAATGAGCCCATTTCCTCGTTCCACAAATGTTCGCAACCAGGCCTGCTGGACATCAGACAACTCGCGAATGTTGCAGAGGCAAACGGCTCGAACGGATTTCAGGATCGAGTCGTTCAATTCATTGGGTTGAATGGTTTTCGAGATAAACGTATCTCCCTTCTCGCTAGTCAAAAGAGAGAAAGGAGACAGGGCCAGCCTTAAGTAGTCCGTTTCGCTTTGCATGGCCTCGCCTCGTCGATCGCCATCCACGAGCAAAATCGGAATCGGTTCTTGAACGATGACCGCGAGCTCGCGACGGTTGTCGGAGATCAAATCATCGTCTCGCAAAATTTGGATTCGCAGTACATGATCCCCAATACGTTTCGGTGACCAACGCGTCCTCAATAGCGTCGTCGAATTCGGCGCGAAAGAGATCTCCTGCCGATCGATTTCGGTTTCGTCAGCCAGTACGGCCACCTGGACGTTATCGTACCGAGTTGGTCCTGTGTTTCCGAGCGAAGCGGAAAGAGTAACTTCGCGATCGATGGTCATCAACGAGGATGAGACGTTGATGGACGCTACAAAAAGATTGTTTTGCGTGAGTGTTTCTTTCGGCTCGCCCACCGTGCTTACATTGATGAATGCGAGTTCGGGCGGTATCGACTCAAGTGCGATGAGTTTAGCGATATTGGCAACTTGCACAGAATTTTGATCAGACCATTCGTGCCGCTGAAAATCCGAAATCACAACGATCTTTCGATGTGCGTATTGGCTTTTCGCGAGCCACTCGAGTGATATGCGGATGGATTCTTCGAGAGCGAATCCGCCGGCTGGCACCGTTCGTTTGCTGTGGCCGATTAGACTGGCCGCAATCGCATCGGGAACTTGACCAGTGAGCGTTTCAGGTTTGGAACCTCCAAAAAGAACCGTGGCGTTGCTTCCGGAGGGGAGCGAGTTCAGGATGTCGGCTGCGGATTTGCAAGCTGCCGAGAAGCGAGTGCCAACCGCCAACGGGGTGGCCTTGGCGTTTTCGCGATTCGAATTGTCGTTCGCAAACATCGACATAGAATCATCGATAACGATGGCGATGGACATGACCGATGGACCGCTGGCCGACAAGAATGACTGCAGGAGCGGTCGAGCCATTGCCAGCGCGAGCAACACGGGCAAAGCGCAACGAAGCAGCAGGAGCAACAACTGTTGCCACTGGACACGTCGGGAGTTCACATTGCGAGAGGACTGCAAAAAATGCATTGCGCCCCAGTCGATCGTTTGATATCGGCTTCGGTGCAATAGGTGAATAAGTAGCGGAATGGTAAAGGCTGCCGCACCAAAAGCAAGCAGTCCGTTTAGCAGCGTCATGTTCGATCCCTTCGCATGGCGATGTAGTTCGAAAGCACTGCGCTATACGATTCCGACGTGGCGATCGAAATCAGGTCGACTCGATTTTGCAAGCAACCTTGCTGAAGTTCCTGTCGAAACACGCGGAGATTCTCTAAGTAGGTCGAACGAAGCCCCGCCGGATCGACTAAGACTTGGTTACTTTCCAGTTCTAGCGAACGAAACATCGTGCGAGATTGAAACGGGAAATCGATTTCGTCGTCGTCCCAAATTTGAAAGATGACGATCTCTTGATAGTTGCTGCGGAGCAAGGCCAGCGATTTGACGATAGATGGTGCATCGCCGAAGCAATCGGAGATAATGAAAACAAGCCCTCGGCGTTTGCATCGATTGAGCAAGTCCTGTAGGACGACACTTAGATCACTTTCATTGCCGGGCCGCGATTCTGCCATCGCTGCAAAAAGTGTTTGCAGATGGTTGGGTCGGCTTCGCGGCGGAATGTAGGTGCGTATTTTGGTGTCAAAGGTTGCGAGTCCCACGGCGTCTTGTTGGTTGATTAGCATGTACGACAAACAAGCAGCCAAGCGAACCGCGAATTCATGCTTTGAAATGCCGTTCGACCGCGACCCAGAGTACTTCATCGAACCGCTTTGGTCGATGGCGATTGTACAACGCAGGTTCGTTTCGTCCTCGTATTGCCGAATGTACAATCGGTCCGTTTTTCCGAATAATTTCCAATCGATCGTTCGCGTTTCATCGCCGGGTACGTAGGGTCTATGTTCTTTGAACTCGATGCTCGAGCCGATATGGTGCGAACGGTGCAAGCCACCGCTGACTCCCTCGACAACTCCCTTGGCAAGCAGCTGCAATCGGGAGACACGTGAGAGGTCTGGAGCAGACAACCATCGCAGCAGTGGAGCTTTCACGTTGATGCGGTCTTGGCCTTCCGTCGCGGAAGCTCTTTCAGGAGGCGGGCGATAATGGTATCCGCATCGACACCTTCGGCTTGGGCGCTGAACGTTGGCACGATGCGATGACGAAGAACGGGTGCCGCAAGTGCATCGACATCCTCGGTTGTCACGTGCAATCGACCATGCAAGAGCGCTCTTGCCTTGCTCGCCATAACAATTTGTTGGCAAGCCCGAGGGCCGGGTCCCCACTGAACCCACTGCGGAACCCATTTGGGTGCATCGGATTCTTTGGGTCTGAGGGCGCGAACGACGTCAAGCACGAATTGCTTAACGTGTTCGGGGAGCGGAACCAATCGTACGATTTGTTGAAAGCGAATGATTTCGGGACCCGTAACAACGGGGACGATTTGGCCAACCCCAGATCCGGTTGTGCGTTCGATAATTTCGCCTTCTTGCTCACGCGTTGGGTAATCAACGATTGTCTGAAATAGAAACCGATCGCGTTGGGCTTCAGGGAGAGCGTAAGTTCCTTCCTGTTCGATCGGGTTTTGTGTGGCCAGAACAAAAAAAGGCTCGGATAGTTTGTACGTTTTGCCGCCCACCGTAACCGAATGTTCCTGCATCGCTTCTAGCAGCGCGGCTTGGGTTTTCGGAGGCGTGCGATTGATCTCGTCCGCCAAAAGGATTTGGGTAAAGACAGGGCCCTTGGCGAATGCGAGCTGACGGCTACCGGTTTCTGATTGCTGTATGATGTCCGTGCCTGTGATATCGGCTGGCATTAGGTCAGGCGTAAATTGAATGCGATGGAAATCCAAGTCCATCGCTTGGGCCAAGGATCGCACCATGAGGGTTTTCGCTAGACCTGGAACCCCTTCCAACAAGCAATGGCCTCCGGCCAAAATCGCGATGAGAAGTTGCTCGACGGTTTTGTCTTGGCCAACGATCACTTGCCCGATTTGCAAACGGATTTTTTTGAAGGACTCTTGCAGTTTTTTTGCCTGTTCCAAATCGTCGTGGCTGGGTGGCGAAACAGGCTGATTCATTGAGCGAGGGCTTTGTAGGAGGGGATTTTCGATCTAACGAGAGGATGGGTGCTATTGTACTCAAGATGGGGACTGTGCTTACTGTCCCGAAGCACGCTACAAAAGAAATTTCGAAGCTTCTCGCTGATCGCCACCAAGTTTACGCCAGGTGCGTCCGACTTTCCTTGGTGTCCCCCAAGCTCAATGCAATTAGGGCCAAATCAACTTTCAACAGACTTTTGCGTAGTTCATCATACGACGATCTGTAGCAGAAGAAACGTTGATAGTAGCTGCGGATTCTTCATGACTCATTCCGGCAATCGCGAAGTTCAATCCGTTTTGCATGATCAGGCTTGATGCTGGCAAAGCGAGTGAGGGCTCCAGGCCGCTAGTCGTTTCTCGCGGGTTCACCGACGGGCCAACCAAGCGAACGTTGCAGTGTGAACTGAGCCATATTGAAATCAGAGACGGCTCGAACGTACTCTCGCCTGGAAGTCGCAAGTGCCTGAATCGACTGAAGTGCTTCGATGGGTAGTCCTTGTCCGTTGCGGATACGATCCCAGTTCTTTTCGAATGAATCGTTGGCAGCCGTTACGGCCTCTTGGGTAATGGCAATCTGTTTTCGTCGGGATTGAATCTGGGCGAATGATTCGTTCACTTCGCGAGCAACTCGATCCATCGTCGCGAGCTCTCTCATTTTCGCTTGCGTGATTCTGGAACGCGCGTCGCGTTGCGCGGCGTGCTCGCCAAGTCCTAGCTGTCGAACCTCCCAGAAAGCGGCTGCATCAGCGTCAAATCGGTCACCATAGTTCGTTAGGTCGCCGCCCAGACCACCCCCAAGCCCACCATAGCTGGCCGACAACAAAACACTCGGTACTAAAGGAGCATGGCGTTCTCGCTTCAATCTCTCGACCGCTTCGCCAACGAGATGGCGTGATTCCGAGAGCTCAGGGCGATTCGACAGAGCCTGTGCAATGAGTTCCTGCTGCGTGCAATCCGTTCTTACCAATTCGATCGGTACGAGTTGAGGTTCAGATGGCAAAAGCCGCTGCTCGGAGTTCCAACGTATGATTTCCGACAGACGAGCTGATGCAATCGCCGACGCTTCTTCGGCCCGAACTTGGTCAATACGGCGAAGAGCCAACTCGGTGCGAGCTCGATCGTGATCGGAGGCAAGCCCCTCTCCCGCCTTCTCGAACTCGGACGTCGATTTCTCAAGACCATGCGCACGGGCGACGATGTCGTTTGCCACAGACAACTCTTGCTCGGCGCGCATCAACTCCGTATAGGCCAGCGCTGTAGCAAGCAATTGATCGTTAGTGGTTGCAAGGGCACTGGCCTGCCGTGCACAGGCTGTTCGCTGAGCAATCTTGGGTTGGAAAATTGCATCTGCGAAATGGAACTGAGAAACAATACCTGGCACGGCTGGCGAACCCGCCCCCACCGCGTTGGCACCGATCCCCGAGTAAAAGGAACCGCGACTCGTCTCGATTACAGTACCAGCGACATCTTGGATTCGCCCCTCATGTTTGTTGTAGTTGACACCCGCACGCAATGACGGCAGTTTCAAAGCGTTGGCGCGATCGAGTTGCGCGAGAGCTTCTTCGATCCTTGCGCGAGCAAAAGCAATTTGAGGATTTTGTCCGGTTGTCATCATGAGCGCAGTCGTCAAATCGATGGACTGCACTTCAGTTGACTGGGGTGACGATGCGGGGACTTCGGTAATCGGATTGGCAACGATGACGGCATTCGCCGAAGCCGTCACAACCTCTGACTCTTTTCTCGGAGCGTTGAAATACGAAGCAGGCGTTGAGCTAGCTTGGTGCGGAACACTTGCCTGGTAGGGCACCACTGTCGAAGGTGCTGAAGTCGAGCGACATCCGAACGGAATCACCAGTACGACCAAGAGTCCTACGCAATTCCAAGTTTGCATATTAACCGCCATCCATGGCTTTTCGCATTCGACGTAAAAACAGATTTGGCCCAGCCGCATTCTACGATTAGGTTAATGTCTCTCATCGGTCTGAATATCCGGCTCATTCCGAGTTTATTGAGAGAACCGACGCCCGGGCTCAAATTGCCTCCGATTCACCCGTACAATCGATACATCCGGTCGGCTAGATTCGTTCCCTCGGCTCGCAAACGGTTACTTTTTTGCTGCCATTGCGACTTTTTGGTCTTCCTTAAATGCAGATGCGTTCGCGGATACGACGTCTTCGTTGCCCTCGAGCCCGCTGATGATTTCGATATCTGTTGGAGTAACAATTCCAGTTTGCAACGATCGGCGCGCGAGTGCATTGCCCTCCGCAACGATGAGACAAGTTGGCTTGCCTTCGACTTGGATGATCGCCGCTCGAGGGAGCGTCAGGATGTCGGACTTGTGCGCGACCACGAGCTCAACGTTTGCATACATGCCTGGCCGAAGATAACCCTCGTCGTTAGAAACTTCAATTTCACATTCCAGTGTCCTTGTACTACTGTTCAAAACCCAGCTTGTTCGGGCAACTCGTCCCTCATAGATGCGATTGTTCAACGCGGGAACTTTGATCGTGGCCTTGCCGTCTGGATTCACCAAAACCGCCTTGGTTTCCGGGACGTTTAGACTCACGCGGACTTTTTCGGATTGAACAATGGTAAAAAGTGGATTCGCATCGTTCGCTTGAGAGACTTGCATCAACGATCCTCGATCAAAATTGCGCACCGAAATAATGCCGGAATAGGGTGCTCGAATCTGCATGTACTCGCACAGGGATTGAACGCGGTGATATTCCGCTTCGGCGATTCTGAGTTTCGCGTCAATTGATCGCAAGTCTGCCTTGGCTTTCGTTATTGCGACTTTGGAAACGTTTTGCTTGGCATGGGCAGATTGGATTCGAGCTTCTGCCTCTTCCCGTGCCGCGTCTGCCCCCTTCATTTGTTGGCTAGTCTCTTCTGCTAGCTTGGCGGTAACCGTCTTCGTCGATGCGAGCAAACTTATTCGATCTGCTTCCGACTTCCAACGTTGGTATTCTGCTTCGACCCTGCGCTGTCCAGCCACGG
Organism: Pirellula sp.; assembly: GCA_031368325.1. Lineage (GTDB taxonomy): Bacteria > Planctomycetota > Planctomycetia > Pirellulales > Pirellulaceae > JBKCUI01. Next base: position 9,065 of record JANMNR010000584.1, read on the forward strand.
CCTCCACTACATTTGCCTCGGCAGAGATGGCCAGCGATTCTGCTACCTTAACGGCAGCCCTGGCTTGATCGATATCCGCTTGAGCAAGCGCAATCATCGCCTCTTTCTGAGCAAGTTCATCGGAAAGTTCCGGCGCGATGAGTTGAGCGAGCAGTTGGCCCTTTTCGACGATGTTTCCTTGTTCGTCTTTCTTTGGACCGACGACGTGGTCTCCAATGTCGACCAACATTTGATCGATGAAGCCGTTGACCTTCGCGTGAATTCGGGTCATCGAATAAGCTTCGATCTTGCCGGGCTGTTCCGTCTTCTGCGTTAGCGACATGCGTTTCGGTTTGACCGTTGCGACCTTTGGAAGCTCAGCGGTCGCCGCCTCCATTGGCTTCGCCGAATCCGTGGGCGCACTGCATCCCAAAGGAAGACAAATCAGACCGATGAACGCCGACCAAGCGTAGATTTTTGATTTTCTAGTCACGATGGAGTTCCGAACGAGGATGGAATAGGTTCGCCAATATAGATTGCGCTTTCATGATCCAGTGGATGCATCGATGCTGACTTGACCGAACGACTTGACTGCATCCATGCGAATACCGCCGGAAGAATAAAAAGTGTGGCAAAAGTAGCCGCGAGCAAGCCTCCGGTTACGGCAATGCCGAGGGGTGCAGACTGTTGTCCCGAATCACCCAATCCCATCGCCATAGGGAGCATCCCGGCCAACATGGCGCAGCTAGTCATGAGCACCGGTCGAAGACGATCGGTCGCAGCGTGGCGGGCCGCTCTCACGGCATCCTCGCCCGATCTGCGACGCTGTTCCGCAAAGGTTACAACTAAGATCGCGTTGGCCATTGCCACACCGAGTCCCATGATCGCACCAATGAACGATTGGATATTCAACGTGGTTCCTGTCACCCACAACATACAGGCAGAACCTGCGATCACAGCAGGCGCCGTCGAAATGACAACCAGCGAGAGTCGGAACGATTGGAAATTGGCTGCCAACAGCAGAAAAATTGCAACGATGGCCAAGATCATCCCGACTCCTAGACCGCTAAGCATTTGTCTCAAGGCTGGTATCTGACCGCGTATCTCATAACTAATGCGGCCCGGCTTTTCACCGGCTTTGACCAGTTCATCCTTAGCTGCATCGTCTTCCCGTTTCACTTGGTCCATGATCTTCACTACTTGGCCCGCCGTGCTTCCGAGATCTGTATCGTCGAGGTTGGCGGTCAATGACAACTCCCGCTTCATGTTGTAACGATCGAACTCGCCAGGCATGGTTGACTGAGTAATCTGTGCGATATCTCGCAATAACAGCGGAGAGCCCTCTCGATGGAGAACGGGAACTGTTCCTAGATCTGAGAGTGATTTCATGGCTGGCTGCGGTATTTCGACTTGCACTTGATAGCCGATGCCGGACTTTGGATCTGGCCAATAATTTGGTACCACAAAACGGCTGGACGAAGTGGCTGCTAAAACCGAGCGTCCCACCTGGTCCATTGTTGCGCCCGCGATACCCGTCTTCTCTCGATCGATTCGAACATCTACTGTCGGATAGTCGAGCGATTGCACGATTTGAACGTCGCGAAGCCGTTGATTCAACTTAAGTGCTTCCTGAGCCTTTTTTGCAAAGGCCTTGTTCTCTGCCAATGACCCTCCTCGCACAGCAATTTCAACCGGTGTCGATGACCCAAAGCTCATCACGTCGCTTATGATGTCAGAAGGTTCGAACGAAAAGCGAGTATTGGGAAACTGAATGGCAAACTTGGTGCGCAATTCCAGCTTTAGTTTTTCCGTTTTGATCCCTGAATTCGGCTTGAATTCAATTCGCAAAATGGCTTCTTCGGGCCCACGCGTAAACTGATACACCGCATTGATAGGGAACGAAGCGGGAACGGTTCCAACGTATCCGAGCGAGAGTGCAATCTTGTCAGCACCAGCACTCTCTTTGATGGAATCGAGTACCTGTGTCGCAAGTTTCTCGGTTACATCGATATGCGTTCCATCCTGTGCGCGAAGCCTCAATCGGAATTCTCCCGCGTCAATCTTCGGGAATATGTCGACGCCGACCCGAGACACCATTACCCAAATGAGCATACCACAAGCAAAAACATATACGGGGACAACAATCCATCGCATTGCAATCACTGCTCCCGAGCACCGACCAAACCATTCGGCCATAAAGGACGGTTGTGCTACGGATTGTCTATCCACATCGTTGTTCCGCAGGAGCCAGATGCAAAGAATTGGCACCAGTGTGCTAGATAGAATGTAAGAACCGATCATGGCAAAGCCGACGGCCAATGACAATGGATAGAATAGCTCCCTCGGTGCACCCTGCATAAAGAAGGTTGGAACAAAAACGGCCAAGATGCAGAGCATTGCCAACAGGCGAGGGATGGCAGTCTGATGGTTACCATTCCAAACAGCCAGCGCGATCGATTTCGACTTGCTCATTTGCGTGTGGATGTTTTCAATCTCCACGGTCGCTTCATCGACTAGTATCCCAACGGCGAGCGCTAGTCCACCCAGAGTCATTAAGTTGATGGTTTGACCCGTCAGCCAAAGACAGACTATTGAAAAGAGAATTGCGAGAGGGATGTTCAAAACGACGACGAGAGCACTTCTCCAGTCTCTGAGGAAAAGTAGAACCATAAGTCCTGTAAGGAAAGCTCCGAGCATACCCTCTGCACTCAAGCTTGCGATGGCTCGCGTCACATAGGGGGATTGGTCAAACTCAAAGCCGACTTGGATGTCATCGGGTAGTTCTTTTTGCATCGAGGGGAGCGACTGTTTGATCTCGTTGATGACATTCATGGTCGAGGCATCCGCGCGTTTTGTGGCTAAAATGTAGACCGCCCGCCTACCGTTCACCAACGCGTAACCCGTGGTCAAGTCTGCCGCGTCCTCGATACTGCCGATGTCTCGCAGATAAACAGTTCCTTCACCGCTTTTGAGTGGGATCTGTCCTAGGTCTCGAATATCTTTGACCATGGCATTGGATGGGACGGCAGGAAAGAAATCACCCAACCGTACATTGCCCGATGGATTGATGGTATTCCCCTTGGTCAGCGCTCCAATGACGTCATCCGGCGAAAGGCCAAAAGCCCGAAGTCGGTCAGGGTTTGCGCGGATGACAATGCTGCGAGCAGAGCCACCAAAGGGCGGCGGGGCAGAAACACCAGGAAGCGAGGAGAACATAGGCCTCACTTTAAAGAGGGCTTGATCCTGGATCTCGGCAATTGTTTTGGTTCCGCTGGACAGCACAAGATATCCGACTGGCACGCTGCCAGTGTCGAACCGCATGACAAATGGGGGGACGGTGCCGGGCGGCATCATGGCTCGTGAGCGATTCACATAGTTGATCGTTTCCGCCATCGCTTGGGCCATGTTGGTGCCAGGATGGAAAATCAACTTCATCAACGCAGTCCCCTGGACGTTTCGGCTTTCGACGTGATGAATTCCATTGATATAGAGAAAATGGTATTCGTAATAGTTCGTGAGCAAGCCCTCCATTTGCGCGGGGTCCATTCCGCCATAGGGCTGGCAAACGTAGATCACCGGCAGATTTAAGGACGGAAAGATATCGATTGCCATCCGCTTGATTGGCAGTTCGATTCCACGTGTTTTGAGCCAATCATCAACAGCTTTCGGCCGAATCACGCTTGCCCCGATGAGGACCAATGCGATCAATGCAACAAAGACGGTTCTAGGGCGTTTTAGTGCAAATCCGATTGGATTCATGTAGTTTCCCGACTCATTTGCTTGTGCTTTTGCCAACAGACGGCAAATGAACCATTGTAATCAGAATCTAAGATAAGGCGTGCGGCAGTCTGAAAACGGTAGAGAATCCTACCATCACAAGCGTAGTTTAAGCTGCGAATGCCCGCTCTACTTAGGCCTCGCACAAAAAAGTATTACAATACTGTTTCTTCCATCCCTTTAGCAAATTCCTACCAAAGGCAGTACGGTTGGTCATTTACGGTGTCGGTCTTTTAGCATTCTGCATGCTGTGTGGTCTGATTTGCGGTCGAGCGCTTGGTTGGCTCATTGGCGTGGATGCGAATGTGGGTGGCGTTGGGATATCCATGCTACTCCTAATCGCATCCTGCGAGTTTTTGAGGCACAAGGGTCGTCTCCTCGTTGCGTCCCAGCAAGGGATCGTTTTCTGGAGTTCGATCTATATACCGATCGTTGTTGCAATGGCCGCAACTAGCGATGTCCGTTCGGCCATTACAGGTGGGCCGCTCGCGATTTTGGCTGGTGTGCTTGCAACCGTTCTTTGCGCGGCAATGGTGCCAGTGATGGATAGGATGTTTCGCAAGGGGCAAAGCCAGGATGATGGTGGGCTAGCAAAAGGACATGGCGATGATTGATTTTATCGCCTCGATGCAGAAGGTCTTGTTGGAACACCAATTGATCACAGCTTTTGCTGTTGTAGGAGCGATCGTTTGGCTCTCATACCAAATTTCAGATCGCTTGACTGCGGGCCGGGTGCATGGATCTGCAATTGCAATTTTACTCGGACTGGCATTGGCCTATTTGGGCGGCCTCATCACCGACGGAAAGAAGGGCCTCGCCGATTTGCCACTGCTTGCTGGAATCGGCTTATTGGGTGGGGCGATGTTGCGAGACTTCGCGATCATTTCGACCGCCTTTGGCATCAATGTCAATGAGATTCGAAGAGCTGGAATGAGCGGGGCGTATTCTTTGCTATTGGGTATCTTTATTTCCTTCTTTGTTGGGGCCGCGGTTGCATTTTCGTTTGGTTACAGGGACGCCGTTAGTATGACCACGATTGGTGGCGGCGCTGCCACCTACATCGTTGGGCCAGTGACGGGGGCTGCGATTGGCGCTTCCAGCGAAGTGATCACGCTCAGTATTGCGGCTGGACTGGTCAAGGCGATTCTCGTGATGGTGGCAACTCCTTGGATTGCATCCTGGATAGGCTTGAACAATCCGCGAACGGCGATGATCTTCGGTGGGTTGATGGGTACGACGAGTGGAGTCGCGGGTGGTTTGGCGGCAACCGATCCAGCATTGGTTCCCTATGGAGCAATGACGGCCACTTTTTACACCGGTCTGGGGTGCCTTTTGGGGCCGTCGGTCGTTTTTATTGTGATTCGGTTTTTGATTGGCTAATGAACCTTTTTTGTTGGAGGCGATTGGTGCGAGAGATTGAGTTGATAGAACGGGCAAAAGGGTTTGGCGACTCGGTGGCGATTCGGCAGGGAAAACAGGAGCTAAGCTATAGATTGCTTCTGAATGCGTCCGAGCGAATTGCATCTGCGCTCGTAGGTCCAGATGGAGATTTATCGGAGAACCGAGTTGCCTTGCTCTGCACACAAGGGATGGAGTTTGCAATCAGTCAATGGGGCGTATGGCGAGCCGGGGGCGTTTGCGTTCCACTGAGCGGTTCGTCCACCGAGTCGGAATGGGAGCATGCCATCACGGACTCAAGTCCGGTGAAGGTGCTCGTGCATGGGGAATGCCCCCCAACGCTTCAGTCTCTATGCGCAAGGCTTGAAATACCCATTCTTGCTTTTGAGACAGCCTTGCTCGTCGATCCCGGATCTCTTCCTCGAGTGGAGGTACATCGTAGAGCCATGATCCTTTATACAAGCGGAACGACGAACAAGCCCAAGGGAGTCGTGTTATCCCACTTTAACCTCGAAGCACAGATTCGATCGCTTGTTCAAGCGTGGCATTGGACGCAAACGGATCGCATTCCCCTATTTTTGCCGCTGCACCATATCCATGGAATCGTAAACGTTTTGTCCTGCGCGCTTTGGTCGGGGGCATGGATCGACTCCTTGGGCTCGTTTGATACGCGTGTCCTCTTGGCTCGTGTGGCAGACAAAACGTATACGACATTCATGGCTGTCCCGACAATCTACGTGAAGCTGATACAAGCGATTGAAACGGCGGAGGTTGACGAACGACTTGCTTGGGTCAATGGCTTCTCGGAAATGCGTCTAATGATATCGGGATCGGCAGCCTTGCCTGCGAGCGTCCACAAACACTGGACAAACTTAACCGGCCAGGAGTTGCTCGAACGCTACGGCATGACGGAGATCGGGATGGCGATTTCGAATCCGCTGATAGGAGAACGAAGGCCAGGTGCGGTTGGCGTTCCGTTACCCGGCGTCGAGATCCGGCTTTACGGTGAGAACGACACAGTGATTCAGGCGGAAAATGAACCTGGCGAAATCCAAGTTCGAGGACCGGCAGTTTTTCGTGAGTACTGGAATCAGCCAACAGCAACCATCGATTCGTTTGACGACGGATGGTTTCGGACTGGCGATATGGCGGTTCTCGAAAAAGGATACTATCGCATCATGGGGCGGTTGTCCGTGGATATCATTAAATCGGGCGGTTACAAACTGTCTGCACTTGAAATTGAGGAAGTGTTGCTACAGCATCCGTCGATTCAGCAGTGCGCTGTTGTCGGCGTGCCAGATTTAACTTGGGGAGAAGCGGTCGCTGTGGCAATTGTTTCAGCCGATCCTGCCCCGCTACAAATCGATTTGCTACGTGCATGGTGCCGAGATCGTATGTCCCCCTATAAGATCCCTAAGTTGCTGCGGCTTGTGACAGAGCTTCCACGCAACGCCATGGGCAAGGTCGTTAAAAAACCAGTTCAAACCCTGTTCCACGATAGTCTGTGACTCAGTCTCTTGCAGCCGTGGGCTGGTAGCTACCTCCATTGACGTAGATTGGAACTGATCTCCATCGAAGCGGAGCGACCAGGCTCCACCATCCTGTCGATGGTGCAATTGTATACGGGCAGTAAGGGAAAACGGACTTTGTTTTGGTTCTATCGTCCAATTGGTCGTTACCATTGCGGCATCCGCCGTACCTCAGGTCGTCGCTTGGCGTGGTGGCTGAAATCGCGATCCAAATCAGGCGCTGAGTTTCGGTCGCTGTTAGGAATACGAAAGAAATAGACCTTGGATTTGCCAATGTTTTCATTGCTCGGTTCAATCGCATCGGTAAACGTTCCCATAACCGATCCATCCGGTGAGATTTCGCGACAAGTGCCAATCGCATAGGGACTCGTGATCTCTGGACTGACTGCCCAGTCCTTCCATGTATTTCCTTGATCATCGCTCCTTACACAGGCCAGTCGAGAGCGACTGACATCCTTGACTACAGCAAACAGCGGCGCGATGGGATTTTTCGCCCTAGATGCCAATCCGCCGTCAAGACCTTGCAGCCCAAGAGTAGTTCATCCGAATCGCGGTGAGATTCGAAACTCCTCTTTGCCTTGCAGGGTGTCGAACCGAACGTAATTGTAACGACGTGGATCGGATTGCGTTTCGTAGATGGCATGCAGCTTGCCAAAGCGGGGGAGCGCACTTGCGAGCCAGGTCGTAACATCAAACTCGTCTTTCAACGAGATCATGTCCGATGGCCCGCCATCATCAGCAGCAAACGGAAATTTCAGTTGCTCTCCGGAAAGTGTTTCCCATCGATCGCCGCCATCCACTGAGCGTATTACGTGAATATCGTAGTAGAGGTACTTTCCATGCGCCACCGTAGTCCAACAGAAGTACAGATGGTTGCGTTCATCGAAATGGAGCGACGGATATTGCAATACTGCTTTCTTCCCAGACTCGAGCAACTTGACAGTGGGAAAGGCCGTTCCATTCACGCCGATGCGATGAAGCACGCCATCCAGAGTGATGAAACACAATCTTTTGCGCAATGGGTCAAACGCCATTGCAAACTTTCCCCCAGCAACTCCGGGAAGCTCTAGGGTTTGCACTTCTCTGTAGTCGGAGGCGGCTGAATAACAATCAATAGAAGTGTTGTTATTATTCCAGTCGACTCGACATAAGTACAAGTTGTTATCGTCATCGGATTCGATAACAGGAGGGTTGGTCGCAGCCATCCCCTCAGCGACAAGCGTGAAGTTGCGTCCAGCATCGACACTTCTCACAAGCCGCCAATTTTGAGAGGTATAGTCTGCGTTACGAGTCTTGATATACGCGGTAAAGATGCCGTTGCGATTGCAGATCAGATGTTGAGTATTGCTTTGAAAGGTCGCGGAATGAATTACTTGATCGTCAATGTAGGCAAGTTCAATCTCCCGCAATTTTGCTGGCTCATCGGCACCCACCGATTGCCCTCTCGACGTTGCCAATAGTACGAGCAGCAGCCCCATAAACTGCGGAAATCCAAGCATGCGTCGAATAGGTATCATTTACGGTTTATCAGCATTGGGGGCATTTTTTGGTTCGAGTCTCGGCGAGTAGCGGGTCGCTGCGCTGCGGACGTCGAATATTCTAAACGAAAACGCGAATCCATTGGTCGAAGCGGACAGTGGTAACTAGCAGACTATTCATTGTTCGTTTTTCCGGCGACGGTAAGTATCCCCAGAGCCAGAAGTTCGCTAAGTGCATTGGCTAACGCCAGTTCAAGACGTGTTCAACGAGAGCATGTGACTCAGTCTTTTTCAGTCTTGGACCAAAGTGCTCGGATCAGCTTTAGACGTCGTTCAACAGTGGCGATCGAATAGCCGCGTTCCGATGCGATTTCTGCGTTGCTGTATCCCTCCAGGCGAAGGCACGCGATCGTTTGCAATTCTACATCGTTAAGAACAGCGAAAAGACCCTGACATTCCTCCTCCATCATGGCTATCCATTCCGGGGAAGGCGTTTCGCCTTGGACAGCATCGATGCCAAACGCTGCATCCGAATTCGCATTGGCCCCAAACGCAGATTCTCCGCGCAGTTCACCGCTTCCAGCCTTGAGGGACTGGCTCTGCCGTTTTCG
>JANMNR010000639.1:0-19373 GCA_031368325.1 Pirellula sp.
TGCGAGAACCATGTTTTACAAAAACACGTTTCGATTCTTCGATTGCCCCAGCGGTTTGCCGAATCGCAAAGATCTTTTCTTGCGCCAACTTGTAAGCGATTCGATGCTCCACGATCGGAAACGGATAATCGCGTCCAACAATGCAACCGACCCGCGACTGGACATCTAACGGCATTCGATGTGGCTCAGGCAGATATTCATTTGGAACGTTCGCCAGTTCTGGGACGTATTGCCTGAGGAAGACGCCCGTCGGATCATGATCGATTACCTGCTTCGCGGGTGAATAGATTCGAATCGTGTTAATGCCCGTCGTACCGGATTGCATTTGACATTGTGAAAAGTGAATCCCGGGTTCGAAATCCAAAAAGTGCTTCGCTAAATGCACTGCCGTTGGACGCCAGTGCAACCATAAATGATTGGACGCGAACGACATCAGCATTGCCCGCATTCGAAAATTGATCCAACTTGTTTCGTTGAGCGCCCTCATACAGGCATCGATCATCGGATAACCGGTTCTCCCGGCTTGCCATGCTTCAAACCGTTCTTGATTGAAGTCGTTCTCGCGAAGTCCGTCGTACACTCGACTTATATTCTGAAACTCAAGTGTTGGTTCATCCTCAAGTTTTTGCATGAAATGGCAATGCCAGGCCAGCCTCGATGAAAAGGAACTGAGCGAATTCAACCATCGCGAATCGATTGCCCCAGCCGGCGCTTCGCGTAATTCCCTTTGTCGATCTAACACGCGTTGGTAGGTCGACTTCATCGAAATACAACCCCACGCGAGGTACGGGCTCAATCGACTGCAATTCTCATGAGCCGTCACGGGGCTCGACATCCCTTTGCGATAGTTCAGTCCGCGGATATTCAAAAACGAATCCAGGGTTTCATTGGCATTGGACTCTCCACCTGATTGCAAATTTCTCTTTTGCGTGGGCGCCAAGCCGAGCTCTTCGCCTCTCGGCATTTCTCCCCAATCGAAATCCTTAGGAATCTCGACGCGTGTCGGTGCTGGGACTATCGGGAAACTCATTCTCGATTGCCAAAGCTTCGCCCATCCATTGCGGCTCTTGAGTGGTCTCACTACACCATTTTGAGGATATTGCTCCCAGGAAATACCGGAATGTCTCGACCATTTCGAAACAAGACGATCTCGATCGAACGTAAAACCGTTGCCAGTCTCTTCATGTGAATAAAGTGCCTTAATCTCAAAGTTGCGACCAATATCAACGAATACATTTGGTACCTCGCCAACCCGAACAGCTAGTCGACCACCTCGCCTTTCGACACTTCCTGATAGATCCCGAAGTGATTGCACGATGAAGTCAAAATGCGATCGGTCCATCTCCGGCATAACCCACAGCTTAGGCTCGAAGACGTAAAGTAACACGCACGGTCCAGCCTGGCACGCTTCCCAAATCGGTCTGTGATCGTCCAACCTAAGATCACGTTTGAGCCAAACTAAGTGGATACGAGTCCGCTGCATGCTAAGACTCACCGTTGGAATTTAGAGATGGATCCGCCAGGCTCTTGCAGCCTACTCGACGGCACCGATCGCTACAATACTTGACCTGTTCCCAGACTTTTTCCCACTTTTTCCGCCATTCAAACGGACGATTGCAAACGACGCATTTTTTTGTTGGCAAGTTGGCCTTAGAACGGTTTTTCATTTTAACGTCGCGTATGTAAAAGTTGGTCGACGAGTCCATCGATTGACCGTTAAAAATATCAAAAACAAACACGATCCTTAGAAAATCATTGCGAAATGCCCGAAGGCCATACCGTTCACCGACTTGCACGTGACCATTCAAAATGGCTAGCTGGTCAAAAACTAGAAGTCAGTTCCCCGCAGGGCAGATTTGAGTCAGAAGCCAAGTTGCTAACTGGCAAGACGCTCAAAAGCGTCGAGGCACATGGCAAGCACTTATACTATACCTTCTCGAACAAGTTGGTTTTGCATGTTCATCTTGGGTTATATGGCAAGTTTCGACTTCACACAGCCCCTCCGCCTGAACCACGAGGCGCAGTAAGGGTTCGATTCCTTAGCCGTAGCCATGCGCTCGATCTGAATGGTCCGAATCAATGCGAGATTCTCAGTAACGAGGAATCGCTGAATTCGAAGGCAAAGCTGGGCGAAGATCCACTTCGATCGGACGCAAGTCCTGATCGCGTTTGGTCCCGAATGGTAAAAAGCAAGAAGCCCATCGGACAGTTGTTGTTGGATCAAACCATCATTGCGGGAATAGGCAATATTTACCGAGCTGAAATCCTTTTCCTGTTACGTATCCATCCTTCGCGCCCGAGTAGCTCTGTGCAACGCAGCGAATTCGAGGAGCTATGGGACATGTCGGTTCGTCTACTTGAGCTAGGCGTGAAATACAATCGAATCATCACTGTCGGACGAGACGACACGGACAAGCCTCTTAGCCGTCTGAGCACTGATGAACGGCTTTGGATTTACAAGAAAGACAACTGCCCAGTGTGTCGATCCAAAACACAAGCATGGTTGCTCGGAAATAGGCAAATGTTTGCGTGCTCGGTTTGTCAAACGTAGTACTCGACGATGATTACCAGATCAGATCTCGAGTAGGTGGCATACTGCAAGGGGTTGCCGTGGCGCTATAGTCTCGCGGTCTCAAAGTCTTTGCCCGTAAACTCAACCAGCATTCCTGGCGTTGCGCGTCGAGCAATACGAGCCAAGGAATTGCTTTATGTTGGATATTGTTGATACAGCCGTCGGTGCAGGTACGTTCAAGACACTTGCAGCGGCGCTTGGGGCTGCTGGTTTGGTGGACACGCTCAAGAGCGCGGGCCCGTTTACTGTGTTCGCTCCCACAGATGATGCATTTGCGAAGTTGCCCTCCGGTACCGTTGAAAATCTACTTCTCCCTGAGAACAAGCAAAAGTTGGTTGGGATTCTGACTCATCACGTGGTCGGAGGCAAAGTGACGGCAGCCGATGTGATGAAACTCACCACAGCCACCACCGTGGCTAGCAAGCCGATCAAGATTGTAGTTAAAGAAGGCAAGGTCATGATTGACGATGCTACCGTCGTGTCGGCAGACATCCATTGTACGAATGGTGTTATACATGTCGTCGATTCGGTAATCTTGCCGAGTTAAATGCCCATTTAGGTCCATCGAGCTTGGATTTGGGAATCGTAGATTCGCAAGCAGTTCGGCGATGACCCACCGAGACGCGTTAGCGTTGGTTTTCTGATTTAACCACAAAAACCAATGCTGACGCACTTTGTATCTTATCTCTACCATTCTCCGTACGGCATGTGTCATACCTCCATTCGAAAATCAAACCATGAACTCCTCGCTATTTAAGAACTTCTCGACACTTTGTTTCGTGCTCGGTTTCATTTCCATTGTTGGTTCGATCGCCATTTGGTCCTTGACGGGTGGTGAAGCCGCTGAATCGAAGGCCCATGCCGAGCGTTTTGGAATTTTCATTGGACTTTGGGCACCAACGTTCTTCGCGCTTTCCAGCAGACTTGAACGATGGGCAGGGGCGTCTGGGCGATGACGCTGGTTGAGAATGAACCGCAGATTACACAACTGCGCATTCTCGTTTTTCGACCCCTCTGCGAATATCTGCGAAATCGTTCGTTAGCTCCGGAGAAATTTCAGCTTTGTTGGGAGGGTAATGGTTGTGGCTCGCAGCGAGAAGTTTGCTTTACACTCGAAGGATATGGTCATCGGCGATGACCCATGTTTGATCTGACTTGGAAGGTTGGATAAGTTGCGTACCTGTGAACTCTCCGATCGCCGGTAAAACGAACTGGCGATTGGATAGCCAAAAACAAGGTAGTTTACCTACCGAATCAAACTTTGAGGTAAAGCGGTAAGCGGGGTGTAGGTGACCGCACAAAAGCATTTTAGTTCCAGGGCTTGGCTGTTGCGGAAAATGCGAAATGGATATCGAACCAATCGAAGTACCGGAGTCGACGATTTCGACCGGCCAACGCATGGTCAACGCACTCATACCTCTGTCATGATTTCCCAGGACAAGTGTAAAACGCAATTTTGAATGCGTTTCGAAAAACGCATCTAATGACTGTCGGATATCTTCCGAAATCGACGATCGTGCGTGAAACATGTCGCCTAGCAAAATCAATCGGGATGCACGATACTCCGAAATCATCTGCGTGATTGCCCCAAGCGTAGACTGAGTGCTGCCGCGTGGTACAGCGACCCCTTGACTGCGAAACGTAGCTTCTTTTCCAAAATGAGTGTCAGCAATGAACAGCGTTTGCTGTTCGGGAAAGAAGACGCCTCGCTTGGCATGTAGCCGGAAATCCAGCCCCTCGATCGATACCGAGAGCGAAGCGGGGCCGGAATGTTGGATAGTTGTTCCCGCGGTCGGATCGAGTTGGTGCATCATTGGATGTTTCGATGGGCAGTGTTTAGGAGAGAAGCATAGGTCACTCACTCGCCTGCTACCGTTTCAAGCGTTTTTTGCATACGAGCGACACGTTCTGCAAGGCTTTCGCTGCTCACCCTCTCCCTCAACTTATCAACCATAAGCGAAAACGCCAATGGTGTTACCTTCGGTGGATACATCATTTTGATTTTCCCTTGCTGCATGCGTTCCAAAGCACGTTGTAGTCGCGTCCATTCAAGTTGCTGTTCAAGTACCTCCCTGCGGCACTGCTCAAGCAATAAGTTCCCTGGATCGTGTTCGCGAAAGGCATCGTAAAACAAATTGCTACTTGCCTGAATGTGGCTTGTGCTCTTGCGTTGTCCCGGTAATCCGGCTTGAATCAAGCCGGAAACCCTCGCAATTTGGCGGAACTGCCGCTTGGCCATCTCCGTTGCATTCATGCTCTGAAGTATATCCTCCTCCAGTCGATCGGCAGAGAACAAACCCTCAGCGATGGCCTTTTCGATGAGAATTGGATGCGGTGACTGCAATACAATGCCATGATCGTTGCATGCCATGCTTACGGTCGTTCGCAGGTGTCGCGTTAATCGGTACGCCAGCACAGACGCCATCCCCTCATGCACCAATCGTCCCTCGAATGGGAACAAGAACACTTGATAAGTAGACCGTTCGCGAATCACCTCAATCAAAAGTTCATCGGTTCTCGGCAGAATGCTCCATCGCTGCTGAAGTTCGAACAGTCCTTTCAGCGACTGCATTTCTGGGCCGTTCAAGTTTCCTTCGGATGCTTCGTGGATCTTTGCTCGCAAGGCCGTGCTTAGCTCGCTTGATAAAGGCATTCGTCCGCCCATCCAACGCGGTACTGCATCCGGTGTGCCTTTCGAACGCTTGACGTAGGCGACGTTATCGCGAACGATCACCAGCTCGACTAATTTTCCAGCGAACAGAAATCGATCCCCTTGTTTTAGCTTCGATATAAAGCTCTCTTCAACGGTTCCCATCGTGCTACCGCTCATGTATTTCACTTTCATCGCCGTATCGGAAACGATGGTTCCGATGTTCAAACGATGCAAGGTCATAACGCGGCGTAGCGTAACCTGATACCGATCTTCTTCAAGCTGGACCCGATGAAACTCTGGGTAAGCACCAAGTGTGCTGCCGCCATGTACAATAAAATCCAATACCCACTGCCATTCGTCCTCACTCAGTGATTTAAACGCTTGGGTGTTTTGAACTTCTTGAAACAAGTCATCGGAAGTAAATCCACTGCCAATCGCAATGGTAACCGCGTGCTGAACCAGCACGTCCAAAGGCTTGCTTAGGAGTGGCCTAGCTTCCATCTTTTCCTGTTGGATTGCTTCTTTGGCCGCAGCCAGCTCGATCAACTCCAGGGAATTGGTGGGTACAAAGATGAGGCGGCTCTCCGCTCCGGGTTGATGCCCGCTGCGGCCTGCCCGCTGTAGCAAGCGAGCCGAGCCTTTGGGGCTGCCAACTTGAAGAACCAAATCAACGGCTGAAAAATCGACTCCTAAGTCAAGACTGCTTGTACAAACAACCGCACGCAGTTTCCCATCTCGCAATCCATTCTCAACCCATTCGCGGACGCTGGAGTTAAGCGAACCATGATGCACTGCAATCAGACCAGCCCAATCGGGTCGATGCTGCAGCAAGTGTTGGTACCAAATCTCGGTTTGCGAACGCGTATTGGCAAAGACCAGTGCGCTCTTTACGTCTTCGATTTTCTTAGCTGCTTGCGCAACCATGCGAGTTCCAATATGACCAGACCAAGGAAAGCGTTCCATCTTGTCGGGAATTAGGGACTCAAGTCGCAGTCTTTTTCTGGTGCTTCCTTGGATGATCTTGCAGGGATGAGTCGATTTACAGCCAACTAATGCTTCTCCCGCTTCGATAAGATTTCCAAGTGTGGCGGAAAGACCCCATGTTCGAAGCGATGGATTGAGCCTGCGAAGCCTCGCTAATGCCAGCTCGACTTGAATACCTCGTTTGCTCCCTAGCAGTTCATGCCATTCGTCGACGATGACTCCCTCGATGGCGCTCAACTGCGGTTGTAGCGTAGCATGTGTTAGGAGTAGACAAAGACTCTCCGGAGTGGTAATCAAAGCGGTCGGTAATCGCTTGAGTTGTTTCGCTTTGATGCTAGCGCTGCTATCACCTGTACGAGATTCCAAGAGCCAGGGAAGATCCAAAGCCTCGATGGGGGCTCGGAGGGCATTTTCAGTATCTGCAGCTAGGGCTCGAAGCGGCGTAATCCATAACAATCGCAGAGGGGGTGGAGATTTTAGATCCCACTGATTACGATTTTTGTTTTGCCGAAGCCATTCTAGAATCGGCCCAAGCCAAACAGCCAAGGTCTTGCCGCTTCCTGTGGCGGAATGAACCAAGCCGCTATGACCTTCGGCGTATGCCTTCCAAGCATCCCGTTGAAAACGAAAGGGCTTTTGTCCCTTGCTTTCAAAGTAGTCAAGAATGGTTTGAAGGGGAGTACGATTCGTCACGCTAGCTTTTTGTATCCAAGTTCGGAGCCGCAGATGAATCCTGAGGAGTCACTGAACCGCAGATGACAAGGATTTCCACAGATAAAGAGTCCCATTCCTGTCTCACGTTTTATCTGCGTTCATCTCTAAAATTTGCGTTTATGTGGTTTAAACCGAATGAGGCAACAAGCCCATCAACTCCGCAAGCGTATTCGCATCCTCGGGTTTCTTATCCTGTCTCCAACGAACAATTCTCGGGAACCGAGTCGCGATGCCGCTTTTGTGACGTGGACTACGCTGTAATCCCTCGAAGGCGATTTCCATCACGATTGCCGGCGCAACGCTCCGAACTGGGCCAAAGGACTCGCGGGTGTTCTGCCGAACAAATCGATCGACCTCTTTGATTTCGGAATCGTCCAGACCACTATAGGCTTTCGCAAAGGGGACCAACGTCTCCCCCTCCCACAAGGCAAAGGTATAGTCGGTATAAAGCCCAGATCGTTTCCCATGCCCTTTCTGCGCGTAGATAAGAACGGCATCAATCGTGAAAGGTGACACTTTCCATTTCCACCATGCACCACGGACTCTGCCGGATTCATAAATTGCATCCAACCGCTTTAACATCAATCCCTCGGCATTCAACTCCCGGCTTCGATCACGAACCTTTGACCACTCCTCCCATGACGTTCCATGGATAAGCTGCGTTCGACATAGATTGGGGTGATCGACCGACAAAAGTAAGCGATCAAGTCGTTGTCTGCGTTCTGAGAACGGGCGAGTGCGAATGTCCTCACCTGCATCTTGAAGCAGATCAAATGCCTGGAAGATGACAGGAACCTCTTTCAGCAGTTTCTTGCTAACGGATTTCCGCCCGATTCGCTTTTGAAGATTGGCAAACGGAAGTACTTGATTCTCGCCGAGCGAAGCCAAGATCTCTCCATCCAGGACGGTTCCATTAGGTAGCAGTTGAGCGGCCGATTCGATTTCCGGCCAACGGTTCTCCATTAGCTCTTCGCCTCGCGACCAAATAAATACTTTTTCATTTCGTCGTATGACTTGGCCACGTATTCCATCCCACTTCCATTCCGCAGCAAAATCGGTTGCTTGTCCAACGCTTTCAGGGCCAAGTTCGTGATCGATCGGATGTGCAAGGCAGAATGGGAATGGCTGGCTATCGATCGTGTCCTGCACCTCTTTTGAGATGAGTTTTTCAAAGAAAGATGCGGTCGGTTTCCAAATACCCATCAGTCGATGTGATATAACATCCGAAGGGACACCAGCATGCTCTGCGATTGCGCGAGTCACAATCGCTTTGCTCACACCAACACGGAACGCGCCTGTAATCAGTTTCAAGATCACCAGCCGCATTTGCATCGGTGATTGTTTCCAAATCGAGAGCACTGCAGCCCGTTGCTCCACTTCCGCCATCGCTCGAAGCGGCATCAATCGATGCTCGACCCAATCAGAAAGTGACACATCGTCCACCATCTCGCCAGGCGGCACAATCAATGTCAGTGTTTCTGCCAAGTCTCCAACCGAATGATAGGACTCCTCGAACAGCCAGGCAGGAATGTTTGCTTCTGCGGCTGCCCACGCACGAAGCAGCTTGGTTGGTACCAATTGCCTGAGCTTGTAGCCACACAAGAAGTATGTCGCCCAGGCCGCATCGGCGTGGTTCGCATCTTGATAGTACCGAACAAGAGCACTCAGCTTTTCATTGGTTTTCGTGGTTCTATCTATCGCATCAAACAAGGAGGCAAATCGAATCATGATGATTTTGAATCCCCTGTTGCGGAATCACTGCCATCAACTTCCATCTCATCGGTCGCGTCTTCATCTCCTTCATTCCTGCCAATCGCATCGAGTACTCGGGCATCGCGTCCTTGTTCGACGAGATAGCGAGCGACCGCAGCTGTATAGCCATGCGTCAACCAAACCGTTTCCGGATTGCATGCATCGATCGCAGCTAATAGTGATGGCCAATCCACGTGATCACTCAAAACGAAGCCGCGATCGACGGATCTACGTCGTCGAGCTCCGCGCACTGCCATCCACCCGCTCGCCATCGCCGTACTGCATCGGCCAAATTTCTTCACCCACGGCGTTGCGTGGGCACTTGGGACTGCGACAACCATGGCTCCACTCCAATCGTGCTTACCGGTTATCGAACCTATATAGGTTGTTTCCGGAAGTGCGACATCCGTCCGACGATAGGCTTCGTTCCCTTTTTCGACAGCTCCATGGCAGTAGATCTTGCCGATGGTCGGATCGAGCCCCGCCAGCAAGCGTTGACTCTTTCCGATAGCATATGCATAGAGCAAGCAACACTTGCCCTCGTCACGGGACTCGCGCCACCACTGGTTAATGGATTGAAAGACGAGCTCTTGAGTTGGCCAGCGATAGATGGGTAACCCAAAGGTGGATTCGCTAATCATCCAGTGGCAGCGAACAGGCTGCCAAGCTTCGCATGTCGGGTCCTTCCCAAGTTTATAGTCTCCGGTGATCAACCCAACCTGGCCTTGATATTCAAGCCGGATCTGGGCCGATCCCAAAATGTGCCCTGCCGGATGAAAACTAACTTGAACGCCGCCGACGGTCAGTGTTTCGCCATAGGAAAGAAATCGGAACTCCGCATCAGGGCTCATTCTCAGCCGCAGCAGCTGTTCGCATGGTTTTGCGGCCAGATACTTTTGGCAGCCCCATCGAGCGTGATCCGAATGCGCATGAGTAACGACAGCTCGAGCGACGGGCAGTTGAGGGTCGACGTAAAAGTCACCAGGCTCGCAATACATGCCCCTCGGGGTTCGCTGCAAAATCGCGTCCAAATCAAACTCATTCCGTTTCAAAGTAAACAAACGCAGGATTCAAATCGAGAGTGAGTCGACTATAGGATTGTTGGCAAGTAGTTGCCAGTATGGGTGGAACTTTGCTCCCAGTTTACGGCAACAACACATATTTCCGTGTTGAGAAACCGGAAATTTACTTGCGGATAAACGACGCTTCGCGAGTCTGAGATTCGTCAACCCAAGATCGCAACCTTGGCCTTGATCGGACAGGAGTGCATCGTGGGGGGGGAAAGTAAACGTGGCTCAAGCACAGGCGGCAAGACCAAACGATTTTTGGCAGAAGGCTCGAAGATCGGATTGAGAAGTGTGTACGACTCGACGATAGAAATCGCGACTAACAGGTAGAGATCACCGCTAGCATAGATTGGTTGCGTCCGTTCGCTCTGGCTGTTAGGTTTCAAGTTAGATGGACGCGAACGAGGATCTGAGAACAAGGCCCAAGGGCGTCATCCGATGATGGCAAATCGAACGAAAAGAAACACCAACAGCACTCCTAGGACAGAGATAATGAGCCGCAGTGCTCGATTGAGTCGCAGATAGAATACGAGAAAAAATCCACTGAGTGCGACAAGGCACGATACAATGGCGGACGTATCGATCACGATCGACCAAACTGGGCCTGTGTGTCGGCCTTTGTGCAAATCATTCATGATCGAAACGAGATCGTTGCAAGTAATCGATAAATCGTACTGGCCAGTCGTGCGATGGATTCTTGATGTCGCCGCGTAACCTGGACCTTGAAAAGTGACTTCGCATTCGTCTACAAATGTCAGGAAGTCGGAAGCTCGCCCGGACAGCTTGTGTTCGCTTCGCAAAAACTCGACCACAGCCAGTTTGTCTACCTCGTGACCATAGTCGGACCCATTCCAATCCGGAGGCGGGTTCGCTTTTCGATTGAGCAAAGTCAAATCCAGATTACCTGTCACTTGAGTCGTATTCTCGCGGAAAAACCAATCCGGATGGTTCAGCGTTAGTCCGGTGATGCTAAAAAAGAAGATCGCCCCGAGCGAGAACATGGACAGGTAGATGTGCAACCATCGACTCCATTTCGCCAAAAAACGGTGAAGCTTTTTGGACTTTACGGATGCTGCGCGGGCTGGTGAATTGTTCGGTGCTTCCCCTTGCATAGAGAACTATTTCTTCTGCTTGAAGGTCATGGCCGCCGATTTGATCTCCTCGTTTCCGTCTAGTTTCAGTTCGAAGTCCCCAGCCCCTAACGAAAATGGCGATTTCATGAGTTGGTACGTTCCATGTTCCCGTGCCGCCTCGATATACAAAGTGTACTTTCCAGCGGGAAGAGCCTTGTCGTTATCGTCTGTTCCATCCCATGCAACTTTGTAGAGGCCTGGATTACGCGTTGGCTTGGACACGGTCCCAATCAGTTTTTTTTGATCGACGAGCAATCGCATTTGGTCGCTGCTGTACCATCGTCGCAGGTCACGGTGCCAGCGCGGTCCAGGGTTGTCTGCCATCAAGAATAGACTAACGGTCTTAACAGGAAACCCATCCTGGTCCTCAACCCAGACCGCAACATAGGGCCGGCGATATCGGCCTCCTTCGGATGCCTTGTTGATTTCAAATGTGATATTGAATTCACTCGGAGTGGCCTGGGACTGCTTGTCGGATCCCCCGGCCAACTTTCCTTCCTGAGGGTTTGCTTCTGGCCAATTCGGAGATGCTATCAACGCACCGTTGAGGTCGACTAGCAGACACATTGCTCCTGGAATGGAATCGATCAACGCAAGACTCAGCGTGGTCGGCAGAACGCTGCAAATCGTCGCAAGGACGTCCGCGGTTTCGGCATCGTTTGCAATCACCGAAGCGCTAATGACATGGTCGCAAGGCTGCCCAGTTCTAGGGTCCATGATGTGCGAATACGATTGCGAGCCGATCGTGAGAGAACGCTCCGAGGTACCGCTGGTACCAATCGCCCCTTGCTTCAAAGTAAGCATTTGTAGCGGGGGCGCCTCCATCAAGTCGCGAGCGGGATGAGGAATCAAAATTTTCTGTGACGTGTTACCCGTCACGCGGATATCTCCACCAATATTGATCGATACGCCCTCTACCTCGGGTACTTGGTCCAAGATCGCTTGGGAAACTGCGTCCAGAATCGTCCCTTTTGCAATCGCATTGAGTGTCAATGGTGTTTCGGAACATCGCGTTACACGGTTCGACTTCGCATCCACCGACCAGTGCTGAAGATTTGCCTCGCGGACGATATTAATAAGCTCTTGGGAGTTCGGGACCGTACCTTCCTTTGAGCCTTGTTGCCATTTTCGCACAACAGCCTCAGCACCCACATTGAACGCGCCATCCGATTGCAAGCTCCAACGCTCACATCGCTTTAGCAGACTAACGAGTTCGGATGAAAGCTGCATCGATTCGCCAATAGGCAATCGGCAGAATTTGGAGAACTCGCTTGATGGCGAGTAGTGACTAAACAACTCGTTGAAGTGGTCAATCGTGGCTAGCGCAATGTTCTCTGCCTTGGATGCAATCAATGGGTCATTCGTTTCGATTCGGAGTTCGAGCGATGTGCCTAGGACGTTTTCATGAAAGAAGGCAAATTCGGTTGCCGCAGACGGGACCCATGTCGAGATCACCGTTAACAACATGAGAAAAAGAGATGGACGAAGCGAACGGTTAACGGGCATGAAACGCGTGCTCATGGTTTTGAAATTGGGGGGAAGCGAATATTGGATGTGTTATCGCAGGACGGTTTAAGCTGGTTTCATGCCAACGAGAACACCGTTGGCAGCTGCAAGTGACTTCTACTTGCAGCTGCCGCCCTCGCAAGTTGGCCGCAACACAATTCGAACACTCCGGAATAATACTAGGACAAACCGATGCTTATGGTCGTTCAGGTCTTCCTGAACCTCTATCCTCGCCCTATGGCCTTCCGGGACCGCGACCGTCACCCTCTGGCCTTCCTGGACCGCGACCCTCACCTTCTCGGCCACCGCGGAATCCTTGTGCCATTTGCTTCATTTGCTCTTGCTGTTCTGCCGTCAGGATCTTCGCTAGTTCTGCGTCCACGGTCGCTTGCAATTTGGCGATGGATATTTTTTGCGTGTCGTTCAGCTTGAGTTGCTCCACTAAAAATGGAGGCAACACCGTTCCTGGCCGCATGCCCATAGGTCCTTGGTCTCCTGGACCTCGACCGCCTGGACCTCCGGGGCCACCTTCGGGTCCGCCACGTCCACCTCTGCCCATCCCTCCTTCGGGACCACGTCCGCCCGGGCCTCCATCTGGACGCGACTGAGCTTCTTTGTTTAACAACTGAGTCAATTCTTCCTTGGTAACGACACTGTCTTTGTTCGCGTCGGCACGTTCCATCAGCGACTTCAGTCGCGTGTCTCCAATTTCATCGCTGGAGAGCTTACCGTCGTTGTTTTTATCAAATGCCATTAGACGCGTGACGGATTCCTCGACGCCTCCGCCCCCCTCGCCCCCTGGACCTCGCCCACGTCCGCCGGGCCCTGCGTCTCGAGGAGGTTGTGCAAAGGTCATGGAAGCTGTCGTGATCATGCCCAGCCAAGCAAGTTTTGCAACGGTTCTTTTCATTTTTATTTTCCTTTGATGGTACTACGATTGAGTAATGTTGTATTTGGGTCTACTGAAGATAGCTAAGCAATTATTTCCCAGAGATTTGGCGATCGTCTGGAGTTCGTCCCAGGACAATATCGAAGCTGCACGCATACTCGCCAATCTTCGATTCCTTGACTCGCAAGAAGTCGCCCATTATCAATTCGCGATTCACGAGATCGCCTGCGCTCCCGAAGATGCCATCGCGTGCGTTTCCTTCGTGACCGCGAATCATAAGCTGAGTGGTTAGCAGTTCTCGACCTCCTAGCTTCACTTTAACGTGAATGTGCGGTGCAGGTCGTCCTGGGTAGGGTACAGGTTTGATGGTCCTGAATCGATACTCGCCGGTTGATCCTGTTTCGAATTTTCCGAAGCCCTGAAAGTGCTTGTCCTGCTGGTCTTTTTTCGACCCGCTATCGCGAGAGTTAATGTAAACCTGATTTGCGTCACACTGCCAAATTTCAATGGTGGCACCGCGAACGGGCGAACCTGCCGACGTTAGGATTCGCCCGGTTAAATGCGTGATTTCTCCGACAGACGGTGTTGTGCTATCTTTGATCAAGATCAAGTCATTGTCTTGATCCAGTGGTAACTTGTCGGGATAAAATGGGCCTTCGGTTAAACTCGGGGTTCGCAGTAATTCCTCAGCAAAGAGTCCGGGTGTCGTAAAGAAAGCAATGCCAGCTGCCCCAGTTCCGCGGAGGATCTGTCGTCGGTCGAGTCGCATCCTTGAATTCATCATGTATCCTTTGTAGAGAGGAAAGTTGGTGTCCAATTCATCATGCGCAAAGGGGACACGGTCGGGGCCAAAATATCTTTTGCTTTTGATTGACCAGCATCGAAAAGAGGCGCGAGAATGGGATACAATTCCTCGCATGACTTCAGAAGTGACACGTATCCTAAACGCAATTGAACGTGGAGACAAACTAGCTACTCAAGAGCTTCTTCCTTTGGTTTACAACGAACTTCGCCGGATTGCGACTGTCAAAATGCGACAGGAAAAAGCTGGGCAAACACTACAACCCACAGCTTTAGTCCACGAAGCCTTTATGCGATTAGTTGGGGGTGGAGATGGGCAAAAGTGGGACGGACGAGGCCATTTTTTTGCAGCTGCAGCAGAGGCGATGCGTAGGATTTTGATTGAACAAGCCCGACGACGCAACGCCGAAAAACGTGGCTCTGAGATGAATCGACTCGCGTTGGACGAAATCGACATCGTCGCTAGCCCTGACAATTCCGATTATTTATTGGATCTAGATGCCGCCTTGGTGAAGCTGGCCTCGGTTGAGCCAGAGTTGGTCAAGATCGTAGAGCTTCGATATTTTACGGGTTTGAGCGTCGAGCAAACGGCCGTCGCGCTAGGCATTTCGGAACGAACTGTCAAACGCCATTGGTCTTATGCACGCGCTTGGTTGCAAAGAGAAATCAATCAGTCCAGCGAACCAGAAGAATAGTTGCCACAAATCTCGATTGCACCGCGATGAGCTCGGTAGAGACCCACGAGGCGGTTCCAAGAAAGCATGATTTTTCTGGCCTACAGTTATGCTGTTCTACGCATGTCTCTAAGTAAGTCGCTAAAACGAGATCCACTATGAACACACCCTCCGAACGTACTGTATTCCTTGACGCAATCGAAGTAGTCGATCCGAAAGCTAGGCAGAAATTCTTGGCCGATGCTTGTGGAAACGATTCCAAGCTGCGAGCAGCAGTCGACGGACTGCTCAAGGCCCATCAACAAGAAGAGCATCCGCTGGACAAGTTTCCGGTCCATGAACCATCGAGACCAGATAGGGTCCATGACCAAGCAACGATCGCGTTTGGAGAGACGACTAGTGATGCACTGCTCGATCGCACGATTGATTCGTATCGACTAATGGAGCAGATTGGCGAGGGTGGCTTTGGTGTAGTGTATGTTGCTCAACAAGAAAAACCGGTACGCCGAAAAGTTGCACTCAAGATGGTCAAGCCCGGAATGGGCTCCAAAGAAGTCATCGCTCGCTTTGAAGCCGAACGGCAAGCGCTGGCGATGATGGATCATCCGAGTATTGCCCGCGTCTTCGATGCTGGCGTTTCGGACGATTCTCGACCGTATTTCGTAATGGAACTTGTACGAGGCATACCCATTACGGAATTTTGCGACAAAGTGCGAATGAGTATCAGCAAGCGGCTCGAACTGTTTATCGATGTTTGCTCGGCGGTGCACCATGCACATCAAAAAGGGGTAATCCATCGCGACTTGAAGCCCTCGAACATCCTCACCACCTATTACGATGAAAAACCCATCGTTAAGGTAATCGACTTCGGCATAGCCAAGGCCATCGGTCAAAGCTTAACGGACAAGACGATTTACACACGGTTCATGTCCATGATGGGAACTCCTCTTTACATGAGTCCCGAACAAGCGGAGATGAATACTTTGGATGTGGACACGAGAAGCGATATCTATTCCCTGGGCGTGCTCCTCTATGAACTGTTGACGGGTACAACTCCTATCGATCGCAACCGAATGGATTCAGCGGATTACAACGAGATACGACGAATGATTCTCGAGGAGGAGCCGGCCATTCCCAGCAATCGAATCTCGACCCTTGGAAATCGCACGTCTACCGTTTCCGGAATGCGTCAGATAGAGCCTAACCGTTTCAAATCGGCGATCCGCGGAGACTTGGATTGGATCGTCATGAAGGCCATGGACAAGGATAGAACACGACGCTACGACTCAGCGGCATCGCTAGCGCGAGACATACAAAACTATTTGAGTTCCGAGCCCGTGGAAGCCAGACCGCCCTCGACTTTGTATCGGGTGAGCAAGTTCGCGAGACGAAACCGTGTGACCTTGATCAGCGCGGCACTCATTGCATCGTCGCTTGTTGCAGGAACGGCGATCAGTATTTATCAAATGACAAATGCCATATCTGCACTTCGGGAGAAAGACATCGCGCTTCATCAAGCCCTCATTGCCAAAGGCGAAGCCAACGCTGCAAGAAATGAGATGTCTAACTTTTCGGAACGCATCGTTCAGTCCAATGTTCTCGTTTCGAGTGCGCAGACGCATGCCAATGCTGGGCGTTGGCAAGCGGCCATCGATGACTTTGCGCAAGCAGTAAACTTGCAACCCAGTTTTTATCTTCCGTGGGTACAACGAGGCCAGCTCTATAGCCAGCTCCATCTCTGGAACGAAGCGGCGAGTGATTTTGCAAAAGCGATTGCAACAGGTGCCCCTACGGACCAACCTCAGTGGACCGGCACCGGTGCCTTATTCGTGCTGGCGAATGAATCGAATGCTCTCGAAATATTGGCAGAACAAGAGCGGAAGAGATTTGAGAACGCGGC
Source organism: Pirellula sp. (assembly GCA_031368325.1). Taxonomy (GTDB): domain Bacteria; phylum Planctomycetota; class Planctomycetia; order Pirellulales; family Pirellulaceae; genus JBKCUI01. Next base: position 16,646 of record JANMNR010000639.1, read on the forward strand.
GACCGACTTTGACTGGCAGTCGCTCCGAAACTGCATTGTTTCCATGAGGTCCTTCGGGAAGAACGACTGGGCGAAAGTAGCGGCACATGCGGAATCCATGATCGACCAACGCGGCCCCATCCACGATAATTTCAAAGGTGATCGGGATATGGGCCGGCGTAACGGAGAAGCGAATCGCGGCGGTGACTTTAATCGTCCAGGTCCTCCAAAGGGAGAACCTGATGAACGGGATATTCGCCGAGGTAGTTTTAGAAACAACCCCGAGGATCGCCCCGAGGATCGCCCACGCCCTGCGGGACGATCTTGGCCGGATGACAAAGGCCCTGGATCGGACGGCAACTTTCGTCCCGGTGGACCGGGCATGGGTGGACCGGGCATGGGCGGACGAGCATCGCAGCAACCTTCCATGCCGGGCATGCGGCGCGGCGGATTTTTACCGCATGGAGCACAAGCTTATTTGGTCGCTCTGGCGTATCATCGCGCGGGCGAATTCCAAAAAGCGTTGGACTTGCTCGACAAGGCCGAATTGGATCGAGGGTGGGCGGGACTGGACCTTATTCACAACGTACGCGCTCTCGCGCTCTACGAGTCAGGGGAAATTGAGCTTGCCAATCAAAACTTAGAGCGGTCAGATCAATCGATCTCGCGTTGGATTGAATTTCAAATGAAGGCGAACGAGCCAACTTCAATTTCCATCCCATGGTTTGATTTTGTGGAAGCGATCGTACTGAATCAGGAAGCAACCCAACGGATCACTGGCAAAATGAAGTCGATTCCCGATTTGCTCGCTGATTCAAAGGAGCATGCTATAGAATTGATTTCCGCGACCAATAGATGATAACGTCCAAGGTAGCTCAAACAGCAGTACCCTCATCTCTGCCCGGTAGTCAAACCGGTCAGCAACCTCTGCGCGGAGCAATCGATCCTCATTAATTCGTATCAAACAATTGATGCGAAATACCATTGAGTGCAGCGATACAAAACGCGATGTGCACGTCTAAGTCTACGCCAAAGTCCTCAGCCCCTCGCGTAATGTCGGTCCGATTCACTGCGGCGGCGAAGTTGACGTTTTTGAGCTTCTTGCGAACACTCTTGGGCTCAAGTCCCTTGAGTCGTTCTGGGCGAACCAATGCACAGGCGACTAAGAATCCACACAGTTCATCGCATGCGTACAGCGCTTTGTCGAGCGGTGTAATGCGAGGGGCATCGGGCAAGTAGTCGGCGTGGGAGAGAATGGCGTAGATGACATCCTCCGGGTATTGCTTCTTCCGCAAAATCTCACTCCCTTTGGTCGGATGATCCGGCGGATTGGGCCAGCGTTCGTAATCAAAATCGTGGAGCAAACCAACGATGCCCCACTTTTCAATGCCCTCGCCTCGGGACGATGCATAAGCGCGCATGGCCGCTTCGACAGCCAGCATGTGCCGTCTCAAGGACTCGTTCTGAACATATTCGTGCATCAGCTGCAACGCGTCATTTCGATTCATGGTCTCTCAAGCTTATCGAACGCTGGGGTTCCATTACTAAATTAACTCGATCCAACTCTACCAAATCGATATCAATTGGTGAAGGTATTGCTGGTCTATCGATGCACGGTGCATTGATGACTGCAACTGCTAATCGAGCTCAGTATAATTCAGCAACCAAGGATAAGAGTTACCGAACAGCCACCTGCCACAACGGTTTCAAAATCAAGATGAGTAGTTCCTGGGGCACCATCGGCTCGAAAAAAGTTCGCCGGTCGCATTGATACCTGGCAATAGTCCTGGTTGAGCGTCGCGCAGCCATGGATCGGACACACTTTCCATCCACCGGCCCGCTTGCTGCAGAATTTGCTGGATGTTTTCTGATTGGAATTGGTCTTTGAGGCCGAGCTTCTGAGCCGCATCCTTGATTGCGTTGACTAACCTAGTTCTGCCAAATCGTCTAGGCTTATTATTTTGAAAGAAACTTGACTTTGCCGGCAATAGCGTCTATACGTAAATACCTATTATTAGAGGGAATTAGTTATGACAAGATATCGTCTAGTATTGACCCTAATGGCTTCGATGTCGGTTTTGTTGCTGATTGGGTTTATTTTGCGTCTCTCTAATGGCACTAGTGGCAAAGAAAAAGTAACTGGACGGTTAGGAAAGAAAGAAATCCGTGTTGTTGGTACTACCTCTCGATCAATCAATTCGGATGATGCTTTTTTTGTCTACGACAATGGTAGTGAAACAGACCCTTTCCAAGGGGATCAGTCTTTTGGGTTGGGGAATAAAACCGGGGTAAACTTTAGTGTGATGACTGCTTGCCCAAATGCTACCGATGATTTTTTGTATATTGGCGGTAGAAATCAGGATCGCGAACAGTTCCTTTTGGCAAAAGGAAAGCTACTGGACAATCCCAATCGAAGTTGGATTAATAGAGTTTGCGAGTTCGATCTACACAATGGGGAGATGCGAGTCAAAGTAATCGCAATTGTAGGATGCGACGTGCAAGCGTCACATGAGTGGGTTTCGCAGGTAGATGGTATGGTTGACGAGATTTGGAAATTGGATGGAGCTGGCGGACAGCCAGTCCTACTTGAGAGGACGGAAAGATGGCATTATGTGTAGTAGCCAGTATTTGATCTGACGGAAACTACCCATTTTTACGTACTGGATTGTACGAGTTGGTCGAGCATTTTTTGTTCGACTAACTGTTTCGAATCGAGGAACGTTTGCATTGGCGTCTTGCCAAAGCAGAA
>JANMNR010000640.1:0-6168 GCA_031368325.1 Pirellula sp.
TTCTGCTTTGGCAAGACGCCAATGCAAACGTTCCTCGATTCGAAACAGTTAGTCGAACAAAAAATGCTCGACCAACTCGTACAATCCAGTACGTAAAAATGGGTAGTTTCCGTCAGATCAAATACTGGCTACTACACATAAAGACAATCAAGGTGTCTTTTGGCTCGGTACACAAGAAGCCGGGGCGTACAAGTTCAACGGCGAGACATTTGAGAAGTTCAGGCTGTGACGACTTAAGCCAAAGATACCGTAGTGGCCGAAAGTCCCCAAGCTCCCTCTTTCCAGCTTCTCTCGAAGATGGGAAGTCTGCAGAATCTCATAATGATCCGATGTGGTCCTCTCAACGGGTTGGCTCGACGATTACGCTTGTCGCTTGATCGCTTATGTCCAGTTCGTTTTTGGCTCACACATCAGAGCACCATCGTACGGCTCTACACAGGATCATTCCTTGCGTTTGAATTGTGCTAAATCGTTTCTACACTCCGTCTCAATCAAAGCTGGTTGAAGCCTGCGCCGTGTGCAGAGTACCGTCGTCGGAAATTCGACAAGGAATCACTGGCTTGTTCAAGACTTGAACGAGTCGTCCAGTACTGGTTACACTTGGCTTGGCAACGGCTTCAGTTCGTCGCTACGGGCTCGGAATGTGGCAACGTTGGTTCGGTTCCTTTAGTGCTTAAGGAATAGGTTGATATTGAATGCTTTGTCATCGCGGAGCAAGTAGTAAATCTCGCGACCTAGTTTGACGGCAAGTGGGTTGGTAGCTCGCGACTTGCCGCGTTTCTTTTCAACTCTTCATGCGTACTCAAGCACTTCCGTGGATTCTCGCTTAACAAGTGGAATTGCCTCACCAAACGCCCAGCGAAGGAATGGGTTGCCGATCTTGCCGCATGGTGAGCCAAGCTTCTTGCCCGCAGATGCGTGGGAACCCTTGAACAATCGACTGCGAGACAGGAATTTACCAACGGACTCGAAGCGAGCAATGGATTCGAGTCCGTGAATGAGTGTTAAGCTAATCACTGCACCAACGCCTGGTATGGTGGTGAGTCGATAATAGGATTGGAAATGATGGAGCTTTGCACTCCTTATGAGCCTGTCAGCACTGCTCATCCAAGGCTGTGGTATATTGGCCGATCCAAATGTGACGTTTGATCCATCCGAAATCGAGGCAGAACAAAGCGGTGCACGTGGGACGCCCAAGACATTTTAGAAATCTTTTTTTTCGCGGCGGCCTCGTACCGCCAAAGTTAGGCGTTAGAGTTGAGGAACGACGGAAATCAACATGAATATCACCCCTACCGTAGCTCGAACAGCGATGCTAATCCGCAGGCCCGTTCGAGAAGTATTTCGAGCCTTTGTCGATCCTTTGGTAACGGCCAACTTTTGGTTCACTCGCGGAAGCGATTTGTTGAGGCAGGGCGAATCAGTCAAGTGGCATTGGGACATGTACGGCGTCTCGGTTGATGTCGCGATCATTGCTCTCGAAGAAAACCAACGTATCCTCATTCATTGGCCAACGCCGGTTGAGTGGCAGTTCTCTCCGCGGGGTGACAACGCGACAATGGTGACTATCGTCGCCTCTGGGTTTACAGGAACAGACGACGAGCAGGTGGCCCGTGCAATCGACTCGATGGGTGGCTTCAGTTTTGCGTTGGCGGCCTGCAAAGCATGGCTAGAGCACTCAATCCATCTGAATCTTGTGTTGGATCATAACCCAGATCACCACGTAAGACACGGCGTCTAATCCATAATAATCTAACATCGCGGTCGACGGTCGTTGCCGAGCCGATGTTCAAGTTCACTGTTCAAAATGCATGTTGTGATGCACGCCAACCCAATCGTCTCGGGCTCGACGGTCAGCTTTGTCGGGTCGACACTTGACGGTCTGGATACACCAGAAGTGCCGCTCGCGTATTGATAACGCGAAGGACAACAGTGGCTTGCGAATGGAATAATACGCGTGAACCGTCGCCGAAATTATTAGCGGGCTGGCCTGTGGGCGCCTGCCAGATCTCTTTCTTGGGCTGAAGAGGTCAGCAAGAATTAAGTCCATGTTAGGCAAGCCCATGCGGGAGCTCAGGACGTCTCCTGATCCCGAACCTTCTGTGAGCTGAAACGTTCATCTACTGCTCCGTCCGCCGAGTTTTGCTGGAGTGTCCAAAACGCCATTCTGCGTTTTGTCAGAATTTGATATCCTGCGGGAAAGTCTGTTGTGTCCCCCACCAAGGAGTTCAAAAATGCTGATACGAACACTGACTACTCTCGCAGTTTTGGCCGTATTTGGAAACGAATCGCTTTTGGCCCAACAAAACACAGCCACCAAGGTTGGAGAGCATCTTGCGATTCAAATGACTGGTGATCTGGCAGTCGAATATGCCAAGCGAACCGGATCCATCAATAAAGATAAAGTGCCAAACGGCTTGGAAATCTCGACCACCGCAACAATTGTGCAAAAATTCAAAGACGGTCGAATCCAAATTGAACACACTTCGCACATTGTACGAGATGGCGAACCTGTTCGACTTGTCACACTTACAGCCACTGTAGACTCAACCAAGCTAACGACGGATATCACACCGAAGGGTACTGAGGTCTATGCATCTCCAGGCGCTAAACCAACACTGACGACAACGGAGACGCAAAGGCTTCGAGTCACACTGTCGGACCTCAAAGCCCTGAAGCTCCGTACATGGACACTTGCCGAAGAACTTGGGGAATGAAGTTCCCCTGGCGGACGCTGTCGAATAATCGAATGCACTGGAGCGCCGATAGCAATCGGATTGTGAGATGATCGTCAACTCCCGCCGCCCGTTGATGCGGGGCGTTTTTTGTATCTTATAGGTGAACGCCTTATATGAAGGGGGATAAGTTTGGAATCAAATCCATACGAACGAACTGAGTCCGGAGAGAATGCGAACCGTACGAAAGTCGAAAATGCTACCCACACAAAAAAATGGATGCGCCCTTCGGATGTATTCATTATCTTAGTAGCATTCGTTTTGATCTATATTGTGATCAGCCTTATGATGCCCGCCATCCAATAGGCGTCATGCTAAGGCTGCCGAAGTTCAACGTCTCTTTTGCCGAGAATGCAAATAATTCACGCAATGCATTTCTTTTGTTTCGCACATCGAAAAACCGCTTCACTGTGGGCTGCACCCGAACAGTTGATTATGATGAGAGTCGCACCAAACCAATGGACACGCAGCCCCCGTAGCGGCGTTTTAACTTGCGTTGAGTCAACTACTGTGGCTTGGTCGATTGGGGCGCACTGTCGCGACAACAAATGACTGAGAACACGAAGAAATCGTTTTCCCTGGCAAGCCTTATGCTTTTCGTGTTGGTGATTGCGCTAGTACTTTCACAACTCATCCTAGTTCGGCAATTGGCCACATCGCGCTCGGAATTGGATGCTCTGCGTAGGGCGTACAAAGTAGTTACTGATGGTAAAATCAAGCCGCCAGGTGGTGTGCCACTACGCGCTTGGGAGCCAGGGACTGGCATTTCGGTTGAATTCTTGCGGGAAGCCGCGAAACGCCTCGAGTCCTCACCCAAAGTTGCCCTCGACAAATGGATCGCAGAATTGGAACGGATCACCGACAACAAGTTCGAGACGGATGTCGAAAAACAGGGCTTCCGTACGGACTTCGTGAATCACATGAGCGTCGCCTTTGATGGTCTCGCATGGAATACTGAGAGCGCAGATAAACTGTTCGAGCGTGCTCAAACCATGCCGACTTCGGCAGCCAACGCTTGGACAAAAGCGTTCGAAACGCTCTTGAATAAGGAGCTACAGTATCCGCATGTTGTCCCTCTGGTTCTCATTCCAATTGATGTACTTCACGACGGGACTACGTATAACGTCGAGCGAGGCAACATGTATCTCGCTCGCGTCAACCAACTCACCGCAGATGACATCACTCTGTGGAAGAATGCGGTAGACGAATTTGGGGGTACGAAGCTTGACGCTGCAATGAATATCATTTTATTGGATGGCTACTTCGATAAAGAAGAGTTTCAGCGTCACAAGTTCAGGGCCGCTGTAGGGGGAGCACATCATTCCGATTACGGGAAACTTCCCCTCGAGAATTAAGAACACGACAGAACAATCCCCTACACATTCATCGCAGCCCGACTGGCAGGCGGGTTGGCTGTCTTGGCTGAATCTGGAACATGGGCTTGCGCATAGGGGTGCGAGCCTAATCCCGTCGCTTATCTGGGAGGATGGCACGTCGATCCATGTTTGGCATGGTGGATCAGCAGACTCCGTAGGCGAAGCGTAAGGCCCCGTGATTGTTGAACTGAGTTGATAGTACTTAAGGCCCCGAGCGGTCATTTTTGATGAATAGAAGATGGCCACGCAGGTCGTCTTCGGATGCGGAATCGAGATTTCGTTTGAGGAAGCCTTCTCGCATTACGCACATTATGGACCTAGGAGTGTTGCGTCCGCTCGTCGCGACAGTTAGGTTGATGAACGCATTCGCGCAGGTGGGCTCAGGTTTTCATTCACGTTGGACATAGTGTAAATCCTTAGATGGTGCCCGACCTAGGACTTATGCAAGTGAATATCAGGCAATAGGTTGGCAGCAGCAGGAATACGCATAGTTTCGGGCGCGACCAGGGTGAAGAAGTGATACAACAAAATATTGGCAAAGCCCGTATTGTGTAATCGTCGAGTTAGGGGCCGTGTTAGCGGTTTGTTGAACAAACCGTTGCGCCCAAAGCGACGGGCCTCGAAGATGTTGAGATCAGTGTCGTTTGTCGCGGCACGTTGAACCAAAGCGTTCTGTCCTTTAAGTGCCTGATATTGAATTGACTTCAATGCAAACCAAAAAACGATTTCAGTTCACTGTGTGGAGACTTCTCGTCGCAACGACAATCGTTGCATTATTGCTCGCGCTATTCTTAAGGCGAGTAATGGACTATCGAAACTCGGTCGCTGCCGCAGTTTCCGTTCAAAGGCTTGGCGGTTCGGTGTCATGGAATCCAGAATTGCTGGAGAATCTATTCCGACACCAAACGGTAGCCGTTATTACGGACGTCCATTTTTCTACGCCGAATTTCAATGTCGACCAATGCAAAGCGATCGCGCACATCCCAAATCAGTTCGGGCTGCAGTTACACGTGCAGTCGATTTCGCGGGAAGCTGTGCTTGAAATTCCAAACATATCGCAGATCAAATACTTAATCGTCAAGGACTTATTATTGACCGATAGTGAGATCGCCGAATTGCAACGGACTCGTCCAGATATTACGATTATGGTGGGCTATCCTGGTGAAGACAATTTCCGCGAATTTCCGGCAACTCGCAATTAAGGTCGACGGAACAGAGAACGCAGGTAAGTGCCGGACCGCTGCACATTCTTTTGCAGACGATACTTACAGCTACTAGCTAGATTTGGTCGTTTTGCCATGGAGACAATAATGCAAACCGAATTTTGCGACATGGTTGCTTGTACGAGTTGAGCCTCTGCGAGCTTTCGTGGGCCTACAACTGCCGCCACTGCATAGGACCGTCAACAAGGCAGTCATAGAAAGGCAACAAGTAGACGATGAGGACTTGAAGCCGATGAAAAGTTTCGTCAAACTGAGATGATTCTCGGCCGTTATCTTAATTCGGTGGAGGCACCGCAAATACCGTCCTACAGTCGCGCTGCATTGATGGTGTACAGCGATGTCCTGTGCACGGAGGATTTGCAATTTAAATACCAACCAAGGGAATTTGCCGGAAGGGCAACTGACTGTTAAACTGAGGCCAGTCCGAAGTTATTGTCCGCGATGGGTTTTGCACAGTGATCGCGGCAACCCGGAAAATCCGACGTTCAATGTGTCGACTGGCTACTCTCGGGATAGATTGCTACACGGTTTGGGATGAAGGAGAATGGATGAAACTTGGGCGGATCGCATCACTAATCGGCGTTGCTTCGTTGGTTCTTGTAACGAATGTCGCCGCCAGTGTTTTATACATGATACTTTACGGGCATGTTATTGATCCTGGTCATGAACAAAAGTACTACGAAGACCACATTCAAGTAGCAGGCCCATACTGCAGCATTGTTGCCGGCATCCCTATTATGTTCCTCGCTGGATGGTGGGTTGCAGGTTGGTGGCGACGATCATTGGGCGTCCGAGGTGCTTTAGCCGTTTGGCTCGCCTATGCCATGATCGACC
>JANMNR010000171.1:0-6232 GCA_031368325.1 Pirellula sp.
TCTTTGCTTGAATGCACAGGGTTCCAGGGGCGGGAAATGGCCCATGCACGTCAACTCGAATGATGATGAGAGCGGTGGGAACTGGATAAGCGTTTGGGCTTCAACTCCTGAGGATTTGCTGAAACTTTACGAAACGGCAATAGAACATGGTATGCAAATTGTGCTGCCGCTAACCGACCAAGCTTGGGGGTCTCGGGAGTTTCGGCTAATGCACCCAGATGGTCACATTCTTCGAATCAATGTCGTGCTGTAGTTAGCCCGGTTATGATACAAAATGGGATAGAAAGATTCGAACGACCGTCAAAACCTTTGGCGGAGTTGTGGGTTCTAGAAAACAAGTTACCTATATTTCCGCAGCACAAAATACCTTGTTCAATTCCCAAAGTCCGCTCGAAAACGCGAATGCTGACCCTGACGTTGGATTGATGCTGCGCGTTCGGGAAGACGATGCGTTTGCCTTTGAGATACTTGTAGATCGGCACCAAGGTAAAATCCAACGCTTTATGCAAGGCTGGGTAAGGAATGTTCAACAGTCCGAGGATCTAGCGCAAGACGTTTTCTTAAAGGTCTACAAAGCTCGCAAGACATACGTTCCCACCGCCAAATTCACGACATGGCTGTATCGCATCGCCAACAATGTAGCTTCCAACCACGTGAGAGATTCGTCCCACCGCCGCGAGTACCAGCTTTCACAAAGCGAGAACGATTCAACCTCTCAACTGATTTTGGAAAGCATTGCAGTCGCACCAAGCGGATTTCAACCTTCGCGTCCAATGGAACGATTAGAACGATCCGAAGCGGTGATGCTAGCATTGCAAGCTTTGGGAGATCGCCAGCGGACTGCTCTAATGTTGAGCAAGTTTGAGGGGATGAGCTACGCAGAAATATCCGAAACGATGGGGCTAAGTGTGAAGGCGGTGAAGTCACTCCTAAGCCGAGCTCGGGTAAACATCAAGAGTTTATTGGAACCGTACATAACAAATGGTTTGCCCCCAGGTTCGTCAGTTCCCCTGGACAACGAAACAGGCTCCCTAACCGCTCTAGATGCAAACTCCGTTAAGGAGAAAATCACGGAATGAATCTTTCAGACACTGAAACAGTCGACGAACAATTAACGGCTTATCTTGACGGCGAATTGACTCCCGCCGAGGCTGCGCAACTTGAGCGAAGTTTAGTTGACAACGAAAAGCTGCGAATGCGTTTAGCGGAATTGCGTCAAGCGTATGATCTGTTGGACGAGATTCCGGAAACACCGCATAACCAACGCTTCACCAAAAGCACGCTTGAACTGGTTATCAAGGACTTAGCCTCGCCAGCCAACGTCTCAAATACCGATAAAAAAGAATCGCGGGTGAAAGTTCGCAGCAAAGCCAGTGAATGGTGGGAATTGCCCAAGGTATTGGTCTTGGCACTTGGTCTAGCTGCCATCGGTGCCACAATCGGTTTGGTCGTTACATTCATCAGTGCGAGAAGTGAATTAAGGGATCTTAGCTTGATCGCTGCAGTGAGGGGGCTAGAAGACGTCAACGAGCTCAGCATCGCGGTTAGACTCAGCAAAGAAACCGAAACGATAGCAGTGTTGCGAAAGAACCTACAAGAAAAGCTCGTGCCGCCCCCTCCCGATTCCGTGTGGCAGCGCAAGACCTGGGTGCAGAGTTTAACTCCCCTGCAGGTGTCGAAACTCGTCAGTGATCGTGAGCGAATGAACAAGTTGGATCGTGATACTCGACAGCGGCTAACGGCTATCGAATCGCAGATCGAAAACTTACCGGACCACAAAACCATTCAGGAAACGGTTCATCTTTTGGGTTTGGTGCTTGACAGTATGGGAAGCTCAAAGAGGAACGATATGGCTGTTATGAAGTCCGAACAGAGATTCTCGTACTTGAGAGAGTTGATGTGCATGCGGGCGGCATTGTATTACGCTGCTGACATCTCGGACGATGACAAGGCGGTACTGGATAAATGGGATGTAGAGACTTTTCGCCCCGCATTGATGCACGCAGTGCAACCCGATAGACCGATGGAAACACGATCGTTGCTAGCTAGGCTCTTTTTTGAAATGCGAATGGAGAGTTTAGAAGATCAAGACACACTGATAGCCGAGCTAGCGCCAAAGCTCTCGATCACTGCGAGGAAGCTGATCGAGGGAGTTAACGCAACAGAACAAATCAAGGTGTTGAATCTATGGCTCTTTCCGTCGTCTGCGACTTTCTCATCGACAGAATCCTTGATCGACATCTACGACAAAATGGACGGCGACTCTCGCGACTTCCGTGACCGATTGGACCTCGCAGATCCCCAAGATATCCGACGAAGACTCTGGCCTCGGGGGCGACGCAGGCCCTAGTTTCGCTTGAGCCTCGGTAGTCGATATGGCTCAATGTAGGGAGGGGTCTAACTAGAGCCCAGCCTTTTCGCTTCGCAGGACAAAGCAATTTCCTCCCGACAGAGTACAATACAAGCGACCATGCAGCTTACCGGATTATCGGACGAGCAACCAGCTAACGTGACTCTCTCTCCAGTCCGAGGAACTGATGCGCTCCATTCAAGCCTCCATTTATAGAATCGCATTTGCGTTGCTTGTTGGTTCGGCGACTACTCGCGTTGCACTTGGCACCGAAGTGGACTTTAATCGCCAGATACGTCCGATTCTGGCTGAGTTCTGCTTTAGTTGCCATGGCCCGGACGCCAACCAACGGAAAGCGGATCTTCGGCTCGATCTGGAAGAAGCAGCAAAGAAGTCCTCGATTGTGAGCAAGTCCTCCGACGAGAGCGAGCTCATTCATCGTATCCGCTCGCAAGACGCAGATTCGGTGATGCCGCCCCCTGCGTCCGGCAAAGTCCTTTCTAAGGCTCAGGTTTCTCTGCTAAGACAATGGATCGATGAGGGGGCAAAGTACTCAGACCACTGGGCGTTTCAACCCATCGTTCAATCCAGTCAACTGCGCAATGAGATCCCCCAAAATTATCCGGCAAGCAAAGCTCCTATCGATCAATTTCTTTCACACCAATTGTCGGCAGTTGGGCTCTCTTATTCCGAAGAGATCAGTCGACGCCAGTTCATACGACGCGCGACGTTTGATTTAACGGGATTGCCTCCTTCCTGGGAGGAAACCGAAGCGTTCGAAAAGGATCTTGCAGAAGGATACATCGAACGGCTTCTCGATCGATTGCTTGAGTCGCCTCGCTATGGCGAACGCTGGGGACGGCATTGGTTGGACATCGCTCGTTATGCTGATACCCATGGCGGTGCTGCCATCGGCTTTACTACGTTTCCCTTCTCATACACGTACCGGGACTACGTCATCGGTGCGTTCAATCGAAACCTCCCATTCAATCGATTCATCGTGGAGCAAATCGCTGCGGACCAACTAGGTCTTACTGAAAACGACCCATCCCACGCTGCCTTGGGGTTCTTGACCGTTGGCATGCAGTTTCGCAACTACCATGATTCGATCGACGATCAAATCGATGTCATCACGAGAGGGCTCATGGGCCTCACCGTGACCTGCGCCCGCTGCCACGATCACAAATTCGATGCGATACCAACGACAGACTACTATTCGCTCTACGCTGCTATCGCATCAAGTAAGCCACCGGCCAGACTGCCGGTGATTGGAACGGTGTCTAATGAAAGTGCCAGCAAGCAATACGAATCTGATCTCAAGGACCTGAATGCAAAGCTCAGTCACTTTGCCCGCGACCAAAGCGAAGTTTTGCGTGGCAGGCTCCGAATGCAAGTTGGGCTATATCTAGCTGAAATCGCCAAAGGAACTGGCCTGCAGGATCTCTCAACGGAGTTCCTTTCCTATAGGACCGATGATATTCGCCCGCTCGTATTAAACCGATGGCTCGACTACTTAAAGGGTCTCTCCAAAACCGACCCTGTGTTTGGCCCTTGGATCGAAATGCAAGGATGGGGAAAGATCTCCAGTGATGAGTTTGCAAAACAGCGAGATGCATACCTAGGCCACTTGACGGCCGAAATCGACACGGCTGGCCGAACTCCGGACAAGCAACATGCGTTGCGCGGTGAGCCGCCCAAGTGGAATCCGCTCATCGTCGACGCTTTGGTTGAGAAGAAGCCGATTTCGTTGAGCGACGTCGCGATCATCTACGGAAAGGTGTTTGCGGAGGAGCAAAGGTTGTGGCTCCAGTCCTTGCTCGAAGCGGCCAACGAAGCTGGTCCCGAGGGAACAATTGTTCCGGACGACCACCCAAAGCATTTGGTCATGAACAGTGCGTTGCATAGGCAGCTTCGAATCCATCTGTACTCTTCCGGAACCCCATTCGATATTTCGAACGAGGAAGCGATGGGTCTCATGAATCGCACCATAAGTGATTTGATCAATGGCAAATCAGGGGCGATTCATCAACTGAACCTAAATTCCGCTGGATCTCCGCCTCGCGCAATGTCTCTCCGCGAAGACATCCGACCAAAAGAAAACTTCGTCTTCATTAGAGGAAATCCGCTCACTCGCGGAATACAGGTGCAGCCCAGGTTTATCGCGGTGTTATCCGATCCCAAAACGGAGCGCTTCGAAGATGGGAAACGTCGACTTGGCTTAGCTCGCGCGGTGGTCGCCGAAAGCAACCCATTGACGAGCCGCGTAATCGTTAATTGGGTCTGGCAGAACCACTTTGGTTTAGGCTTGGTACGAACGCCGGACGATTTCGGCACTCGTGGACAACCTCCAACTCATCCCGAGTTGTTGGACTACCTGGCAGACGAGTTTCGAAAGAACGGATGGTCGCTCAAGTGGCTACATCGTGAGATCATGCTGAGTCAAGCGTATCGACAAGCAGCCATCGAAAACGAGATTAGTCGGCAAAAGGATCCAGAGAATCGACTTCTTTGGCGCATGCCTCGACGACGGCTCGATTTTGAATCGATGCGCGATGCAATGTTGGCTTCTTGCGAGGAACTTGACGTAACCATGGGTGGCCGGCCGATCGATCTCAATGTGACGCCAGCCATTCCTCGTCGCAGCGTTTATGGATTCGTCAATCGCGACATCATATCCAACTTGATGAGTACCTTTGATTCCGCGAATCCAAACGCTTGCACAGCCAAACGTCCTGAAACTACGATCCCACAGCAAACGCTCTTTGTACTAAACTCCGACTTCATCCAAGACAGAGCGAAACGAATTGCAGCGTTAACCAAACAAGAATCGCTTCCAACCATCGAGGATAGAATCGTTGCCATGATTCGCAGAATTCTAGGCCGCACACCTTCCGCGATGGAGGTTGATCGAGCTAGGGGATTCATTGAAAGCGATTCGGTGGTTTCGAAGGAGGATGGTCCAATTGAAGACCCTGAACGCAAATGGGTTCAGTTGGCACATGCGGTAATGGCCTCGAACGAATTTTTCTTTTTGGATTGACGCGAGGAATACGATGGACAGCGGTCGACGGCACTGGATGCGCAAATGTGGAATGGGGATGGGAGGCTTAGCGTTTGCGGACCTCTTTTCGGCCACGACGCACGCTAGAAACACCTCTGGTGCATTGGCCCAGCATTTTCCAGGCAAAGCCAAACACGTTATTCATATCTTTCTCAACGGCGGCGTATCGCAGGTCGACACATTTGACCCCAAGCCTGAGTTAACCCGCCGAGCAGGCCAAATGCTCCCATTTGATAACCTGCAAACCGAGCGCAAAACTGGAGTTGCGCTTCCGTCACCGTTTCAGTTCGAAAAACATGGTGAGAGCGGCATCCCAGTCAGCGATTTGTTTCCGCACTTAGCGAAATGTGTCGACGAGATTACAGTGATCCGATCGATGCATGCTGAGTTGCCGAGCCATGAGATGTCCCTCATGCTCATGAACACCGGTGACCAACGATTAGTGCGCCCGAGTTTAGGTTCATGGCTAACGTGGGGCATGGGTTCGATCAATGAAAATCTGCCCGCATTCGTCGCGCTTTGTCCTGGCGGTATGCCTGTGGGTGGCGCCGGCAATTGGCGATCGGCTTTCTTGCCTGGATCGTACCAAGGGACACGAATCGATACATCCAACGCCGATCCAACGAAACTCATCGACTTCCTTCAAAACAAACGCATCTCTTCCCAGGACCAGTCCAGGCAATTCGAGCTATTACAGGAACTCAACGCCCAGCACATGGCCGAACGCCCCGGTGAAGCGGCAATCGAATCTAGAATCAAGTCGTTTGAACTTGCATTTCGAATGCAGACGGAAGCCAGCGATGCCTTCGATATCTCTCAAG
>JANMNR010000740.1:0-3414 GCA_031368325.1 Pirellula sp.
CTCCGTGATGCGAGCCAACTCCTCCCACGTTTCTAGATCATGTGCCATCGGTTCGAATCCGTACTGACTCAACTCTTCGTTGAGCAAGTGAAGCTCAGCTCCTGCTTCTTGCCGGAGTTCTGAAGTCAATCTCAGTTGTTCGGCTCGTGCTTCTTCTGAGTACTCGCCCATAAGCCCCTGAAGTTGTTCATGAAATGCTTGTTTAAGCTCTTTTGTAAACGCCGCCAACTCGAAGGGCGTCTTCATGTCCTTGGCCTGCAAGCTGTTCGCAATCCGCACACTTTCAGCAAAACTTCGGAGCTTCGTTAACGCATTAGCGAGCGCCTGCTTCGACATGGGATCCGACTCGATCGCGGCCATGTATGCCCGGCCAGCTCCAGTCGACGATTGTTTTTGGGTGTTCTCGCTCACTGCTTGATTGTCCCGCTACCTCGAACCAAAAACCAGGATTTTAACGCGCCCTGTGTGTATTCGAAATCTTTGTTCAGAATTCCCGCGAGAAGGTCACAGTGTTCCCCAGCAGTATTCACAAAGTTCCCCTCTTAAGGGGATAGAGGGACGATTGGCCGATGCGGAGTAAGCCTCGTCCCACAACGAATCACGGAAGCGGAGGAAAACATGGTGAGGAATCAGCCTTTGCTCACAGTCGGCGAAATTGCTCGAAGGCTGGGGCAACCCGTTCATCGCATTGAGTACATCATTCTATCACGCAAGATTCAGCCCGCTGGCTGGGCAGGTCACGCTCGCGTCTTTACAGACTCAGACCTTGGCCGAATCGCCGGCGAGCTGCGACGGATCGCCGAGGATCGCGGTGATTCATTCGGCGTGGGCGTGGCACAGGAGCAGCCAACCGATGGACAATAGCGAACCCCGCTCTCAAGCGCATGAGCCCGCTGAGTTAACAGCCAGGAAGGACCGGCATGCTGCACGATCTGTGGCTGCCGTCGACAATATACCTGATTCGTTGCGAGCCACACCACAGTGGGTTTGTTGGCGATACATCACTCGCGACGGCAAGAGAACGAAGGCTCCGGTCAACCCGCATGATGGCGATTTCGCCGATTCAACGTCGCGGGCGACCTGGGGTACATTCGAGCAAGCACTCGAGGCGAGTCGGAAAGATCGATCGCTGGCAGGCATCGGGTTTGTCTTCACCGCTGACGATCCGTACTGCGGTGTGGATCTCGATGATTCGATCGATGAATAAACGGGCCAATTGAAGCCATGGGCTCTGCAGATCGTTGATCGCCTCGATAGCTACACTGAGATCAGTCCTTCGGGTTCAGGCTTGAAGGTATTCATCAAAGCCAACAAGCCAGGCTCGCGTTGTCGCAAAGCATACGAGGATGGCGAAGTCGAGATCTATGATCGCGATCGATTTTTCACGGTGACAGGGAATCGCATCCCAAGTACTCCAAGTGAAGTCAACGTTCGCCAAGAGTCGCTCGATGCTGTTTATTCGCAGGTGTTCGGCAATGACGAATCGGCTCTGGTCAGTCGCAGCAACAATTCATTGCCGATTCCTAGAAACGATGTTGCGATCGCTTTGAGTGATGATGCAATCGTCGAACTCGCATGCAATAAGCCGCGCGCCGGTGATAAGTTCCAAACATTATGGAATGGCCACTGGAATGATCACTTCAACTCGGCCAGTGAGGCTGATGCTTCGGTAATCTTCTCATTGGCATATTACACGAAAGATGCAGTTCAGCTCGATCGTCTCTTTCGCCAATCAAAACTTATGCGTCCCAAGTGGGATGAAGTCCATGGAAGTGAAACATACGGCAATCGCACCATCTCCCTCGCACTTCAAAAGGTGAAAGGACAGTATCGAGGAAAAGCAAATCGAGCCAAACGGGGCAGTACGCCGGGGCCTTGTGCTTTGCAGGGATCACCCACAATCACCCCCGGAAATATTGATCCAACGACAAAGCGTCTCATTCTCGCAACGGAACGAACGTTGCCGACCGGCGAAGCTTTCATACGACAGTTCTACTGGCATCCCGAGGGTCGAACGCTGTTGCACTACGGCGGTTTGTTGCTTGGATGGAATCGCGGTCGCTACAACGAGATAGAAGACGCGTCACTGAAGCATCAACTCTTCCCTTGGATGCATGCGGCCGTTCAGATGGTCTATAAGCCGAGCATCGAGAAGTACGTTCCAGTCGACTTTCCAGCCAATCCACGTACGGTAAACGCGGCGCTTGATTCGGTTAAGTCGTGCATTCATCTACCAATCAGTCGAGAGATGCCGTGTTGGCTACATGGTGAAGATCGTGGCTGGGCACCCAGGGATATCGTCGCTTGCAAAACCACGTTATTGCATTTGCCAACTTGGGAGCGGATCCCAGCCACTCCTCGCTACTTCACGATGTCAGCGCTGGATTTTGATCCAACGAAGGACTCGCCGCCTCCGACGCAATGGTTTCGGTTTCTGCATCAACTATTCGACGGCGATATTCAATCTTGGGACCTCATTCAAGACTGGTTCGGATATTGCCTGACAAGCGATACGTCGCTTCAGAAAATGCTGCTTATTGTCGGACCTAGACGCTGCGGTAAGGGTACCATCGCCCGCGTACTGACAAGACTGATCGGCCCTTCGAACATTTGTGGTCCAACCACAACCAGTCTGGCTGGCCCATTCGGCCTGCAACATCTCGTGGGAAAGTCGCTTGCGATTGTGAGTGACGCTCGTTTCAGCGGCGATAGCGTACAGACCGTTATCGAACGCCTGCTGTGCATCTCGGGCGAGGACTCGCTGACCATCGATCGAAAGCACCTGCCAAGTCTCACCATGAAACTGCCAACACGTTTTATGCTGCTCACCAACGAACTGCCCCGGTTGCATGATTCATCGGGAGCTTTGGCTGGTCGATTCATGACGATTCGACTCACGCAAAGCTTCTACGGCAAGGAAGACCCATCGCTTACAGACAAGTTACTGCTGGAGTTGCCGTCAATCTTTAACTGGGCTGTCGAAGGCTGGAAGCGACTGAGGGCGCGCGGCATGTTTGTGCAACCAAGCTGCGGAGCCGAAGATGCAGATGACATGCTATCGCTTTCCAGTCCTGTGACTCTGTTCGTGCGAGATTCCTGTGAGATCGAACCAACCGCACGCGTTGGCATCAGCACGCTGTACGAAGCCTGGTGTCAATGGTGTCGCGACGAGGGAATGAGTTACGTACCAACTCGACAGACTTTCGGGCGTGATTTAGTTGCTGCGTTCCCCAGCATTCACTGTCGGCGAAATCAAGCTACGGGAAGATTCTACGACGGTATTGCTCTCAAGGGATCGCCTACGCTTGCGGAGCAAAATCTTGATTAGTACCGCGATGGTTTATCAAAACGATGTGCCCCGGCCCCCGATGCATACCGAGAGCAAGCTACGAACCGCCTGGGCATGTTACGTAA
>JANMNR010000178.1:0-3536 GCA_031368325.1 Pirellula sp.
GGGCCTGATCGCGTTCGTTTTGGTCGCGCTTCTCAGCGGTAGTCTTTCAGTCGTTGTCGCAACAGCCATTGCGATTTGGGCGTTTTGTCGCGCGTACTACTTTGCCTTTTATGTCATTGAGCACTACATCGATCGTCGGTATCGCTTTGCGGGCCTGACGTCTGTAGTGAGATATTGGTTAAGCGAGCACTCCGCGACCGAAAAAGGCGACGAAGTCGCTGAGCCCTTTATTGACGCACCGAAAAGACGGCGCCCAGTGTAGCACGGCACTCCGTGCCGTTTGTGCATGGCGACTACGGCACGGAGTGCCGTGCTACACTTTAGTCCATCCCTGGAATCCAAAGCTTGCTACCACCACCGGAACCGCTGCTGGCATTGGACTGCGGCTCTTCCGCTTGGCCTGGCGTCCAAATTCCTGAGGCAGGTGCAGAGCTAGCGGCAATAGCCGCCTCTGGCCGCCCGCCGCGTCCTCGTTGCGCCTGCTGTTGTCTCGCCATTGCCATTTGAACAAACTGCAACAAAACCGGATCGTTCGGATTGTCCCGCAGCGATTGCTCAAGAAATTGACGGGATTCACCGGATCGGCCTAACATGTTCAGCACTTCGACTCGCTCCAAAACAGCATTGCCAATCGGAACGCCCAACTGCTTGCCTGCATCCACTATGCGTCGCAGCAACGATTCTGCCTCGGCCGGGTCGGTGGTGGTTCGCGTCATCAAATTGAGCTGGGTATATTCGGCCGACAGCTTGGCATCTTCCGGCCATTGCATCTGCTGACTGCGTTGCACCAGATTTTCATAGACCGAAGTAACTCCGCGTTGCAAAGCCGATTGCATCAGTTGAATCAAACTGTTTGCATCGATATCGCTCAAATCGGTCCAGAAATAACTTGCACCACCTACCAGATCAAACACGTCCTCCGACGCCGAAATCTTCGGGACCGTTAGTTGCAGTTGCTCATGAATATCCTTGAACTGACTATCCGAAAGTGCCGACGTACCCGACCCTTGCCAATGCAAAAGCAACGCCGCTAACTTGAGTTTCAACGAATCGTCACCAGCTGCTTCTCGTGGCGTCTTGCCCGACAAGCACTGTTGCGGATAGTCGAGGAATCCATCGAGCACCAATTGACGCGTTGCATCGTTTAGGGCCGAACGCCGTTCTGGCGATACCTGCTTACGAAGCATGATTGAGGCGGTGACTTGTGACAAATACGACGATGGCAGCTTCTCGACAAGCTCGCGATGGAGCGAACCGATTCCTAGGTCCTTCTTGATGTTCTCCAAAATCGCACGACGCGTTCCAATCGGAGGCTCAAGCGAAATCAATCGCGCTGGCTTGTCCGTTTGCTTGCCGTAGTAAGCCATCCAGCTGCCGCTACGCGCTGCATCGAGTTCCGCAAACTGTTCTTGAAGCACAGGTTCGACGCAGACAAAAGCGAGCTTGGGTGGTACCTCTTCACTCAAGAGAGCATCGAGCAAACCCTTGAGTTGATCGACAGCGATCGGCAGCAATCGCTTGTTTTCAAGTAGCTTCTGCTCAAACTCGCTGTCTTCGATAACGTACTGGCAAAGCTCCTCGCTAACGGCGACGCCATTTGCATTCGGTGACAGGTCATAGGCAAGTGCTTGATAATAGATCCGTTGAGCTTGCGGCAACGACGCGATTTCGGCAATCTTGCGACAGGTCGCGCCAGCAGATTCCACGTCTGTCAGCATGAGTTGGCAATACAACAGCACTTGCAAAATCGGAGCCTGGGCTCCGAACTCGCGCTGCATCGATTCGAGCTTGGTCTTGGCGGTTGAAATGCGATACGAGCCAACCAACGCGTTTGCTTCTGCTAGACGTTCGGCATACGGCGAATCTTCGTTTTCAATCGGCGACGGGAGCGATTCCCTAGAGAGCAAGTTGGCATTGGTTTGTGAAATAAGCGAGTCGTACGCACCCGAGGCCACTCGGATCATGTCCCCACCCATGTCCAACAGCATCTCACAATGGAGCAATGCCGGCAAAATCATTCCCCGTTGGCCCATGGATTCCATCAAATTCATGGCGACCGTGGCGGTCATCGGTGGCAATGCTTCGGTGGCGTCGGAAATGGCTTGCAACATGAGTGTTGCACCCTCCTCCGTGTTACCGCGCACCACCGCAACCAATGAACGATAGAGCTTGGCGAGTGGATTGTCCGGCTGCAACCGAATGAACTTGGCGGAGGTTTCCTCAAGCGATTCGAGTTCCCCCAATTGGAGGAGCAACTCGCACTTCATGGCAAGCAGCCAAGGTTCGGATGGCAGCGTCTTGAGGTTGGCGTTGATGCGATCCAACGCGGCGACGTTTTGTTCGCCGACGATCATGCGATGGATGATTTGCATCTCGGGAAAATGCTCGTTGCACTTGCAGAACTTGATCTTCTTTCCGTTGCCGCAAGGGCAGAAACTGTATTGATCCAAACTCATGGGCAAACCGATTCAATGTGTTCAAAGGTACAAAAAGCCAGCCGCAACCCGAGATCCACCGATCCAGTTTTGCATGCGACATGACATTGGCCGTTCCGTTTACGGTCAAGTCACTATTTCTAAGCCGTAAGTTTAGCAAGGTTTCGCCAAAATGCCCATCCGCACCGTAGAACAGGCTGCGATCATGTTCATTCGAATCCCCGAGGCGTCAGCGGGGCGGCAGTCCTAAAGCAACCGCATCGAAATCTCAGCAATTACTCGCATTTTTGCCCGATCTTTTACGCCAGGCGACGACTCAATTCCAGAAGCGATGTCCACTCCATCAGGCCTAGCAGTCTCAATCGCATGCGAAATATTTTCTGAAGTCAGTCCGCCCGCCAATAATACGTTTGTATTCCGTAATTCAACTGGCCGTGGAAAAAGCAAATCCCAACGGGCCGTTTTGCCGGTTCCGCCACGTTGAACGGGATCGTAAGCGTCGACCAAAAGCCCGAGCAGCTTCGGACTTCGGATTCCAGCCCAGGCGCATGCTGTCTCTCTGTCCTCATGGTTGTCTCGCCAAGCGATTGCCTTGATAAAGACGATCGATCGAAGCGATGAGAAAGATTGTGCCTCGTCGATCCAATTCGGCTTCTCATCGCCGTGCAACTGGACGCAATCAAGCGGGCATATAGCCAAAACCGCGTCGACCTCAGCGGGAGACGCGTTTACGAAAACACCGACACGCAGAGCGCGCTGGTCGGCGATCTGACTCAAAGCCCTCGCCGCCTCGGGTGGGACATAGCGAGGGCTCGGCTTATAAAAATTCAAGCCGATGGCGTCCGCCCCGCATTCGATAGCTGCCGTTACATCCGCTGTCCTAGTCAAGCCACAAAACTTGATTTTCGGTAAGCGAATTTCACGAGCCATCGAGGTGGGTCAGTCAAGCGTTAGAGCATCAATGTTCAGGAACAGAACGACTTAGTAGATTGCTAGTCGTTACGACCGTCAATCAGCCACTAAAAATAATCCACCGTCATGATATGGCCGACAATTAGCCATACTCCAAAGAACAAACAACCAATCACAGTATTCAAAAAC
>JANMNR010000763.1:0-4725 GCA_031368325.1 Pirellula sp.
ATCCGTCCCGATCGCGAAACGGACGAGCCACCGACCGTCAACGTGTCACCAGCGGAAAATTACTCGGTTGACCCGAGAACGCTGCTCTTCTTTTTGGGCGAGCTTCCGTTCATTACCGGATTGTATGAAAACGCTCGACAGTCTTTGGATGACGATAGTTCGCTCGTGGTCGACGGCATCAAGGAAATGATGATCTCAACGCGACAAAGCTATCTGGCCGACTTGGGCAATCGCGCTCGAAAGATCCCACCGTTGCTCTTATCTCAATGCCTAAAGTACATTCGCAATCAAACGCTGCTGTCACGCCGTTTTTCGCCTAGCTTCTACACGATCGCGAGCGCATCGCAGCAAGTCATGGGAGATCAGTACACCATCCAGCTGGTCGAAGCTGCCAAGAACTATCCCTATGAGGAGCCTTTGCCGTGGCCCATGTTGAGGATGGGGATCGACAAAGCGTTCTTGCCTGACGTTGGACCAGTGGCCATGACCAGCCGATTGCCAGGGCCGCCATTGGATTGGCAAACACTCGAACTGAATCGCCGCGCCAAGAAGATGGACCAACGCCAATGGAAAACGCGATGGAATCCTTACAGCCAATGCTCATGGCCCGAGGAAGACACCCGCATCGAGAGTTTTCGCAACCGAGTACTCGAACGAGCTCAAGGTATGATCGGTGCCGATCTGGCTCGCACGGAAAAATTTACGACCAGTATGATGGACGGAATTGACCTTCGCGAAACACTTCGGCATTGGTACGACGGCTCACTCTACGTCAAAGTTCAGCCACCGACCGTCGGTCATCTCGATGCGACGGTGATGCTATTCGACAACGAACCGGACCCGCGCGAGTACTCTTGGCGCGCCACATGGTTTGCCGAACACGTCGAGGAGTCCACGCTCGCGTTCTTTGCAACCCCTTTCCAAAAGGAGATGCTCGGACCAGGGGTTGCGGTTTCGACCTACGGTGGCGCGTTGTTCTTGTTCCCGCCACGGCATATCGAAGACATTTGGGAAGATGAACTTTTGGACTTGGCCGATACGCTCGAACAACGTCTGGTCGCGGCCGCTTGCCTACACTCTCAATCGAGGCATATTGCTTTGCTAAGCTGGTCGGCACCTGGCATCGCACTGAAGAAGATTGCGAAGCTGTTCAAAAAAGCCCTGGTCCATGTGCCTCTCGGTCATTTCTCCGATTCGGTCGTTCAACAGTTGCGAACCTTTCACGTGCTGAATGGCAAGCACGTGAGGAGTTACGCAGCCCACTTCATTCGCAAAGGCTGATTAATGACCACGACGCCCATGGAAGCAGAATGCAAGTTCCGAGTTTCGGATGCAGCAGCACTTCGAACACAACTGACCAACCTGGGAGCTGTTTTTGTCAAACGTGAAGAGCATCGCGATACCTACCTGCGGCACCCATCACGCGACTTCCGAGCGACCGACGAAGCACTCCGCATTCGAGAGATTGATGGTGAACCTTTTATTACTTACAAGGGACCACGGCTAGCTGGCCCAATCAAAATTCGCCCCGAGATCGAACTGCCGATGGTGTCCGGAACTGCGGAAGATTGGTTGAAGATTTGGATGCATCTCGGTTTCGTGGTTGCCTTGACAGTTCCCAAGACACGCGAGGTGTACTGGTTTGAACAAAACACCCGCAGCGTGACCATCACGCTCGATCACGTGGAACCACTTGGTTACTTTGCCGAAATCGAACGCATCGTGTTTACACCTACCGAGATTGAAAGTGCACAACAGGACATTCAAGAGATCGGTCGAATGCTGGGCTTGTCCGAGGTCGAACGTCGTAGCTACCTGGGACTGCTCCTGGCGCGAAAGGCAAGTTGACGTCCTCGATCTAGCCATCGATCATCGCTATGCCGATGAGGGGGAAGTGAAGGCTGAAGTCGGATAGGGTGTTTCAATGTGCCGTGCTGAACTATACTGCGCCGGTTGCATTGCGTAGATTTTGTACTTCATGGATTTTGGCTGGGAAAGTTTTGCGTCCGTATGATGGAATTGGGTTATCTTCAACGGCTGACGCTTCAGCTGACGGCCGGTGCTGCCATGTTGCCCGATTCGATTCGGGATCCCCATGCCAAGTTTGTATTGTCGCAACAGCGGAGTGACGGTGGTTGGTCGGGGCGGGAGGGGGATAGCGATCTTTACTATTCTGGATTTGCCCTGCGTTCCTTGGCAATTCTCGGACTACTCACGGGCGATGTCGCAGAAAGAGCGAGTCAATTTTTACTTTCGCGAACGGAACAGCAAGAGTCGGTGATCGATTTGCTTTCGCTGGTGTACGGTGCCGCACTTATTGAGGCATCGACGGAAAAGAACCCACTCGACGGAGTATCAGTGGATTGGCAGAGTCGCGTGACCAGCCTGCTAACGTCGCTTAGGCAGCCAGATGGTGGATTTGCAAGGACCGCGCAAGCGTCGATCGGCAGCACGTACCAAACGTTCTTGGTGGCAATCTGCTTGGAGTTGATGGGCCATCCTCTCCCAGAGAATGACCCAAGCGTTGCGTTCTTGCTTTCGCAGCGCCGAGACGACGGCGGCTTTCTCGAAGTCCGCGTTGCCAAGCGATCGGGAACCAATCCGACCGCGGCCGCAATCGGTGCTCTGCGAACGCTCAACGCGTTGCCTGAAAGCGTGGCGAAGGATGCGGCCGAATTCATCGCCGAGTTGCAAAGCGATGAGGGGGGATTTCAAGCGAACACGCGTATGCCACTGCCCGATCTGTTGAGCACGTTCACCAGTTGCGTCACGCTTTGGGAAGCGGACGCTTTGGACCAGGTTGATACGAAGCGAGCTTGGCGTTACGGACTCAGCATGGCAAGATCCGAAGGTGGCTTTGCAGGCTTCGAACTCGATCCAGCGGAAGATGTTGAGTACACGTTTTATGGATTGGGTCTCTTGAGTCTGCTCGCACCGTGGCAACTTTCCGTGTAACTGAGCAAACAAACGTGGGTGATTGAATTCGGCTTTGTTTGCGGCTTGGCGTAAGCCTGCGTTGTCAAAGACCTGGTGCTGTGGCGGTTTTCGCTTTGCGCAGTTTTCCATCCCGAAGGGATACCAAGATATTAGCCGGTGGTTGAGCGAAGCGACACCACCGGAAACAACAGGCAAATGGGGGGGCCGATCCTGAAAGGATCGAAGAATCTTCGACCCTTTCAGGATCGTTCATGCGCCGTTGAGTAGCCGGGGGTGCGCCGCATTGCGGCGACCCCCGGCTATTGTCTTGGTATCCCTTCGGGATGGAAACCGGACGGAAGGCAATTTCAACTCGCACCCTTCTGTTGCAACTGTGGTCTTGAGCCGCCCAAGCTCAGCTATCATCCGGATGCAACGGATCGTCTGTATCGAAGAAAAAATCGCCCAAGCCCATTGGCAACGTGTTTCCACCAACGGCGTTTTGTTTTCTCTTTGCCGCCGCCGAGAGATCCAACGCTTCATCTCCCAAGCAGGCGTGCAATGCCTCGCGCCATGCCTGATCCTTGGACAGGGGATGGCTCGACTTTTGAGACAGTCTCTTCAATGCATACCGCAATACGTTGATGCCGTCGCGCGCGGAAAAGTCCAACTTCAGCGAATGGGCATTTTGCAAGAAGTCGACCGTCATTGCCAACACATCCACCTCTGCAAAGGGCAGGTGGTATTTGAGGATCTCAAGTTCGTCTTTGCGGTTTGGAAAACCGACTTGGAGTGTCGGCTGCAATCGGCTCAAGATATAGTCTGGAATCTCGTAGGTCGAATCGTCTTGATTCATAGTGACCGCGCATCGAAACTCGCGATGCGCTGCAATCGTTATACCCGCTACGATCGATTCCACGTATCGGCGTTGGTCGAGGAGTGGGGCAAGGGAGGCCCAAGACTTTTCGTTCATCCGGTTCCCTTCGTCGAGGACGCAAACAGCGCCTCGAATCATGGCCGTGACAAGTGGCGATGCGTGATAAGCGATCTTGCCATTGCTCGAAAGGACCGGCGTAACCAGCAAATCCTCTGGCCGCGTGTCCGCCGTGCACTGATAAATGTAAAGTTCCTGACCCCGCGCTGCGGTAGCAGCCATAGCCAACGCCGTCTTGCCAACGCCGGGAACGCCCACCAATCGAGGCGTTAACGGCAAATCAACCTCGTCCACCGTAAGCCAGCAGGCGGCAAGCTGACGCAATGGCTGCTCCTGACCAATCCACTTCGCCGTATTCGAAACTGGATTGCCAAGGGTTAGCGTCACCCCCTCAATGGTAACCGTCTCGCTCATTAGGGTCTTTCTCTGGTTTGGAATAGATTGAATTTACCGGGCGAATTGCTTCATGGCATTTTACCAGGAATTGGTTCAATCGACTAACCATGCGTGACAAATCGTGAGTTTCGCTACCGCACACTTCAAGCAAGCGAGCGATACGCTCGCTTGAGCTAGATTGAGGCACGCTAGCTTAATCCTACTTCTAGTCGTGTTAAGTTGTGAGGGTTTTAACGCTTCTCAGCGTTTACTTTTAAATTTCTGTTTGACATTTGCGAAATCGTTCAAGTTGATTCTTCAATGTGGAGTCGGCACTGGATAAATTGAATCCGTTCACTATTTTTTGATTCTCACCCACCGAAGAGCGGTCATGTCGCAATTGCCAATGCCGATGGAAAGTGAAGTGGAGTTGCTATTGCGCAACGCCCAACTTCGCGACGAACTCGAACCCTACTTGGATGAAGCTGTCGATCTTGTTT
>JANMNR010000768.1:0-11156 GCA_031368325.1 Pirellula sp.
CGTGCCGGCGTAGCGTTGCAGATCGATGGCAACGGCGGACCCACCCACAACGTTCGCAGCGAGCAATTCGCCAAGTTCCAGCTCGACGCCCCCAGTTGTGACAACTGCGGCAGCATCACCGTTCGCAACGGCAATTGCTACCTATGTCACAATTGCGGGAACAGCCTAGGCTGTAGCTAAGCTAGTTTCGAACGGCAAAACCGTTGGCTGTGCAGCAGAGATTGCGCGGTGAACAAAAACAAATACGGCCAAGGCAAATCGCCTTGGCCGTGTTCGTTAACGGTCCTACTCTGTCCCACTTTCACGATCGACGAAAAGCAGACTGCCGCGGAACCGATTCGATGGGATGCGTGCCGAATACCGAGTACAATACTGCCGGTTCAGGCAACCCACCCTGCGTTTTGAGAAGTCCCACCATGTCCAAAAAATTGTTTCGTGCTTTTTCTACGGTCGCTTTCAGTAATGGACTCAATGAAGCTTACATTGCGGACCAATACACCTCTGTCGCAAATTACAACAACAAAATCGTCATTGCCAGAGGCTTGTCACTCGAACGCGTGGTCGACACATCTTTGATCCAGTGGCCGATCGCTGCTGCCTATCATCCAACGGGGGATCTGCTAGTTCTCGAATGCCACTGGATTCGGGAGAGTGTACAAAAACAGCTTGAATCCAAACCCCATAAAATCGTTCGGCTATCCGATACTGATGGTGATGGAAAGTATGACAAGCGACGCGTGGTTGCCGATGGGCTTGGTTTCCCGGAGGGCATCATGGTGTTTGAGGATGATTTGCTTGTTACGGCACCTCCGCAAATCCTCAAGCTATCCGACAGAGATCGAGACGGTTTCTTCGAGGCTCGCGACGTTTGGTTTGATGCGGGGACACTTACCCACTGTGCGAATGATTTGCATGGCCCGATGCTGGGACCGGATGGCTGGGTTTATTGGACGAAAGGCGCGTTTGCAGAACAGAAGCATTCATTGCTTGATCGAAGCAATCCGGCCAAAGAGTCAAGCGCACCGTCCAAGGCGGCGCACATTTATCGCCGGCATCCCGGGGGCGGTCCTATTGAACGGCTCATGACTGGCGGTATGGACAACCCCTCGGACCTCACGTTCTCTCCTGAAGGTGAGAGATTTTTTTGTTCGACGTTTATGCATCACCCCGGAAATGGATTGCGAGATGGAGTAGGGCATGCTCCGCGCGGCGGTATGTTTGGCAAGCAGCATCAAGTCCTAGACGGCCACTGGTCTACGGGGCCATTGTTACAGCCTATCGCCAATCTCGGACCCGCTGCACCAGCGAGTGTCCATTACATAAAGTCGCAATCCATTCCAAGTACCGTTGACGTGAAGCCGGCGACCGCACCCTCTGGTCAGCAGAATGGCTTTTTGGTCACGTCGCAATTTAACCTGCATAAGATCGGTTTGCATCGACTTGCTCCTAGCGGTTCTAGCTTTGAAACAGCAAGCTACGATTTGCTCACGGCGGACCGTGTGGATTACCATCCGGTCGACATCTTGGAAGAGCCAGACGGTAGCTTACTGGTCTTTGATACTGGCGGATGGTACGACTTGTGTTGCCCAAGCTCCGGAAGTGATCAGAAGATCGCAATGGGTGGTATCTACCGCTTGCGATCTCTCGTCAATCCAGGCGTTGCGATAAAGAAACCTAAAACTTCACTTGAACAAGCAGTGAAAATCGCTGGCGACGTCACCAACGATGCTTCTTTGCGTAAGGAATCGCTGTGGCAACTTGCACGTGCAATAACCGAAACGCCGGGCAACTCGTTCGCGCGAGAACGAATCGTGGCATGCCTTTCGGATTTGGACGCAAGCGTTCAGCAGACGGCTGCAAGCATCGTTGGTCTGAATCGATGGCACGCTGCAGCGCCGGCGTTACTCAAGGTCCTTGAGAGCCGCGAGCCTGCGGCCGTGCGAGCCGCATTGGAGGCGTTGGGAGCCATGGGCGATTCCAACTGCATACCAGCCATCATAGACGCGCTATCGCGTTTTCCACATGATCGCCTCATCCAGCATTCGGGAATGTATGCGTTGATGGAAATTAACGATGCAAATAGTTTGATTTCTGTTGCGATGCAGACGGAAGTCGAATCTAGTTTGTACACGACGGTCTATGCGTTGAATCAACTGGGCAAAATGCCGGACACGTTATTTCCTCGCCTCGTGCAGCGTTTGGCCGATTCGAATCAGGCCTTGCGCGACCTTTCCGTCGAATGCCTTACAAAGACTCCGGAGGGAATATCTCTTTGCGTTCCATTCTTGGATTCTGCTTGGAAAAATGAAGACAGCCAACAACTGGAGGCCGCAGCACGAATTGTTCAAGCGGGCAAAAAAAACAGTCTCTTGCTAGGCCGCGTGGGTCAGTGGATGCAAACGGCGTTGTCTGTTTCACCAAAACAGCGGGACTTTTTGCTTGCATGCTTACAACAGGCTTCCGGAGACCCTTTGCCAACGGAGTGGTCGTCGCCTCTTTCCGTCTGGATCAAGAAGTCCTCGAATGAGACGATGGCGAGAATTGCGGGATCGATACGCAAGGCAAAGTTTTCCGAGGGGGATCGAGTCGCCATTGTTAGCGAGCTTCGCGCTCGAGCGGAAGCCTGCATGCCATCTGCGCCCGAGGCTGCAATCGTGGCGCTTGCATCTAGCCCCAGTCACTCAGCCCCACTCAGTGCTGCCTGTTCCAGTATGGTCGTTGAGCAACTCGTTGCACCCGAGAGCAAGTTGGCAAGCCAAGCGGAATCGGCTCTATCCAAGTCGCAGATTCATATGGATTCCGCTCACAACTTAGTCTCAAAGTTAGACAAGGTTCCGTCGTTGTACTTGCAGACTGCAATCGATGCACTGCTACGCATTAAAAGCGTTGATCTCGATCGAAATTTGCTTGAAAAACTGCCAAGCGTTCCAGCAGTTAAAACGCTGGCGGTGGAGAAAGTTATGGCCAGTGTGAGCGGGCGTTCGGACGAGGTAAAGAAGCAATGGTCGGCGATGATGCAAGCAGCGATTAGGCCGCCGGATGACATCGCCAAGGAGCTTGATGTGTGGCTGGCACGTTTACCAGAGGGCGATGCGAAACGGGGCTATCAGGTCTTTAGCAACGCAAAGGCGGCCTGTAGTAGTTGTCACCAAATAGGCTATGTGGGTGGTAAGCTCGGTCCAGAACTGAGTTCGATCGGACGAACCCGATCCCGACGCGACTTGGTGGAAGCCATCGTGTATCCAAGTTTGAGAATCGCACAGGGATACAATCCTACGCGAATTCGAACCGTAGATGGCGAAGTGTTTAACGGCTTGGTTGTTAGGCAAACTGAAACCCAGATCGAGTTGCATTGTGGCGCGGACAAACTCTCACGCATTGACAAGTCAGAAATCGAGGAACAGAGCGAGAGCAAACAGTCGGTTATGCCGAGTGGACTGGATCAGCAGATTTCGCTGGATGATTTCGCCGACTTGCTCGCGTTTTTAGAATCGAAGAGGTAATTTAACAAACAGACGATTTGTCAACTCTGAATCTGTGCCACGGCTGCTTGGTGCTCGAGCATGATCGCAACGAGCGATGTCCAACCGGTTTGGTGTGTTGCACCGAGGCCTCTCCCGTCGTCGCCATGAAAGTACTCGTGGAAAAGCATTAAGTCTTTCCAGTGTGGATTTTTCGCGTAGCGTTCGTCTGTTCCGTGACACGGTCTGGCGCCCGACTCGTTGTTCTTGAATATCAAAATGAGGCGACGTTCGATTTCGTCAGCCACTTGACGCAGGTTCATAAGGTTGCCTGACCCGGTCGGGCATTCCACCTGAAAGGCATCGCCGTAAAACTCATGATACTGACGGAGCGATTCGACGATGAGGTAGTTTAGAGGAAACCAGACAGGGCCCCGCCAATTGCTATTGCCACCAAACATCCCGGTATTGCTTTCGCCTGGAACATAGCCCACAGATTCCTTGCCGCCCGCATGCTCAAAGACAAATGGCTTTTCTCCATGAATCGCAGACATGGAACGGATTCCATAGGGTGACAAGAACTCTTTCTCGTCCAGCATATAGCTGAGAAGCTTTCGGAAACGTTCGGTAGATGGAATGGCCAGCAGTCGCATTTCGGTGGTTGAGCCAGCCGGGCAAAATTTTTCCATATAGGCCATGTGCTTGGTCATTTGCGGCCTGTTTTTTAAGAACCAGTTCATGCGACGCTGAAAACCAGGCAGTTTCTGCAAAGTCGATTCGTGGATCATGACGTTGGAGCACAGAGGAATCAGTCCCACGAGGGATCGAACTCGCATGGCAGTACTTTTACCATCTCGAAGTAGGTGATCGTAGTAAAACCCGTCTTCGTTCTCCCAAAGTCCAGTCCCGTGCAGCGAGTTCATGGCCTCGGATATGGCGACATAGTGCTCGAAGAATTTGCTTGCCATGTCGGAGTACGCTTGGTTTTCTTCGGCTAGCTCCAACGCCATTTGGAGCATGTTACCGCAGAAGAATGCCATCCATGCCGTTGCGTCCGCTTGGTCGAGGGTTCCGCCGCCAGGAAGAGGCTTGCTACGATCGAAGACCCCGATGTTGTCGAGCCCAAGAAAGCCGCCGCTAAAGACGTGTTGCCCTCGAGTGTCTTTTCGATTCACCCACCAAGTGAAATTGAGAAGCAGTTTTTGAAAAGTACGGGCTAAAAATTCTTTATCGCCACTGAGCTTATAGACATGCCAACAAGCCCACGCATGCACTGGTGGGTTGACATCGTTGAGGGCCCACTCGTAGGCCGGGATTTGACCGTTTGGATGCATGTACCATTCGCGAAGAAAAAGGATCAACTGATTCTTTGCGAATTCGATATCGACCCTAGCCATTGGGATCATGTGGAACGCGACATCCCAAGCTGCGTACCATGGGTACTCCCATTTGTCAGGCATCGAGATGACGTCGCGATTGAATAGGTGTGTCCAGTCGCTATTGCGACCAACTTCACGTCCAGGAGGCGGAGGTGGACTGTTGGGATCGCCCTTGACCCACGAGTCTACGACGTAGTAGTAAAACTGCTTTGTCCATAGGAGACCTGCATAAGCTTGGCGTGAAATAGCCCGCTCCTCCGTCGTGAGTTGCGACGGAATACACTCGGCGTAGAACTGATCCGATTCGGACTTTCTTTGATTCATGGTTTCATCGAAGCTGTCGCCGAATCGCTTGTCGCCAAAGAGAGGAGTCATAATCGGCTCATGAGGTGCGGACTTGGTGTTGGTCTTGGGGACATCTCCAGATTTCGGCACTTCCTTCGTCATGGATTCGAAAGAGAGACCAGAAAGTCGACAGCGAATGACGACAGGCTCATCGGGTTTGATGATCGCAATGTAGTGGGCTGCACACTTGGTTCCAAACGTTCTCGTGTCCACGCCGTTTGCATCGCCATCTACCACGTTGGCGTGAAACGCATCTTTATAAAAAGTTCCGGAGGTTGGTGCACCAGGATGGCGGTTGGGATTGGTCTCGTTTTCGGTAAAGAGCCAAATCGGCTTTTCCCCTTTCGGACCCAAATCGACTCGGAACTCAAAGTGTCCAAGTGTTTCATGATCACAAAGCACGACTCCAAATGGGTCGGTAGGAGATTTATGCAAACGCATGCGAGGCTTGCTGGTACAGCCATCGTGCTCGCAACCCCATATCCAGGAATTGTGAAACCACAATTGAGGTAGAACATGCAAAACTGCCGGCGTTGGTCCACGATTGCTAACAGTCAATTGAATCAAGATGTCGTCTGCATCTGCTTTGGCATACTCGATTTGGCAGTCGAAATACGCTTCGTTGTCAAATACGCCCGAGTCTAGCAATTCGTATTCGTTTTCGGTTCTCGAGCGTCGCCGATTGATATCGGTCAAGCTTTCATATGGAAATCGGGCTTGCGGGTACTTGTAGAGTCCTTTCATATAAGAGTGTGTGGGGGTTGAATCCAGATAGTAATAACACTCTTTGACGTCCTCGCCGTGATTGCCTTCTGGGCCCGACAAACCGAAGAGTCGTTCCTTGAGAATGGGGTCTCGATTGTTCCAAAAAGCAAATGAAAAGCAAAGTCGCCCTTGTCGATCGCAGATGCCCAGCAGGCCATCCTCTCCCCAACGGTAAGCTCTCGATCGAGCGTGGTCGTGGGGCAAAAAGAACCAAGCTTCTTGGTTTTGGGAATAGTCCTCGCGAACGGTTCCCCACTGTCTTTCGGACAGATAGCCGCCCCATCGTTGCCAATTTACTTTCCGACGCTTGGACTCCACAAGGCGTTGATGCTCCGCGGTTTGCCTCAAGCCATCTGAAGTTGGAAAACACATTGATGCGGATGTTTTTTCACGACTAGACATAGATCATGCTGCAAAGGACGAAAACCGCGGAATCATTCTCCAAGAGCTTATCGTTTTTCCAGCAATTTGTCTTGAGGCGAGTCGTGGTGCGCAAGGATTGCTGCCAAGTCCTTCGCAAACGCTTTAGCGATTCGGGTTACCAAATACCCGCCTCCGCCAACTGTTTTGTCGCTTGTTCAGCCCATCCTCGGTTGGCCGCAGGCGATGCCGGGCTAGGGTGCAGGATTTTGCACACGGTAGTGGATTGGAGTTTGAGATGGGATTGGCAAACTCGTTTCAGGCAGTCCTGCGCATAAGCTCCGATGCCGACTGCAAACTCGGGTTTAAGCAGCAGGAGCGACTTTTGTAGGTGTTCGTCGCAAAGCGTATCAAGCTCTTTACTTTCAGCGACCGCAAGTTTGTCTGGCGTAATGTTTCGGGCCCCATCATCCATAAAGACGAGCGGACAGTAATTGGAAACAAAGTGATCTGCGAAAAAGTCTGAAACCGTTGGGTATCGTTCGGAAAACAATCCCCAAAGCCGCCTACCAGAGACTTCGCTGCGTGTGCAACCAAATCCCTCAATAAGCCTTTTTGGGTGTTCACGGTCCGGCCTGCTGATCTCTGTTTCGATTTTGAGGTAGTTTCGAACGGCATCGATTTCGCCGAATGGGACCCCCGTTTGCGCCATTCCCCAGGGCCCTGGATTCATTCCCAATAGGAAAACACGACGTGGACCGTTTCCATACTGGCTCAAATACTTTTCGTGTGCCGACCACGCATATTGGAGTGGATTGTAAACCCAGGTTACCGGGGCTGAGAATTGGAGAAGATCCAATTCGGATCGAAGTTGCTTTGCGGCTGCAACCAAGCCTTTCGCTACGTTTTTCATGCAGACATTATTGCAGGGCGGCACGATTGTGGGGGGTGGGGTCGTAGGGCGTTCCTTGTTTGCAGAGAAATATTTGCCCCACCTAGCATGCCACGATAGTGGCGTTTAGCGATATTTCTCGAAACTCATGACGCGTAAATCAAAACAAAAACACCCTGCCAATTGGCAGGGCGTTCTTTGTTTTGTTAAACTTCGCGTTCAGAAAAATTAGAACGTGAAGAGGATGTCGCCGCCAACTGCAGCTTGGCTGGAAGCATTGTTCTCGTTGAAACCAAATCGTTCGCGGTCCCATACCCAACGGACTTCTGGTCGGAACATCAAGTTCGCATTGGCTCGGTAGTTGATGCCAGTTGTGAAATTGAGGTTGTTGTTGTTACGGGCGTTGACGGCAGGGTTTGGATTGGTGCTGACGAATTGGGCACCGTCGAAATTGAACCACTCAAATCGATTTCCCCACGATACGCAATCGTTGAGTTTGTAGATTAAGTAGTTGATGTTTCCATACGTGTTGCGTTGAACTCCGCCAGCGCTATTTCGGGTGTAAACAACGTCTGTTTGCGAAATGTAGGTCAACTTCTCGGTAAGAGTAGCCGTCATAATACCGCTGTGGATTCCACCACGCTCGCCGGTACCATTGTTATCGCCAAATCGTCCCAAGGCCGTCGTGTATAGGAAAGTTACGTTGTCGCTGAGTTTCTTCTTAATACCGCCGATGTATGCATCACCGTTGTCTTCGAAGCCGCTATCCCAACCCATCACGTAACCATTATACAACTGGGTGTCCGCATCTACATTGTAGGTAGTGAGTGCACCGGTGTGAGTAAACGGCTCTGCATTGTAGAACGTAAACTGACGGCTGTAGAAGAAGTTGCCAGTAGCTTGAACGACTTCATTACCGATGATGGTATAGAAGTGGCCAACTTTTACACTCAAATCACCCATTGCCACTTCACCGTACAACTGTGGCATAGCGCTACCGTATTGGCCGCCATTATCCCACGGGTTGTCCCAGTGATTATTTGGAATGCCGAATGACTGTGTGTCGGGACCATCCGTACCGTAGACGTAATCGACTCGACCTCCCAGTCCTATGCCTTCGCTACCGTCGGCGATCTTCTCGGCATACAACCACTGTTGACCGAGTTGGATCCGGTCGCGGGTGTTGAAGCTGTTAGGGTTGCGAGCTGAGTGATAGCCAACGCTAGTCCAACCGCCGATATTGACACCGCAAATGGGATCGCTGATCAACTTCCAAGGTTCACCAAGGCAGCATTTGCCCCCATCGAGAAGACCGAGGCCTAGCAGTCCGCCGGAACCGCATCCGCCGCCGCAACCGCCATCACACGATCCTGCACCACAACCACAGCTTCCAAGGCTATCGCAGCTGCTGCCTTTGCCGTTGCACATGTCGGCAACATCGCAAGCCAAATTTTTGTCGCAGCACGCGGTCGAAGTCGTCTTTGCATCACTTGCGGACGCAATCGGGGCTGGAGCCTGGGCAGCAGCGCCATCCTGGTAATAGCTGTAATATGATGCTGGATAATAGCGGGGAGCTGTTCGGTTAGATTGACCGAAGGCCGTTCCCGCACAGCAAGCGCTTGCAATCATTGCTGTCAGCGCGAATTTGCTCATTTTCATAGTTCTGGAACTCCTATCCTGAACAAGGGTGGAACGCACTAGCGTTTTTGAAACGGCCTAAACACATCAGGGCCATTCGTGTATTCAGCAGGCATGGATAGAGAGTGAGGCATCATGCCCCCCCTTTTTGACAGAGTTTTGACTGTCCATCCATGAACGCTGGTCAGAAGTAGTTATCGGAGCTGTGGCGAGCAAAAATTAATGCGAACGTGAAGGCTCGTTAAGACTATTACAATTGGAACGAGTGGACTTGGTAAACTGTTATGAATAGGGGAAGATTGAGATCTTGTCTTTGTGGTGTACAGCGGAATTGCGCCGGGATTTCCACTTTGCGTATACTGAACCAAGCCACAGCCAGGTTAGCGAGACTCAAATGAAAATAGGAATCCATGCAGGAATTTGACTACCAGCTTCGTCCCCGAATCCTATTTGGATCGGGTTTCGTTGCAAAATTGGGGCAACTGGCTCGCGAACTGGGGTGCTTGCGCGCTTTGGTCGTCAGTGATCCAGGCGTTGTAAAAGCAGGTCTATATTCATTGGGTGAAAAGAGTCTTTCGGAAGCGGGAATTCCTGTACTTGGATTTCACGATCTCTCCGAAAACCCCACGAATTTGGACGTTGAACGTGGTGTTCAAGTGGCCAGGGCTTTCCAACCCGACTTCATCGTCGGTTTGGGAGGCGGATCGAGTATGGATTGTGCAAAAGGGATTAACTTTCTCTACTCGTGCGGAGGGGAAATACAAGACTATTGGGGTGTTGGCAAAGCAACTGGTCCGATGTTGCCGATGATTGCTGTTCCTACCACGGCAGGTACCGGAAGTGAAACGCAGTCTTTTGCTTTGATTAGCGACTCCGATTCGCACGTTAAGATGGCTTGCGGGGATCCCCGTGCGGCCTGCAAAATTGCGATTCTGGATCCGACTCTAACACTAACCCAACCGCCGATGGTTACCGCCTTGACTGGCATCGACGCATTGACTCATGCACTAGAAACTTTTGTGTGTTCCAAACGAACCCCCATGTCCGAGTGCTATTCTCGCGAAGCCTGGCAACTCCTTTCCCATGGGTTTTCGCAGGTTCTCCAATCTCCTGGCGATCTCGAAGCGCGCGGCCGCATGCAACTCGGGGCTTGTTTTGCCGGCATGGCGATCGAAGCTTCGATGCTTGGTGCAGCACATGCGCTTGCTAACCCGCTGACCGCTCTACTTGGCGTCCCACACGGGCAAGCTGTTGGACTGATGATGCCTCATGTCCTTCGATTCAATAGTTTGGTAACCGAAGATAGATACAGGGAACTGGTGAAGCTCATGCCGGATTGGGAGTCCGCGACGCCGAACCTACAGGCTTCGGAGGTTTTAGTCTCCGTATTCACCAAGTGGATGAAACAAGCCAGATTGTCCACGACTCTTGAAACGTTACCTCAGTGGCCGGTCACCGCGATTGGGAATCCGGACAAAACAATTGCTTTGCTCAGTGACCTGGCTAAGTCCGCCACCAAGCAGTGGACAGCGTCGTTTAACCCAAGGCAAACCAACGAATCGGAAATGCTCTTGATGTATCAGTCAGCTCTAACCGTTTAGCGTTTTGTTGGTACCCGAATTTTGGACACCTGTGGCGAACCGTTAGCGTTGCCGTTGGATGCTTCTTTTCGAACATCCAACTTGACCGGTAGCAATTCAACGTAGTTCGATGGCACAACCTGCGACCCTTGAACCGAATCGGATTCGGCAGCCTCAAACTGGAGCCCGTTGAATTCGGGT
This sequence comes from Pirellula sp., assembly GCA_031368325.1. GTDB lineage: Bacteria > Planctomycetota > Planctomycetia > Pirellulales > Pirellulaceae > JBKCUI01. The sequence goes on from JANMNR010000768.1 coordinate 10,622, forward strand.
GCAGTCGAAGTACCGCGTTGCTTTGGTGTTAGTCTTGAGGGCGCTTCACTTTCTGCCGGGACCAGTCTGAGCGCGTTGTCTGCAACTTGACGATCGCTCGTTAGCAAAATTACCTCCATTTTGTCTCGGGTTCCGCGAGAACTTAAGTCATCCTTGAACGGATCGACAAGAACATCCGGAGCCTTCGCAGCGGGTGCAGCTGGATTTGCAGCTGGATTTGCAGCTGGCGTTAGATTGGGAGACGCGGTCCGGGTTGGAAGCCGATCCGAGGGGACAGGCTTGAGTGTGTTCGGCATCGTTTGAACAGCTTGATTTGTTTCATCAGCAGGGATACGGTTTGCAGGCGTTGACACAGGCTTCTGTTCGAAAGGAACGCGCTGGACCGACGGTGCTGGAACGGTCGGCGCTGCGGGGGCCGAGACCAGCGGCTTCTGAGGAATAGGCTTGGATGAAGGCACTTTTGCAGGAGAGGTTGGTGTCGACGGGGTCTCTTTCAACTGCTTGTCGCCGATCGATCCAGCTGCGAATCGACTGG
>JANMNR010000776.1:0-4045 GCA_031368325.1 Pirellula sp.
AATAAGTGCGTTGGGGTATTTTGAACTAATCAGGTAGCAAACTGTACCGTAGAATGCTCGTTTAATCGAGTTACGAAAGAGATGGCCACGGCTTGCACTTGGCCTGAACACCATCCATCGACCGGACCATGGAAACTAAGACGCCAGAAACATTCGACGAATTAAAGCTCTCCGCAATCACCCAGCGGGCCATTAAGCGTCTAGGGTACGAAACCCCCAGCCCCATCCAAGCGAAAGTGATTCCGTGGGCTTTGCAGGGTTATGACGTGATCGGCCAAGCCCGAACAGGAACCGGGAAAACCGCCTCCTTTGCGATCCCAATTTTGGAACAGCTGGATCCTCTTAGAACCTCACGATATCCCCAAGCCCTAGTTTTGGTGCCAACTCGAGAGCTCGCAGCTCAAGTCCATGGCGAATTTGTCAAGCTGGCATATGGCTGCCCGACCGAGATTCTGGAGGTTGCGGGTGGCAAACACATGACGAAACAGCTCAAGGCGTTCGAGGGAGCTGTTCAAGTTGTGGTGGGTACCCCTGGCCGCGTTATTGACCATATCAATCGCGGTTCCCTCAAGCTGAATAACATATGGTGTGTCGTTTTGGACGAAGCAGACCGAATGCTCGACATCGGCTTTCGACCCGATATCGAACGCATTCTCCGTCGCTGCCCAGAAAACCGCCAAACCCTCTTGCTGAGCGCAACTCTGGACGAAGAGGTCAAGAGACTCGCCCAAAAGTACCTTTTTGAACCAGTGCATGTGGACTGCTCCCAGAAGGACATGTCGGTCGAGACCATCGAGCAACGTTATCTCACGGTATCGCCGGACCGAAAATTTGACGTCTTGGTCGAACTGCTAACACGCGAGAAACCGCCACAAACGATCATCTTTTGCCGCACCAAACTGGGAACGGCCAAGCTGCACAATCAGCTTGAAAAAGTGCTGCCGCGAATACCGGAACTTTCCGACATGAGACTCAGCACGATTCATGGCAACATGAACCAGACACAACGCGATTCGGTATTCAAATCGCTTCGGAACGGCTCGATCCAAATTCTGGTCGCAACCGACGTTGTTGGCCGAGGCATCGACGTTACGACGATTTCTCATATCGTCAACTACGATTTGCCCGACGACGTCGATGATTACGTCCACCGCGTCGGTCGAACAGGACGCATGGGGCGAGATGGCATAGCATTTACCTTTATCTTGAAGGGTCAGGGGGACGCACTCACTGAGATAGAACAGCGAATGAATCGGCAGCTCGTCGCAGACCCGCTGGCACAGGACTTTGGAATGACCAAGAAGTCCATTCAAACGCTTGCTTCAGAAAATCAAACGGACGACGTTTCTGAAACAGAAACGGCCACGGTCGTCGAAGTCAAAAAGCGAAGCCTCAATCCGATGCGCCGCAAGATTAGCCCACGCCGTCGAAGATGATTGCCCAACGAAGAGCTTTTTCACCGAACGCCGGCGAATTTTGATCGTGTCCCCTTGGCATGAATCTAGGTAGCGTGCGCTCGAACATCCCGTTCGAGATTGATCGTGCTGTTTTCGAAATCTAAAATTGCCCGGCGGATTCGAGTGCGCACCGCATGGCATGATGCGCAGCGAAGATTTCGTGAACCGCCCATTTGACATCGTCCAGCGGCATCAAATACCTTGGTCCTTGGACTCGATCTGCTTCGTCCGCGTCGCTCGCGGATGTCGATTCCATGTTGAACGCGGCCACCCATGGCTTGCTGCAATCTTCCCATAGTATTGTTGTTGGATCCGGTGAAGCGACCGCAGCAATTGTTAGCTTGTGCGGTGCACCGTGCGAAAGCTGTTTTGGATTTCCTATTTCCCAAAGCACCTCAATTTGCTCTCTCCCCGCGCTACGCTCAAATTCATTTTTTAGACTCGACAAATGGGCGGCGTCTTGGCATAAAACTCGGATCGGAATTTGGTTCATCGCGGAGAGGCGAAGGTGTTCCTGAAGTTTGGCAACGCTCCAGAGTGTCACCGGTTCAATCCAATTCGGCACGATTTCACAAGCAGGAATCAGCACAAAGGTTCGCATGCACATGCGAGGGTGCGGGATTTTGAGATGCGGGGTCCAAATCCGATGCTGATCGTACAGCAACAAGTCGATGTCGATTCGTCGCGCCTCCCAACGCAATTGGCGTTGGCGTCCTAGGTTCGATTCGATCCCCTTGATGATCTCCCAAACTTCCCAAACGGATCGATCGGTCTCAATTGCAGCAACTGCATTGAGAAAGTCTCCTTGGCCATCGGGGCCGCCGATCGGCGGCGTGCGGTAGAGTTGGCTCAACTCGATATTTGTGGATCCAAAAGTATCATCCAGCAAGCGTTTGGCCGCATGCATGGACTCGCGAACGTTGCCGAGGTTTGCACCAAGACTGATCAGGGTTCTCGGCATCCGTATGGATTCCGCTACTTGTCCCGAGCGATTTCGAGCTTGTCCACGAACCAATTTACCGTGGTCCTCGATTTGTCGTACTTTGCGCAGTTCTTGCGAACTAGGATCCAGTAGTTTGGCGGAATGGATTGGCTCTCGTCTCGGTACGTCAATTTGTAGGTGTGGCCGTCGGTGCCAGCAAACTCAGATACCAAGCCCGCATAAGCCCACTTGGGTGGGTTCTTACGCAAGCCGATTTCCTTGTGTGCAACGTCTTGCCTCAATCGATTCATCGCACGCTTCGTCGGTGAATCAGATTGTTCGCCGGATGCGGACTCTTCAGAACCTGGTGGGAACCCTACAAGGAAAAATACTTTGTCCAGATCGCCTTTGGAAAGATTATCCAGATACATCTCTGAAATGGTTCGTGCCACAGAGAGGTCATAGCTGTTCTCCAACGACCTATAAAACAAACCGTACGAAGCAGCAACGGATCCGGCTACCAACGCTAAAACGCCAAGGGTACGGGAAAAAAAGCCAAGCTTTCGGCGCTTGGCCGTGAGTAGTGTTATCGCCCCCAAAAGTCCACCAAGAATGGCGAACGGCATCATTTGGATGTACTGAATTGCGAAAAGCCCAGCCATGGCAAGAAAAAATCCAAACAACGCAATCAACGAAAAATTGGTCGTCTCGCGTATTTCTTCTTCAGTTTCGGCGGATAAATAGACTTGGCTCATAGGGAATTGAATGGGGTTTGTTTCGAGCAATAGAGGGATCGAGCAATAGAATAGCCACCAACGCACTATTCTTCTACCACGATTTCGCCGACAGCGTGGCCTTACGGCATCGTTGCCCCCCTGGTTCGACGAATCTGAAAACACGGACCATTTCCGTGGGATCTTCGATTTTTACCGAGCGCAGCTCGTCACTCTTCAGCTCGTAAACCATCAGAACACAGCTGAATCATGGCGCATTTCTCGCACTTTCCGTCAAAAACCTGGCTTGATTCTGTCATAAACGGTTCCGGTCCGGTTGAAACATGGCCTTTGACGATTCATACTGAAGCTGCGTGGCGTTTTACCGCCATGGAACGACCTGAATTCCTCTCCCAAGTCCATGATCCCCTCCAATCAATTGAACGGATCGGTTTTTCGACGCGTTAAACTGCGAGAACTTATTCGCGAGCATGGCTTCGTATCCATTCCCGACTTGAAGGACGCGATGGAGGTCAGCGAATCGACCATTCGGCGTGACCTAGAAGCCCTCGAAGAGTCTGGGGAAGCCAAACGAACACATGGTGGTGTCTTTTCCACCGGCCCCACGACTGCCGTCAAACAGTTCGAGACCAAGCAAAACCCAGGTCAATGGGACAAAAAACGGAGCATCGCTGAGAGCGCGGCTAGTTTGATTGAAGATCACGATACGCTATTGCTCGATGGCGGTAGTACGACCTACGAGTTAGCCCGGCAACTTATTGGCCGCCCACTTCAAATCGTCACCAATTCGCTCCCAGTGGCCAATCTCTTCTCCTCCAGTGATTCGGTCGACCTGGTGTTGCTTGGGGGTGCCATCCACCACCGAACGGGAGTGACCCTCGGCAACTTCGCAGATCAGATGCTGCAATCGATCACCGTTCAAAAGGCGTTCG
>JANMNR010000784.1:0-4328 GCA_031368325.1 Pirellula sp.
TTGTTGACCCACGCATCGATTCTCGCCGTGACCAGCAATCCGACACGAACGAGTCCCGTTAAGCGGGGTAAGTGGGTTCTCGATAATCTCCTGGGAACGCCACCGCCACCAGCACCAGCTGGCGTACCAGAGCTGGACAAAGCGGAGCTGACCGGTACGCTGCGTCAACGCATGGAGCAACACCGCGCTGACCCCGCATGCGCTTCGTGCCACAAATTGATGGATCCAATTGGCCTCGCATTGGAAAACTTCGACGCGATTGGACGCTGGCGAACACTCGATCATGGCCAACCTATAGACACTTCCGGCGAACTACCAGACGGGGAACAAATCAGAGGGCCGAACGATCTGATTCGAAGCTTTAGCGGAAAGAACTCGGATAAATTTGTTCGCTGCCTTTCTGAGAAACTGCTGGTCTATGGACTCGGTCGAGGTCTCGAATACTATGATCGATGTGCAATCGACAAGATTCAGTCCAAGTTGGTGAAAGACGACTACAAGCTTTCAACACTCATCTACGAGATCGTGTCGAGCGATCCATTCCAACGCAAAGGAGTGCGCGACGAACTATGAAAACTCAGCAACTATCGCGCCGGACCATTCTTCGCGGACTAGGAATCGCCATGAGTCTGCCTCTACTGGATGCGATGCTTCCAGTGGGACGACTCGCAGCCGCCACTGCCCCACAGGCACCCTTACGAACAATGTTCTTTATGGTGCCCAACGGCGTGCATATGCCGGCCTGGACGCCAGCCGCTGAAGGAGCTGGCTATGCTCTATCCGCTACCTTGGAGCCGTTGGCAAAGCATCGCGACTACATCTCTGTTTTTAGCGGATTGACTCTCGATGGCGCGCGAGCGCACGAGGATGGCGCTGGAGATCATGCTCGTTCAGGTGCTTCGTTCCTTACAGGCGCACATCCAAAAAAGACGAATGGGGCTGATATCAAGAACAGCATTTCGGTCGACCAAGTTGCAGCCCAGGCCATCGGGACAAATACCCGCTTCGCTTCGTTGGAGATGGGCTTAGAAGGCTCGGCTCAAGCGGGCAACTGTGACAGCGGATATTCCTGTGCGTACTCTAGCAATCTCGCGTGGCGAAATGAAAGTAGTCCATTGGCTAAAGAGAACGACCCCTCTGCCATCTTCGATCGTCTGTTCGGAAATGGGGACAATGTTAGTGAGGGCAAGAACCGTGCGGCCAGAACCGAACGACGCAAGAGCGTTTTGGATTTCGTGTTGGACGATGCGAACTCGCTGCAAAAGAAGCTTGGGACTGCCGACAAGCGGAAGCTGGATGAGTACTTGTACGCCGTCCGAGAAATAGAGAATCGACTAGTCAATTCGGACAAATTGCGAGTTGGCGAAGACGGGATTCCGAACTTCCCAAGACCCGCTGGAGTGCCACGCGATTGGAGCGAACACTGCAAGCTCATGTTGGACATGGTCGCAATCGCAATTCGAAGCGATTCGACGCGAGTCCTTACATTCATGATCGCTAACGAAGGCAACAATCGCGGATATCCTGAAATCGGCGTTCCAGAGGGTCATCATGATTTGTCACATCACGGCAAAAGCGATGAGAAGCAGGCCAAAGTCCAAAAGATCAACTTGTTTCACATGCAGCACTTTGCCTATCTCCTTGACCATTTTGCGAATGTTGAGGAGGGGGGTGGCAAACTGCTCGACAATTGCATGATCATCTACGGAAGCGGCATTTCCGACGGAGACAGACATAACCACGACGATTTGCCAATTTTGATGGCTGGAAAAGCAGGCGGCAAGATCCGAAAAGGGGCACATTGGCGATTTCCAAAAGACACGCCCCTTTGCGACCTCTATTTGTGGATGCTAAATCAAGTGGGCGTAAAGGCGGATAGCTTCGGAGACAGCAAGGGAATGCTCAAATTCTCTTGAGGTTGTTTTTCATTGAAACAGTTGGTTTCTCGTTGGCGCGGCCAGGCCGGTTTTAGTGTTTTGACGCCGGATTCATATTTTCACTACCGTAGGAACTATTGCTTTGAAATCAATCAACCCTCCCGACGTTCCCTTGGCCAGTTTGGACGACTGGGAAGATGACCTACTGAGACGGTATCCCGAACCGTCTGCGGATGGATCAAAAGTGTTTCGCAACTACGCAGCCGAAGCCAAACCAGGCGTGCGCGAATTCTACCGTTTGAATCATCAATTCCAAACCGTCGACTTCGTCAAGGAAAAACGCTCGCAATACCTTTCGCTGAATAAACGACGCATGGGCATTTGGGAGGCGATGGAGTACCTCAACACGTTAATCGACGACAGCGACCCGGACATCGATTTGCCGCAAATAGAGCATTTGTTGCAAACGGCAGAGGCCATTCGTAAAGCAGGCCGGCCACGCTGGTACATTTTGACCGGTCTCATTCATGATCTAGGTAAAATTCTTTGCCTGTGGGACGAACCGCAGTGGGCAGTGGTTGGTGATACCTTTCCGGTCGGATGCCGTTACTCAGAAAAGATTGTTTTTCACGAAGCGTTTCAGGCAAACCCGGACTTCCAAAACGCGCTGTACCAAACGGAATTGGGAATCTACGAGGCGGGCTGTGGTTTAGATCAGGTCATGCTGTCTTGGGGACATGACGAGTACCTGTATCACGTCGTCAAAGACCATTTGCCGTTGCCTGGGTTATACATGATTCGCTACCACTCATGCTATCCGATCCATCGTGAGCAAGCGTATGGTTCGCTGATGAACCAGCAAGATCGCGAAATGTTTGCTTGGGTAAACGATTTCAATCAATACGATCTCTACACCAAGCGAGATGAGCGTATGGACGTGCAAGCACTGCGGCCGTTTTACGCGGAATTGATATCAGAATTTTTCCCCAATCAACTTGATTGGTAAATGTTTAGCCGGCGACGAGTGCTTCATCCACATTTGATTTTGGGTACGAAAGACTTCCTGTCCGTCGACAAAGATTGGATCTGACGGACTAGAAGTCCATCGTACACGTTCAACGCAGCCCGCCTTTCTAAGTTGGACGAAGCACCAAGTAGGCTGAACGGCTCAGTTTATCCATTCGATTGATTTCGCTTACCTACGCGTTCGGGCTTCAAGCCGCGAACGGTTAAACATGTTGACTTGCTTAGTTTAACCCTCAAAGCGGAGCGAGGGTTTTACCTTATTAATCTGCACTATTTCCCTGACGCACGCATTCGAGGCATTTCGGGCCTCGAACGGTCAATCAAGCGGATTACTTGTCAGCAAGTGCTTTTTCGATGAGTTCCACCATCTCTTTGGAGTCTGGCTTTACATTGCTCTTGAATCGCCCTACGACGTTCCCTTTGCGATCGACAACAAACTTCTCAAAGTTCCAGCCCACGGGCCCTTTTCCAGCCGGCTTTGTGTCCTGTTCGCTCAAGTACGCAAAGAGTTCGCTAGCCTTTTCTTTGCCCGCGTCTTTCACGTTGACCTTTTCGAGCATATCAAACGTGACTTTATATGTGCTCGTGCAGAAATCGCGAATTTCTTTGCTTGAGCCAGACTCTTGGGCTCCAAACTGGTTGCATGGGACCCCGATGATCACGAGTCCTTTGTCCTTGTACTTTTCGTTCATCGCTTGCAACGCTGAGTACTGCGGTGTCATTCCGCACGCGCTGGCCACGTTGACAAACATGACAACTTTGCCTGCGTATTTACTCAGGTCTGCTGGTTCCCCTTCGAGTGTTTTGACCTTGAAGGACAAAACCTTTGGAACTTCAACCATTGCGGGTTCGGCCGCGTGCGCTGACGAACTCGGCGAAACTGGTCCCTCGCCATAACTGGATACAATAGCCATTGCTGCAATACCTGCCATTAGGGTTTTTCGATACATCGACATTCAAGGATCCTCAAAAGGAGTAGGGTGACTCACTAATAACTAACGCAATTGTAACCGCGAGGCAAGTTTATGTTTTGAGTTTGGCGGAGGCAATCGTTTCTACCCCCGAAAAGGTGCGATCCATCGTTCTAGACAATCGTTTTACTTGGCGGAATCAGCTCGCCTCGAATAAGGTCGTCAAAAGTCTCCCTCTTACGGATGCAATGCATTTCGCCATTCTCAAGCAGAACTTCAGGAACTCGGAAGCGACCGTTGTAATTGCTTGCCATCACGAAACCGTATGCGCCAGCCACCTCAAGGATCAAGTAATCTCCCACCGACGCTGCGGGCAAAGATCGCTTTGCAACAAATCCCCCCTCCTCTTGCGTGAAGATATCGCCCGATTCGCATAACGGGCCACCCACTACGACATCCACCATCTGCTTGCTGGCTCGTCCATTTCGGTGGCAAATGGAAATCGGATGGTAAG
>JANMNR010000792.1:0-2614 GCA_031368325.1 Pirellula sp.
ACGATTCTTTTTGGGCATGGCGATCGCCTCGCTGACCGCCGGTGCTCCCTTGACAGCGTTCGGTGGAGATCGCGAGATCGCCGATGCCATCGTTTCCACACTTAAACAAAAGCAAACAGACGGAACCCTCAAAGGTTTCGATATCGACCTCAGCGTCGAAGATGGCAAAGTTGTCATCGGTGGTACTGTTGCAAATCAAGCCCAGCTCGATAGCGTACTAAAAATCGCTTCGGTGACTCCGGGTGTAAAGCTCGTTGAGAACAGTGCCAGTGTTCGGGCCAAAAGCCCAGAGACGCCTGCAATTCCAGCGACACCAAGCAGTTTAGTGATGCCAGCGTCGGCAAACGACACCGTTATAGTTGATTCACCAGAGTATCTGGCCGAACCAACCCGAATTTCTAACGACGCTCAATCCGTTGTTTCACCTGTCGATGCAGGAATCACTTCGGAAATATTGGGTCGACTTGGAAGCGCTCAGAAAAACGGTCACCTCCGAAATTTCGAACTCGATATTTCCACTGTCGGTGGTGAAGTCTGGGCTCGAGGAGTTGTCTCTACGCCTGAGCAAAAGCAACTGGTTCTAGGAACGGCTCAAAATACACCGGGCGTTCGCAAAGTGATCGACGACGTGACAGTCACCGGTCGAGTCCGACAGGCCAGCAATGAAGTTGCCGGCCCATCGTCGATGCCAGTCGTCGGCAGCGGTGCTCCGCGTGCATTCGCTCCGAGTGCGCTTACCAATGGTTCTATGGGACCAATGCCAATGCCTGCTGCGGGTGGAGCTATGGCCCCAGTCCCCATGCAAGGTGGTCCTGGTTACGGCGGAGGAACTCCTCGCTACGACCAACCTAACCTGCCAAACTATGCATGGCCAAGCTATGCAGCCCATCCAAACTATGCGGCTGTAACTTATCCAAAGCAGTACAGCGCTTCGGCGTGGCCATACATCGGACCGTTTTACCCATACCCACAAGTTCCACTCGGATGGCGTAAAGTCGCCCTCGAATGGGATGACGGTCTGTGGTACCTAGACTTCACAAGCAAGTAATCTAGCGCAACTCGATTTCAAAAAAAAAGCCGATGCAAATAGCATCGGCTTTTTTTATTTGGATTAGGTGCGTTTACTTGATTCGACGTTCTTTGAGCCGAACAGCCTTGCCGCTACGCTCTCGCAAGAAGTACAACTTGGCGCGGCGAATTACCGATCGTCGCTTGACTTCGATCTTGTCAATACGAGGCGAGTGAACAGGGAACTTTCGTTCGACCCCCTCGCCCGCTACGATTCGCCGAACAACAAACATTTCTCGCGTTCCGGAACCGCTCTTAGCGATCACGATTCCACTGAAAATCTGAATGCGTTCTTTCGTGCCTTCTTGGATCTTGGTGTGGACGTCCACCGTGTCGCCGATGCCAAACGCATCGACTTTCTCCTTGAGGGAGGATTGCTCTACCAATTGGAGAATTTGTTGGCTCATATTCGGATCAACGGTTTTTAATAGAGATGCTAGAAATTAATGGTGCGAAGGGCCAACATGGTGACGGATTGCGGTCGAATTGGGAAGACCAAAACTGCCGAAAATCTCCTCGCAGACGATTTACCCTGCAATTATCCTCCTACACCAACTGTCCGTCACCGCAGATACCAATACGCAATCCTCATCAGACGTGGTCAGCAAGTGATTGCAATTAGGCAGACTAATTAAAGAGCGATTGAGTGACTTGGAGGGCATCGATCCCAATCCGCAATTAACCAGTGCGTTTTGAAACCCTACCGTTTCATCGATGGGCGAATGAAACGCCAAGATCGGCTTGGTCACCGCACGCACCGTCGCAACTAGGTCATACGAACGAAAATCGTCTAGCATTTCTCGCCGGATGTGGTGCATTCGCCCGCCGATCGACACGAAGCCCTGACCGCTTGACAGGATTTCAGGATTCATCGTTTCAAGCAGGCTGGCTAAATGATGCGTGTCGCTGGGAGATGCAACCGCAATGACCCCGAGCACTGTCGACGATTCCATTGCCATCGACAAACTTGCCGCCCCCCCAAAACTGTGGCCAATTAAGAATGATGGCGGCTGAAATTCTCGCGCAAGAAATTCGCTCGCTGCATGCAAGTCTTGGCGGTTGGTACTAAAGTTCGTGCGGCTGAAGTCCCCTTGGCTATTGCCGAGTCCTGAAAAGTCGTAACGCAAAACGCCCCAACCCAGATCCGCTAGGCCTCGGCTGATTCGAACGATCGCCTTTAGGTCTTTGTTGCAGGTAAAGCAGTGCGAAAAGAGAATGAACCCGCGAGGCGATTCCTCGGGGAGTTCTGCAATGCCAGCCAGTAGATTCCCCGCATGGCCAACAAATTGGACGCGTTGCGTTGTGCGTGCCATGAAGACTACCGGATTCGGTTCATCCGGATGGAACCATTATCACCGGCCGCTTGGAAATTCCCGTTCAACCCATTGGCGTCGGCTTGGGCTGTCATGCGATAGCTTCCCAGAATCCTTCCCAAAGGTTTCTCCGCCGTTAAGTAGGTGTTTCCATAATCATCGACTGTATTTTGAAGTGCGACTTTGTACGTAAAGGGAATAACCAGTGCGAAGCGGCCGGTAAACCTAGCTTG
>JANMNR010000051.1:0-12829 GCA_031368325.1 Pirellula sp.
CACCGGCCGATACAATGTTGTGGTATTGCGCTCGGGTCAAGCCTGCTCCGTCGGCGGCATTTTCCGCATTGGCAATGATCAGATCCACCGCCAGCACTTGTCGCAACCAACGCACGGAATCGCACAGCATGGATACACCTGGTTTGCCAACCACATCTCCCACCAAGATAACGCGTAGGCTGTTGGTGCTTTTCGGTGGTATAGTCATTTTACTTCTTTCTCGCAAACACTTCGATGAGTGGCCCCATCTTTAGAAATTGTTCCATTCCGTACACGAATCGCTTGAGTATTCTACCCATCGGCAAAGCGCTTTCGAACGACTTGTTGCGCCGGGGCGTTGCGGCATAAAGAACATCAAAGCCCGATTTCTCCAGCAGCATACACAGTGACTTGATAGTAAAGAAGGTGAGATGCGACGAGGGGACTACGTTCACTGCCCGAGCTCGTCGGAGCACAACCTCGCGAAACCTATCAAAAAAGTCACCGAATTCGAAAGGAACTTCGACGATCAAAACGCCGCCGGGTCTGATGGAACCCCCTATTCGTCGAATGCTTTCCAGCGGATCATGGAGATGTTCGAGAACATGGCTCAAATGAACACAGTCGTAGAATCCATTTGGTAAGGTCGTTTCCTCAAGCGTGCCGTGCTCGATCGTGATCCCGTAGTGGGACTTCGCATAGGCGATAGTGTCTAAGCCGGCTTCTAGGCCAAAAATTGTCCAACCCTCCAAGGCCGCAAGCTTGAGAAAAACACCGCGAGACGCACCGATATCGAGCAACCTACCCTTGTTCGGCAGATACGACTCCAGTCGATTGAAACGCGGAGCCAACTGCTCGCTCGCTGTCTTCTCGGATAACACATAGTCTTGTCCTACCGCGTCGTACGACTGAGCATATTGTTCACTCGAGTAAACAGCATGGACCATTTCTTGAGCCGGCAACGGCTCCAATCGGCCCCAACCGCATTTTCCACATTGAATGACCACCGCTGGCGCAAATAGCGAACGAACCGCTTGGGTGACCGACGGTACGTTGTGCCAAAGTTTCGATCCGCATACGATGCAGGCAGGTTTGGGGCTAGTATGGAGTTGAGCCAAGTTCGATCACATTGAAAGGTCAGTGTTGGATGCCGACACAGCAGCAGTCTACCGAATTTCCGAAACGAGTGATGTTCGTCATCCATTCGATGCGAGGCGGAGGCTCCGAACGCCAAATGAGCTATCTCGCTAATGAAATAGCTCCCCTCGCAGAGACTAGCCTAGTGACCTTAGACAAAACTGGCAACGATGCATACGAACTCGACTCACGAATCGAGCGAGTAGGACTCAATCTGACCGGCACTAGCGGCGGTCTCGTAAAGGGGGCCTTTGCGAATATCCAAAGAATTATGCGTCTTCGGAGTCAAATCCAGACCTGGCGACCGGATGCGGTAGTCAGCTTTTGCGATTCCACAAATATTCTTTCGCTGATGGCCTGCCCCTCAAGCATCCCAGTCCTCATCTCGGAACGCAGTGACCCGCGACGACAAACACTTGGTAGCGTTTGGGAGTTCATGAGAAAGAGTTACTATCCCAAGTGCCGTATCTGTGTCACCCAAACAAAAGAAGTGGGTGATCATATCGCCGGCCAAGCCTGGGTCGCTCCTGCCAAAATGGTCGTTATTCCGTCCGCGATTCGCATCCCGGAATTCAGTCCAATAGACCTCACCCGCCGACGTGCCCTGATTCAACCCAAGACTCTGGTCTTCGTCGGTCGACTTTCGAGAGAAAAGCGGCTGGACCGACTACTGAGCGCTTGGGCGAGCCTGAACGAAAACCATCGCGATTGGCGACTGCAAATTGTTGGCGATGGCCTGGAACGCGTCGCACTACAACACTTAGCGACTAATCTAAACATTGAACACAGCGTCCAGTGGTCTCTCTGGAGCGACGACGTGTGGAGCAGGCTAACCGCTGCGCATGCGTATTGTCTTGTAAGTGACTACGAGGGCTATCCGCAGTCGATGCTCGAGGCAATGGCATCAGGGTTGCCGGTTGCCGTGTTGGATTGCAGTCCAGCCATTCGCCAAACGATTACACATGAGGTTGACGGGCTAATCATCCCATCGGAAGAATCCATTTCGAGCACGCTACATCGATTGCTCTCAAGCGAATCGCTTCGCGACTCATTAGGCCGAGCCGCATTCCAACGCGCTCGCGACTTCGATTGGCACGCCATTGCTCCGCAATGGCGTGCCGCGATCATATCGCTAACTTCAAGCACAGGATAAGCTCGAGAGGATTGCGACGACCTAGAACTCTAATGTGTTCCTTCTTTCCATACGATTCAAACTGCTATCTGCGACGGAGTACGTTTGGGGTAAACTGCTCTTTCGATACCCAGGCATTACAAAATCGTTCACGGAGAGAACCAAATGAAAATTGCACGTCGGCTATTGCAAATCATTACAGGACGTTGGATGCGACGTCTGGTTTGGTTGCCCTGCATCTTGTTGGGATGCGTGGTATTGGGCGCCACGCTCCAGTCGCAGGGCTTTAGGCTAGCTATCTTCAAAAACACTCAGCACCGATTTCCTGCTTCGATAAACATGCCGATGGCAGTTGCTTACACCCCAGTTGACAATGCTGGCTATGCTCAATCGCCTCAAACTAAACCGCCTAGGCCAAACTCGAAAAATGAGGTCTTTGGTCAACCCACCCAGCTTGGAAATTCAGTAGGTTCATATTCGAGTACCCCTACGCGAGTTCCATCATTGCAAAATCAGTCATTGCAAACTCCCATGCAATTCCCCGCGACCCAATTGCCAACTGTGGGGCAAAACGGTTTCAACAACAGCCCGATTCCCTATCCTTCGAGCCATAGCTATCCTGCCAACCCCAGCATCACTTCGACCTATCATCAGCCAGGTTTCCAACCAAACCCATACCCAACAGCGACGCCTTACGCGACACCATCGGCCAAGCTCTCCACCGGAGCTGCTAGCGACAACAACGCTTACGTTGTCGCGGTTCAGTCGTCCATTGGAATTCCAAACCAGGTTCCTTCCAGCCAATCCAACGCACTCGGTCAGTTGGCAGATCAGCTTCGCGACATGCCCGGTGCCGATTCGGTCAAGCTTCGAGAAATTCTGAGCCAGATGTTGGCGTTGGCGATTCAGCAATTCGAAACCAAGCAGAACAATGAGCGCGCAGACCTCAAAAAAGCAAAAGAGTCGCTACTTCGTTGGGAAGCAGCGATCTCGGAACGTGACTCTCTGAAGCGGTCCTTGATCGATAGCCATATTGCCCAACTTTTGAATTCACCCGACAAACTGAATTGGTCGTTTTCAGGCGCACAGCTGCTCAACGGCCAACCCAACCAACTGAATTACCAAGACGTTCTATCACAACTTTGGCCGAGCCCATCGAATCAAAACGCAACCAGCCAATCTGAGTTTCCATTACCGGGTTTTGTGCCCACGCATTCCAGCTACAGGGACGTGAACCATCCCTACGCACCCGACATGAATGAGCTAAACTCGAGTCTACCCATCCAAGGCAGTTCATCGGATGCAACGCCAGGCGCTGCACCTCCAGTCGGGGCATTGCCACCTATCTCATCACTCGACACACCTTCGGCGCTTCAGCCGCCGCAAAGCCTTCCGCCCCCGGAGGAACGTCCGAGTTTACCCCCAAGTTATTGAGACGAATATCTTTGGCCGACTTCGTTTGTGCTACCATAGACTAGCTATTCTATGTCGTGCACAAACCCTTTCATTGCCCTCCCACAATGATGTCAACATGAGAACCTTAATTGGCCTGAGTGCGATTTCCCTTGCGCTGTGTTCGAGTCTCTTTTTGAACAGAGCTTTCGCTGCCGACTTTCCACCTGGCTTTCAAAAGTTATCGATCGGTGACAAAGCACCGGAGTTCTCTTTGCCAGGAATCGATGGCCGCGCATGGGGACTCAATGACTTCCGTGAATCCGAAGTGCTTATGGTCTACTTCACCTCCAATCACTGCCCAGTTTGCCACGCACAAGATCCACGTCTTCTAACTCTCTTAAAGGAGCTCACGGGCAAGAGCCTTGCTGTTGTCGCCATCAACCCCAACTCGGGCGATGGACTCAGAACCGACGAATTGGGATACTCCAAATACGATGATAGTTTCGAACATATGAAACTGTACGCCAAGGACGAGGGCTTTACATTTCCATATCTCTACGATGGAGAAACGCAGGCAGTCGCAAAGAAGTTCGGATGCTTGGCCACGCCGCACGTTTTTGTGTTCGATCGCGCTCGGACACTTCGGTACCAAGGCTGGCTTGACGATTCCCGATTTCCCGATCCGTCGACTGTTAAACGGCATGATGCGAAAGAGGCGATTCTCGCTTTGCTCGAAAGCAAGCCAGTGCCAAACTCAGAGACGAAGCCATTTGGATGTTCCACCAAGTGGCGGGAGAAGATTGCGGAGGTCGGACTGGACAATGAAAAGTGGGAACAAGCAGAAGTGACCATGGACACGATCGATTCGGCAGGGATCGCTGCACTGGTAAAGAATGACACGAGCAAATACCGCCTATTCAATGTCTGGTCCACCACTTGCGGCCCGTGCGTCGTCGAGTTTCCCGGTTTAATTCGCATTTCTCGCCGCATGGGTTTACGGGACTTTGAACTGATCACGTTGAGCACCGATTTGCCAGCGGACAAAGACCGGGCATTCGCGTTCCTCAACAAACAGCGCGCCGCTCTACCGAAGAAATTGAAATCATCGATTGAAAGAGAAGGTCGCACGTCCAACAACTATCTATACACGGAAGCAAGTATGGATAGCATGATCAAGGCGTTGGATCCGGAATGGTCGGGACCGCAGCCTCATACGTTGCTGGTTGCTCCGGGAGGCAGAGTCGCCTTTCGCCATACCGGTCCCATCGGCGAAGAAGAGCTGCTCGACAAGATTCTGAAAGCGATGGGTACTAGCTACAAACCTTGATTCGTAACTAGACTAGAGCTCACCTAAAAAACCGAAAGTAGGCGCAAAGAATTATGCATAACAATCTCTCACGTACCCGACGCCAATTCATCCAAACCTCGGTCGCAGCCGCTGCTCTCCCAATGATTGTCTCACCTCATGTGCTTGGACGCGGAGGTGCCGTTGCTCCGAGCAACAAAATCACACTCGGCGTCATCGGAATCGGACCACGATGCACTTATGATTTGCAAGCGATGCTCGGACTCGCCGACGTTCAGTGCGTTGCAATCGCCGACGTTCAAGCGAGTCGGCGGGACGCAGGCAAGACACTTGTCGACAAGCACTATTCAAACACTGATTGCAGACTGTATCGTGATTTTCGCGAACTGCTCGATCGCAAGGATATCGATGCCGTGATTGTTGCTACCGGCGATCGATGGCACGCGACCGCATCCATGATGGCGGCGAAAGCGGGCAAGGATGTTTATAGCGAAAAGCCGTGTGGATTGACCATTGAGCTTTGTCAACAATTGGCCGACACAATGAAGCAGACCGGTCGTATTTTTCAGGCCGGTACGCAGCGCCGAAGCGTCCCGAACTTCCAACAAGCCGTTACGCTGGCTCAGAGCGGAAAGCTCGGGAAACTGCAAACGCTGTACGCTTCGGTCTACGTCCCGACGCTCGACAACAGCTGGCTACCGGGCGAGCCGACGCCACCGAAAGAAGTCGTTGACTGGAACATGTGGCTCGGACCAACACCTTGGCGGCCTTACAATAGCAAGTACGTTTCAGGTGGCTGGCGAGGCTACTATGACTTTGATTCGGGTGCCCGATTACTCGACTGGGGCGCTCACACGGTCGACTTGTGTCAGTGGGCCAATCAAGCTGATGGAACGACCCCCATCTCGTTTGAACCCACGGAGTCGGGCATCACCTGCGTATACGCGAATGGAGTCAAATTGATCTTGGATTTCTTGGCAACACCATTCGGTGACCGTGGCCCGAACTGGATAACACGACTCGGAACGTGCCCCGTTCGGTTCGTTGGCTCGGAAGGGTCCATAGAAACTGGCGATAGCGGCGAAACGGTGGTTTCCTCCGATGCTCTTCGCGGTGAACTGAAGGATGCCGCAGGTAAAGTGAAGGGGCTAGACGTGACTGCGCACGCAAGAAACTTCTTCGACTGCATCAAGTCGCGAAAGCCAACGGTTACAAACCCAGAAGTGATGCGAAACTCGCACGTCGCCTGCCATGCTGCGGCAATGGCATGGATGCTCAAACGAAAGCTAAACTTCGACCCGACAAAGCAAGAATTTGTAAATGACTCTGAAGCAAACAGCTTGAGGTCGCGTGCGGCCCGCAACTGGGTGGGCTAACGATTCTTGATGACACGTCAGGTAACCAGAGCCCACCATTGAAAGCCATTCCCATAGAAGCTTCATCGCTGGCTCATGAGACTGAAGCCGTCGCCATAACGACTCCAATGCCTTCCTCCGCCTTCCTCACAAGTCCTGCACGCACGCATTGCGATCGACATACCGACAGACCACAAATAAATGGTCGTCATCTTAGATTGGAAAGTCTTGCATCTTTTCACGGTGAACATGGCACCATTTCGCTGGGTGTATCGCTTCAAATTGAGGATCCCCAATACCTAATGTAGCCTCTTTCGAATCAACGCATAATACAAACCTCCCGACTCACCGACTCTCGGTGCTCGTGGCATACTTTATCGCCCGATTCGTATACCTATCACACCACCATCGTACGGTCCAAGTGTCGGCCATCTAGACCTACCTCTTTGGATTGTGCACCACTTCGACTTCCTTCACTTCGTAATTACTTTCCACTAAAATGGAGTAGCAACTGACGCTCTTGCAGGTTTCTATTATATGGTGATTTCTTGCAAACCACGAAGATACTAACCCGCGATGAACTAGGTTCTACTGAGCGGTGGCAGGTTCATACCGGCCTGCTCGAAACGGCTTGCAACGAAGAACTCGTTTGGCCGGTCGCAGAATCGCAAGGCTTCGCATTCTTTGAGGTGACGGAGGTCGACGACTTTCCAACAATCGATGAAAACGAACTTTCAACGTTTGGGTTGACCTATCGCGAGTATTGGGAGATCTTTCCGGAGAAGCGAGAAAGTCGTTCAACACCGCCGAACGCATCGGTTCGATGCTGTTTGCTCATTTTAGGATCGCCATACGTCCAATGGCGGTTTGTAAATTCTTCTTTCGACATGCGAACTGGTACCTACTACCGCGCGTCGGACGAGAAGTGTTATCCAGCATTACTCCTTGTCGAAGCAAAGGATATGGACTCGAACTGGATTTCATCTTCACATTTGTCGGTGGACCTGCATGAACTCTCTGCGGTCGCAAATGAAAAAGGTGTTCGAGTAGGTTGGCAATTAGGAGCCGACACCAAAGTCATGGATCAACCGCTTCCCTGCAATGTGCTTCGCAAATGGGACTGGAAATGGTCGCGAACGTGTGGTCCGGTCTACTTTTGGATCGATGTGAATCGATCGCAAGACGAACTGACACAGTGGTATCATGGACTAAAGTTGGTTAACCACATTGATCATATGGGGTGCCTCTATCCAGATCAAATGCAGCGAGGACGCGTGGCAGAACGATTTGTCAAGCGCGACGACGGAGCGTACGGACTACTCGATTCCCAAAAGCTTAGCCGCGAACTCTACCTAAGAGACGGACGAGTCGAGTTGCTTCACGGTGTCGGGTTCAAGTACGAACAACTTTCCTGCGATGCGACGATGCTTGCTTCCATATTGCGAGGCGAATTGGGGAACGTAACCGGTTGGCGGTTGATCGATGCTGATTGGGGGAATTGCGAGGCATCTGGGAGAGATCTCGATTCTCTTCGGATGTATCTCGATCCGTGTGTGGACAAAAGTACGTTTGACCAAAAACCATATAGACTAAACTCGAAACAGTAACGCTATGCCTAGCAAACCAGCGACAACGACCGATTCTCCAAGGGTGAACCCAAGGCTACAAAGTTGGAGGAACTTCAGAAGGAATATAAGAGAATATATTCTTGTGCTCATTTTCCTCTCGCCAGTACTGCTGCCCATTGTAACGACTATTGTCTATGTACCCTGTTACCGAGCCTCATTGAAACAGGCTACATTTACGGTAGAACGCCGAGAACGTGTCACTACCGGCAGTGGTGAAGGGTCAAGTTCGTACTACTTGGTTTGGGCCAAAGAAGGAGAGGTTTTCTGTGTAACAGATTCTTGGTCTTTTCTTCGCTTCGATTCGTCTGATCGATACGGCAGATTACGAGAAGGCACGCAAATCACGGCCCGCGTCGCAGGATGGCGTGTCCCATTCTTGTCGTGGTACCGAAACGTTCTAATTATTGACGACGCGGGCGATAAAGAGCCTTCGGAATGACGATAGATTTTTCTTTTCGTATATCATCCGCTCAGTGTGTTTCGCAGTTCATAATCGCGGAAGCCGTTGGGATGTATGCGGGTGGCAAATTCTTGCATCGCAACTCGGAAATAGAACTTTCCAAAGTTGCCCGGTATCGCGTTGAACCAGCAGACCATAACCAATGGAACATCTGCGGTTCCTTATTAACCAAAGACGTAAATCGCGTGTTACTCGCTCACTATCTATTGATGGTGGGGTTCTTCAAAGCAAATTTTTCTGTTGAGTATTTTGGCGATTATGCAAATTGGCTCCCACAACATGGCCGATTAATTTCCGAAAAATCGCCCGCATTGCACTCCCCACCTCCGATCAAACTACCTCGTTTGTTTCGAGAACATTTAGATTCACAAGCGGGAAATGTACCGATGTCGATCGCTGCCCTTGAGGATCTTCATAATTCATTGATGCGAACCGACACCATAAACGAACTTCCGAAATCTGCAGTCGTTCGATTTGCCTCTGAAAATCAGATGCTCGTCACATTCCCAGGCGATGTAAGTGTTGAGTTCATTGTTGCAAACCAACGAATCGAGTCGCATGGCATTTGCGGCTTTACGCTGGGAGGAATCACAGCTGAAAATGGACTCCGAGACGAATGTCCGAAAGAGGTTCGAACCTGGGGAGAAGCTTGGTTAGCGCATGACGAATCGCAAGCGAGTCTACTCGCAGGCTTGCTTACGTTGCCCGGCGAAGTTGGCGTCGTAACGGATCGACTCTATCGCTACAGAATCGATGAACCGGAAACAATCGCAATGCGCGACAGCAGTCAATTTGGAAAAGGGAAATCGAAGGTCTACGATCGCGGGCAATGGATTCGATACGCGGGTAAGTACTTTGAGATGCGAAGTAAATCGATGGTGGATGCTTGCTTAAACCAAGCGGAACACCTTTCAGAGACAAAAGCCCATTTCAGCGAGTTGGATCGATTGCGAAAGAGATGGAAACTGTTTGCACTGCCAAGCGGTTCGGGCAGTCTCTTTTCCATAGAAGAAATTCGGAATCGTTGCGGTACAACAGTGCATGCAAAAGTGGCCGATGTAGATAAATCACGAATGGAGGCATACGAATATAGTGATTACGGTCGGCAAGCATGGAACGTATCCGGAGTCTGCTACACAGAAAGCACCCCAATCAAAGTAATGAATTCGGGCATGAACGGTAGAGTCTTTGAATTACTGACCGGGCATCCTGAGCCGCAATTTTTACCTCAGAACATTCCAAGACTATTCTGTTTCGATGCTGACGATCAACGTGTTTGGGGACACGATACTACCGGTCGCTACTTCGTTGAAAAAGAACCGAATATTGTCTTCGGAAGTTGAATGGATCGTCAGATTTTAGCTGCCGCACTCGGACAAGATGGTCGGCCGAAGTCCATCAAACGATCCCTACGGTAAACCAAACGTGTTATTGCAAAGATAAAGCAGCAACCGCATCGACCTTATTCAGGTGGAACGCTCCGATTTCTAAATTCGTCAGGTAGGGAACTTCGCGCACCGCTCGGTGAGCCAACTCGCAACCCAGAGTGGATTCCGATCATTGCGAGTCAACAGGTGCGAGTCAACAGCCATGCTAGACTCCAACAAAGTTACTACATCGACTTCATCGTGCAAAGTTACCACGTTATCGTTCCCATTTTGACGAACCTGTTTGAGTTCGCAAGTCACTAACTACCTCACGAAAGGGATCGAGCTTTGTAACCCCATCGGACAATCGTTTGTCTGATAGAACCAGACGGGAGTTACCGTCAATGCTCTCCACTTGGATTCCATTCTCATCCACTGACCAAGTTCCATCCTTGAAGTCTAAGCGAATACAACTATTGCGAAACAAGACAAATCTACCAATGGTGATACCTTGGTGGTCAATCCAAACTTGAAAATGCAGCCTGTACGCACCAGAGCTATACCCAACAGTATCGCTCCACCGGAGTTTAAATCTTCGGAAGAAGTGAAGGGAAAAAACCACAAGATCACAGGGACCTGATGGCCTAACAGTTCCACCAAACTTTTGACGAATCGATTCCCATGTCATGGTTCAATCCAACTATAACAAATTATGCCCGCGGTGTATGCCTGGTATGCCCGCGGTGTATGCCTCGCGGTGTATGCCTGGCACCTACCGAAGGGCCAATTTTGATATGACTTGAATCTACGAAGTGCGGTCGCGAAGACGCTTTTGAAGGTTCGCCACCATCGATTCCAATTCCTCAGTGGATCGACTACTCAGGATACTTTCTAAAGTTACCGAATCATCAAGAAGTCCTTCTTAAGTCTGGATGCTTGCTTTAAGCTTACCGCGTTGATCGCCACGTTGATCGCCTATTTCAACACCCTCTTGTCGCGCGTCGATCAAATTGGACTGGATGTCTAGACTGGCTTTCTCTCTTGCATCGCACATCTGCTTTTCCTCCTTCATCTCTCGAATTGCATTCAATTCACCCGTTGCTCGAAGAAACTCCAAGCCTGGAAGATAAGTCTCGCAACTCCCTTTCTGTATGTTCACTCGAGTTCTTAATCCAATAGGCCCACTGTTCCAGAACACTCGCACTGCGTAAATCCCTTGCCCCCCATTGTACTTGGCAAGCTCGACCGTGTGAATCTCGATCGAATCTACCAATACTCGCCCGCTGTCCCGATCGACCAACCGAAACTGGTGATGAAACTAATCGTCATCCCACAAATTGCGCATTAGCAAACAGATCGAATACGTTGCTTTGAAGTCGATGTACCCTTGGCCGACTCGCAGCGGAGCAGTGTAGGCGTCGCAGGCGTAAAAGACAGCGAGCTTAGCAAAACTAGATTGAACCGCAATTTGGATTTCAACAATGAAAACACGGCCAAGCCCCTTTTCTTTCTTCTGACCCCTTTTCTTTCTTTCGAGCCCTGTGAAGAGATTGGGGGTACGCAAAGTAGTTATGGCAATTAGGCAGTTGAGGATCGAAATACGAAGTTGTGCGTTTGTAGGGTGTCGCGGCCCGTGGCAGCGACTTGCTGCACTTCCGGCAGTAAAATTTCGCGTGATTCGCCGTTGGCGGTGAATGCTCGATATCCTGCTGCCCACATTATTTCAAATGTTCGGACCAGATTGGGATTGATGATGATGCCGTTGGGTTGGTGCTCATTTACCGAAATCTCGACAAGCCAAATCGGCTGTGGGTCATTGGATAGAAGCTTCGTCGCACTCTGCAACATGGATAGCTCCGTGCCTTCGATATCGACCACGACTAGGCAGCGAATACCTTGCATTCGACTGGAAAGGACGGTATCCAGTGTGGACATCGGGACCAGCGTGAATTGTTCTTCCAACTGTCCTGCCCATCCTCCGATCAAAGAGGCGCCCGTTCCGTCGCCGAAGATCTTTGCAACTCCACAGCGAGAGCCTAGGGCCATCGGGAAGATTTCGATCGAAGCTTCCATTCCATTCAATGCGATGTTTCGCATCAAGTACTCAAGGTTTCCAGGCATCGGTTCGAACGCAATAACGTGTTTATTCTGTTGCTGGGCGATGCAGCAGTAGTAGCCGATGTTGGCGCCGACGTTTATCAACACATCCGCATCTTTGAGCAGTTTTAAAACAAGTCCTGTTTCCTCCGGTTCAAAATCTCCGGACTGCATGAGTTTGTTTCCGACAAACCAAAAACCCAGCGGATTCTTAACTGGCGGCCGGAGCGTTTTCTTGCATTCGCGATACCCTTGATAGGCAGCATTCAATTTAGGGAATCTCGTCAAGAACTTAGTCAAACCCATTTCCAGAGCCTCCTGGCGTGTTATTGCATAAGACTGATTAAATTACCGTAGAAGCGAGGTACAAGTCGATAGCGATAGCCCCATTCGATTTGGCACATTGTTCCCAATCAGCAGGCGTGGGAATCCTACATGGTTTGGATGACTGCCATCTGGAAAGGCAAAGCCAACGAAGTAATCGCCGGTCTTCGTCAGCACTAAGGTGCAATCGGACATTCGGAAATAGATTCTCCCGACGATCTTCCACTTGAACAACTTCGGTTTGTTCTGCAGTACTTGGAGAACAACCTCAATCGTCTGAAGTAAGACTGATACAGCATGCAGGGACTTCCGACGACCCGAGCACCTTCGAGCGGCTTGCGAGAGCAACGACGGTCGAAGGGATCGATTCCTAGCGGGAAGATCCGGTGCGCCGACGATACAGCGACCTACCGATTCCCCTCACCTTGCCGTCTAAGCACTGCAATCCCTGTCATGCATCCTTTTGAAGGCAGGACGCGCAAACCTGGGGATGGGTATTTTGCACGCCAAACCCACTGCGAACTTCGGCGCTAGTGCATTGTTCCAACTTAGATTTCGGGTACGACGGACTTCTAGTCCGTCGGCTCAAGCTGCGATCGACGGACTGGAAGTCCGTCGTACAGATTTTCCTCAACCCGAATTCTTAAAT
>JANMNR010000066.1:0-25843 GCA_031368325.1 Pirellula sp.
GCGTTCCCATATTCGCTTTCGCATCTTCGGTGGCAATCGGTCGAGGACTCCGTCCACCAAAAGCAATCTCGGTCGTGTTGCAATCGCACGCGCCAGCATGAGTCGAATCGCTTGGCTGCTGCTGAGTGGGTAGCCGCCGCTTTGCAAAACCGTTTCTAAGCCTTGTGGGAGCGACAACGCTTCATCCCACAATTCGACCGCTTGCAGGGCCGCTCTTACCTCGTCCGAACCTACCGAAATGCGATTGAGGGAAAGATTCTCGGACAATGTTCCGCGGAAGACTTCTGGATCCGATGCAATCGAAACCATGGAACCATCCGCAAAGCGATTCACCTCGCGAGAATCAACTCCACCTATTTCCGCTAAGCCACCCGACGGGGACCGCAGACCACATAGCGTTTGCATCAACGTCGATTTGCCACATTCCCCCTCGCCGATGATCGCAATCCGTTGCCCTCGCTGAATCGTAAGGTCGCCAATATGGATCGAGTGATGTCCGCCACCCTGCACGGTCAAGCCGCGAAACCGAACGTCGACAGGTCCAATACCTGCGTCCAAGGAACGGGTGGGTGGCAACGTTGGCAAATCGATCAAGTGTCCGACTTTGTCCACCGCCGACATGAGATCGTAAAACGCCTCCAATGACTTCCCGATCTTGGCAAATGCACCAACAACCAACGCGACAACGGAAATACTCGCCACCAACTGGCCAATCGTTAGGCTTTCCTCCCTAATTACCAACCAAACGCCCAAGGAAAGCAAAGCAGAAATCGAGACAGCGTAAAGCAGCATGGCAAAAAGAGTCTGACGCATCAGGACAGCATAGTGACTGCGACGAGCAGTCAGATACTCGACGGTCAGTCGATTGGACCGATCGACGACCAAATCGCCAGCACCATGAACTTGAAACGCAGTTGGATTACCAATCACATCTTGCAACCAATGCGCAACGCGATACTTGACGAGCGATTCTTCGATGGCGGTGCGAACTGCGTTTCGGCCAAGCGCATAAAGAAACACCGTCATAGCCATCAACAAAGCAATGTCGTAGGCCAGCAGGAAAGGACTGTAAATCGCTAGCAGGATCAGGCCAGTAATCGATTGAATGACTAGCGATAGGACCTCGACCAAAAGCGATGCCGTCGATTTCTGAATCGTCATCACATCGAAAAAGCGATTGGCCATCTCGGGGCCATGAATCCCATCCATCGCCGCCCGCTCCAATCGCGGCAACCGTTCCGATAGGTCCCCAACCACTCGAACAAAAATCCGTCGCTGCAGAATTTCCACAATGAAAAACTGCAAGGCTTTGATAATGGCAGAAAGCGTTAGAATGGCGAAAAGCAAAACCGCCAACCATACCAAGGGCTGCGTCAAGCTAGCGAACCCAACGGTTGTCACGACCTGTTCCACGACGAGCGGGGTCGCCAAATCGAGGACGCCAACTACGAATCCAAAAATAACCAGAGACCATATGTCGCGTTTTTCGAGTTTGAGGAATCGCAACATTCGCCGCTGCGGCGAGATATGTTCGTGATGGTCTTGGGAGTGGTGATGCGAATGTTCATTGGAAACCCGATGCAAGTCATCTTGATCGGGCAACTGATTCGAAGCGATGGTCTGGCATTCCAAGGACGCTTGGGCGGCGAAAAAGCGTGGCGATTCGATTCCGTTCACGATCTTGTAGACTTGCGACTTGGAGATCGAAGCGGAGGACGATCCGCTCGAGTCCATTTTGGACATTTCGCAGTGCCGAGCCGCAATATCCGAGAAAACCCAAGTGGTGGGGTTTGTCGCTGATTGCTGGACGGCGGCAATGCAGAAACCGTCTAACAGCAACTCCCAGACTTCCGACGCAGTCAGTTCGACCGGTGCAAGCCGTAAGCCCAGGCTCTGGCCTGCCCGCATGATACCAACTGTCAGCGCATCACCGATTTCGGAGTTTCCGTCGGGCACTGCGTCCTGGATTGCCTGCTGGATCTTTGCGCTCTCCGTTGGAACCTCCAAGCGGACCGAAAGCTCGGCCAGCATTCCGCGCAGAACTTCCTTGAGAATTCCTCCTGATCTCGATTCGGGGATGTCACGCATCATTTCAGACAGCTTCTCTCACAGACTTGGTAGTTGCCAGGGTGGGTGGGACGTTACTCAAAGGCAAAACCCGAGACATTATTAGGCGCAAAACACGCCCGAAAAGGATTTATCGCCATAAAGAACGCGAAAAATCCGCAAAGTCAGCTGAAGCTACCTGAAATACCAAATCTGCGGTAACCTAAACTTGACCATACGGTCTAGTTTGGTCCCACGACATAGTCATTCCCGACCTACCCCAGACGATTTTGATGCAAAACCTTCGATGTTACGGTTGCTACCGCCCAATCGATCGGTGCTTTTGCAGCAGCATTCCTCGTATTGAAAACAAGACGCGAGTGTTGATTCTGCAACATATGCGTGAACGGTTTCATCCCTTCAACACGGCTCGCATCGTGCGGCGCGCATTAACCAATTCAGAGCTGATCGCCCAGCACTCTTCGCAGCTCATCAAGACCCTTTCGGCTGCCGAGTTTTCTTCCAACACTGGGCTCTTGTACCCCGGAAACGATGCTAGGTCGCTCGATGAGTTGACGCAAAGCGAACGACCAGAACAACTAGTCATCCTGGATGGAACGTGGCATCAAACGAAAACGCTCGTCCGCGATATCCCGAAACTGCAAACCCTTCCGCGATTTAGTTTCACTTCTACCGAACCGAGTCGCTACCGCATTCGTCGCGAGCCAAAACTCGAATGCCTTTCAACCTTAGAAGCGACGGTAGCCGCCCTTCAAAGATTAGAACCTGAGACTCTTGGACTGGATTCGCTTCTCGCTGCGTTTTATTTCATGATCGATAACCAGTTGGCTTCGCCCATGGCGGACTATGGTGCACGTCGCACTCATCGCCGAGGCCCAAGTTGCCATGGCGTTCCCAAAATCATCCGCGACAACTTAGAAAACGTCGTCGTGGTTTATGGCGAAACGATGCCAGGCTCGCACAAGGATCGGGCAGATTCAAGTTCGGAGGAAGTGGCGTGGAATAACCAGTGGCCTTGCTACTGGGTCGCCCAGCGGTTAGTGACCGGTGAACGATTCGAATCAGCCATTCGGCCTGGATTGCGATTGTCTTCTACGTTTTTAGGGCACCTCGAATTGCCTGATTCGGTTTTCTTGGTTGCTCCATGCTTGCAGCAAGTCAGCGAGGCGTGGCGATCGTTTCTGCGTCCGGATGATATCTTGGCGTTCTACTACTCCAACATCCCAAAGCTTCTGGCCAAGCTAGTGTCAGATGACTTGCCGCTGATTCATCTCAAGAGTGTTCGCATGATGGCGAAAAAGAACAAGACGTTGGAACATGTCTTGTCGGATCTAAATCTACAGCCCGATCCCAATGCACTAGCAGGTCGTGCTGGCAAGCGACTGGCGAGTACTCTTGCACTAGTCCGGCATCTTCATGCTTGTGGAAACAGCGAGGCAGGCGAAGCGCAGTTGAGCAACGGTTTTCGCCTTCAGGCTGAGCAGCCCAGCAACGGACTCGCGCCCGATCAGTTAAGCACCGGAACATAAGTAAAATGGCATAACCATAACCAGTCGAAGAATCCAAACGGATTTACAGCTTGATTGTCGATCCGACTAACAGACTGAAGAAATCACTCAGAAAATCATCGGTTGTGAATTCGAGGTTATCAATGAGTTGGGAACTGGGTTTCTTGAATCAGTACACGACAAAAGGGAATCAATCAGCGAATTGAACTCATCCTGTATATCTTGTTCATTCGTGTTCGCTCAATTTGTTCGATAATTATGCATAGGTGCTTAAGCCCTGAAGAGCATCGTTTGCAAACAGCGTTGGCAGCTTTCGTCTTATTCCGCGGACCTGCATGGTGCACTATCCATCACAAAAATCAAAAACGGCCTTGATGCAGCCGTCTTTCTGGTGTGCAAAGATGTCGTAGGCTTCGGCACAATTAGCCGGATGGAAACGATGCGTGATCATGAAGTCGAGTTTCACTTCACCGTCGACCACGCGTTGGGTCAACTTGTCCATATAGTGTCGAGCAGGGCAGCGACCAGTACGATAGGTCAGATTTTTGTCGTACGCGTCCACGGGCGAGAATGTAAATTGTTTAGCGGTGTGGCAACCGATCACTGACATGACACCGCCAGGCCGGATTAATTGAAAAGCTAATTCTTGGGCAGCAGGGAGCCCTACCAATTCCATCACGCTGTCAGCACCTCGGCCATCGGTCATGTCCATGACTAGCGCCACCGCTTCCTCGCCAGGAGCTGCCGTTACTGCACCATGTGCTGCGGCTAAAGCGAGGCGGTGCGGTACCATATCGATTGCGATGATCTTTGCGGCCCCCAATAGCCGGGCCGCAATGACGGATAAAATGCCGACAGAGCCACAGCCGATTACGGCCGTGAGTCCAGCCGGGGCGATGGCCGCCATTTCTGCGCAGAAGTAGCCTGTGCTAAAGTTGTCGCCGAGTAGCAATGCTGACTCGGCGCTCAAACCGTCAGGCACTTTCGCGACGGTTCCGTCTGCCAATGGAACACGAACCAGTTCCGATTGGCCACCATGCAGACCCTTGCCATCGCTGCGCCATCCAAAAAGCTGACTATGAACACAGCGACTGGTTAGTCCCGCTTTGCAATAAAAGCACTTTCCGCAACTGGTGGTGAACGGAGCGTAAACTCGATCGCCAACCGCAATGTGGTTGACTTCGCTGCCAATTTCGACCACGCGACCAACGAATTCGTGACCCATGACGGTTCCCAAATCGAGTCCCCGTTCTCGGCCAAAAAACGGATGCAAGTCGGATCCGCACATCCCGGCAACCTCGACTTGGACAATCGCATCGCGCGGATCCTCTAGCTGAGGATCCGCCAGTTCGATCCAGTCAACGCACTGAACGCTTTGAAAACACACGCCTCTCATTCAAGGTTCCTTAAACACGCCGACTGGTCGATCCGCTTGAGCCAAAGGATTCAACCATTTGAATTTGCCCGCCAAAGTGGCTGACAGCGAGTTTAGCCCAAAACGTCGATTCTCGCCGAGTCTAAGAAAATTCCGGACTTGGTAGCTTAGATGCATACTCGCCGGCACCTAAAGACGCATTCTCGATCGAAAACGCCACGCAATGGCTGAATCAGTCTCTTTATCGACAAAATATCCATTTTTTCGTGACCATAGTATCATTACCTGGAATATTACTGATGTATGGAATCCGCTCCCAGCGAAAAAAGGTTCATTGAGGCATTAACCCGTCATCAACCGGCGTTGGAGGCGTTTTGCTATGCGCAGTTGGCGCAGCGACAGGACGCCCAGGAGGCGTTGCAGGCGACTTGTGTGAAGCTATGGGAAAAGTCTGGTGAGTGGGGTCCGGAGACGGAGTTTCTGCCCTGGGCTTTTTCTGTTGCGAGATTTACGGTGCTGTCTCATCTCCGGGATCGAATGCGTGACCGACTTGTCTTCGACGAAGACGTGGTTCTAGCGATGGCGGTTGAGATCGATACGGCGGCGGGACAGTTTGAGGATCGTCGCGAGGCGTTGGGGGCCTGTCTTCAGAGGCTGAAGCCAGAGCAACGTGACCTTCTTCAAGAACACTACATCGCCGGACGCAGCATACGCGAGCTGTCCGTTGCCACAAGCCGAAGCGAGAGTGCGGTAAAAATGATTTTGTTGCGGCTGCGGGAGCAGCTTAGCGGATGCATCGAACGCCAGCTTCGGCTTGCCCCATGAACATCGATTTCGATTATTTCCTCTTCTTAATTTGGAGTCCGTCCAATGCGACATGTAGTGACTAGCAGGCGTGCTTTTACGCTCGTCGAACTATTAGTAGTAATTGCCATTATTGGTATTCTTGTGGGGCTGTTGCTGCCGGCTGTTCAAGCGGCTCGGGAGGCGGCTCGACGAATGCAATGCTCGAACAACGTGAAGAACCTTATGTTGTCGATTCTTAATTACGAGGATTCTTTCAAGCGATTCCCGCACGGTCATAATCATCGGGGTATTTTTGATGGCATCGCAACCAATCAATTTGGCGGTTCTGCCTTTGGTTGGGGATACGCTGTGTTGCCATACCTTGAACAAAGCAGTTTGTACAATCAATTCGACACAAGATTTCCCTTACCTGAGAAGACCGTATCGCGAAATGGTTTGCTGGCCGCAACACCTCTTTCAATCTTCAGTTGTCCCTCTGACCTGAAGCCTCCTGTATTCGATGACAATGCCATAACACCCTCGGCGACAAGCAGCTACAAAGGGGCTGCGGGATCGTATGATGGGTACGGGCATGCCTCAGGCACTGCAATGGGGAATCGGACTCAACACAATGGCGTGTTTAATGTGGATGCTCGTGGCCAACTCAGATTCAGTGACCTAACAGACGGAACGTCAAACACAATCGGCGTCGCCGAAGCTCGCTGGCGGATGGACGCTAATAATCGCAACCGGTCTCGCATTTATGGCGGGTCGGACAATGTTCAATATGCTATCAATGCACTAACCACGACTTTAGTGAATGGGGAATGGTCAATGAATTGGATGGCCGTGCAGGGGAATCCTCAGCCTCACCGTACATCAGGCAGCGAACACACTGGGGGCGCACAGTTCGGCCATATGGATGGCTCGGTTCGATTCATCAGCCAGAACATACAACACACCGCAACCACTTGGAATTCAGCTCAGCCCTATCACAGCATAGCAGGTGTGCCGATGGGCGTTTTTCAGAGGCTTTTTGCGGTTAGTGACGGATTGGTCATCAACGGCGAATACTAAGCCAGAGCCAACGCAAACTCACTTGTGAGTGCTATCGCGCGTCAGCCGAGCAACGCCGCAGGAATCGGCTAGCGCGTCATGTTCATTAAACTCCGAACTGGCGGCAATTGTTGAAACTACATACTAGTACGCTTACAAACTGGTTAAACCAATGCAAATGCGACGGTCGGTCTTTTCGATGCTAGGCTTCCTGCTAACGATGATTCTTGGTTGCGGTCCAAATGGACCGGAAATAGCTACCGTGGAAGGGACAGTAACTCTCGATGGAAAACCGCTTCCCGAAGCATCTGTACTTTTCATCAATCAAAGTGGCCGCCCCGCAGCAGCTTGGACCGACGAATCCGGCAAGTATCGATTGATATTTGATGAGAATCGATCGGGTGCAATACCTGGCGATAACTTAGTGCGTATCAGCACCTTCCGCTTCGGCGTGGAAGGGATGCCAGGAAAAAAGGAAACTATCGCTGCTGAGTACAATGTTCGTTCGACACTAAGTTTTAAGGTGGAGCCAAGTAAAAAGAACATAGCAAATTTCGACCTTAAATCGGGTGGCAAAGTTGATCAGAGCGCTAGCACCGATTAGCAACGACTCTTCGTCTAACTTCAACTCAGTCCTGCCATATGAACATCGATTCTAAATTGATCGAGAGCCGTTTACTCGCTTTGCTGCAGGCAGTGCGTGACACGCACGACGACTCATCGCGTGCAGCGCTCAATGAACTGCTCCGCAACAATTCGACCGCACGCGCCGCAATGGCGCGCTTGCTAGTGGATGAGCAAGCGATCATTGATCGACTGCGGGACGATGGCATCGTATCGCTGCTGGACCCTGCGGCTTCGAGGGAACAGCGAAAAGTCGTTCGCTCGCCCCGTTTGCAAGTCTGGCGTACGCTCTATGCCGCAGCAGCAGGGATTGTATTCGGGACCCTCTGTTCGACCGTTGTGTTCGGATTTGTGTCGCAGCGGTTTGCAGTTTTGAAAAGAGTTCCGCTAACGGTTTTCGAGCCTGGGATGGAGAACGCCAACCTGGATTTTGCCAAAGGCGTGCCCCGTGGCATCGGACGATGGGGCGCTGATTCGGCTACAGTGGTGACGTCGGAAAATGACGTGCAACCACCAGAAGGCAAGCGGATGCTAAAGCTAACGCAGATCCCTCGCGAGAAAAACGTGAAGAATCTCCCGACTCGAGTCTTTCAATTACTTGATCTCCGCTCACCGCAGATACTTGCAATGGGCGGTGTTGCTGAGGTAATTGTTTCGGCTTCGTTCTTCGCCGCAGATACAGATGTTAACTCTCGTTATATGATTCGTGCATTCGCTCTCAACGAAGCGCCTGAGACAGCGACAAATGGCTTTTGGGAGAAAACAGACGACGAAAGCGTCATCTCCATGACACGAAGGTTCGAAACATCGCCCGAGGATCGGGGTTGGCATACATTTTCTCTGAAGATGCCTTTGCCTCGCGGAGCTCAGAGTTTGGTATTCATTCTCGGCGCATTACCATCAGACGACCTATCGGTAGACGGAGCTGTGCACTTCCTGGATGATGTGAACGTTTCCGTGGTTACTTCGCAAACTCCATAAGGAATCCCTATATTCGCGTCAGTATGACTTGGGAGTGAAGCGAAAACTCGATCAAGGATCGGTTACGACCAAAGCCTCAGCACTGATTCGTGAGGCTGCGAGTGTCCTCGATATGTTTGATCATTCGCTTTGTCGCTAGCTCGGCGTCGCCACGAGCGATCGATGTAAGGATACCTTTGTGCGCTTTGTGAGCAGATTCTAGTCGTCCCACCATGCCATTGAACGCGCGATAGATTGCCTGAAAGGTTCGTTCGCAAGTTCGCTCCATCATGCTTATCAGATTGGAATTGCCGTAAGCACGCACGAGTCCAAGATGAAAATCAACATCCCATTTGATAAACTCAATCGAGTCACCGCTAGCAACGCAACGTTGCTGGTGCACTAAGTTGGTCTCCAAGGACTGTCGAAGGCTATTCGACAAATTGCCAGCAAGCCGACCTGCAACCTGCGGTTCAATGATGAGTCGAGCTTCCAACGTATCCGCGATGTCTTTCGCAGTGAGCTGCCTTACTATGATTCCTTGTTGCGGTACCACGGCAAGATAGTTCTCCTGGCTTAGTCGGTTGATGGCATCGCGTACCGGAGCCTTGCTCAATTGAAAACGTTCCGCCAGTGACCTTTCAGACAAAAGCGTGTCGCCGGATAGCTTGCCGGACAGGATATCGCGTTTGATTTGATCGTAAGCCAGATCTTTTAAGAGCGTTCGGCCTTGGGAAGCGGCCGGGGGTTGGGCATTCATTGGGGTTCCTCGATGCATGTCGCTCCGAGCAAGTTGGGTGCTTTTGTGCTTCAGACAGGAAAAGCGTAAGCCGTTCTTGCGTACCACTAACATGTTAGCTAACATGTTACAAATTGGCAAATGCGGTCTCGTGGTTTATCGTGTGAGCGAACGAGGTTTTGAACCAAATTCGCTGGGCCAGCGATGAAAACCAAGAACGCAGGCTCTCTTTTCGAATCGATTCAAATCAGCAATAAAAGCCCATCAGACTGACTTATGTCGACAGACCTTTCTCCTGAGAAAAAGTTCCTGCGTGGGCCCGTGTTTATACTTCTCGGGCTGGGCCTGCTGGCGATTTACCTAAGCGTGATGCCGACCGGTATTGTCGGAGCTGCTTGTCTGCTTCTGCCGATGGCATTGATCGTGGAGCCGCTTGGCGATCGCATTCCGGTTCTTAAAGATTACTTGGGTGGGGCACCTTTGCTGCTCATTTTTCTAGGTGCTTCACTTGTGTATTTCAAAATCCTGTCGCCGCAGGTGGTCGAGTCGTTTAGTGGGTTTATGAAAGAGTCGGGCAGTAACTTTCTAGACTTCTTCATTTGCAGTTTGATCACGGGCGCGATCTTTGGGATACCCTCGGCGTTACTGCTCAAGTGCGGTCTTCGCTATGGAGCACCGGTGGTAGGAGGAGTTGTTTGCGGTTGTGCTCTCTTGGCGTTGGTGGGGATTCTGTCGGGCCAAGGCTGGGAGAAGCTTGTGTTGAACATTGGCTTTCCAATCTTTGGTGGTGGCATCGGTGCAGGCGCTGTTCCCATGTCAAAGGTCGTCAATGGTATTACGGGACAGGACATCAAGGAGCTGATGTCTGTATTTGTTCCTGCCGTTGTGCTCGGGAACGTGTTTTCCATTATTGCGGCAGCACTGCTGAATCGCTTAGGAAAATTGGTTCCTAGTTTGAGTGGCAACGGCAATCTGATAAAAGACGAGTCGATCATGCAAGACGAGCCGCACATCGATTTTTCTCCGAGCAACCTCGTGATGGGGGGCGCCGTAGCTTGCGGCTTCTATGCGTTGGGGAAGATTATCAATTGTTATGTTCCCTCGGTGCACAACTTGGCATGGATGGTTTTGGCTGTAGCGCTGAGCAATATTACCGGGATCATTCCAGCCTACATCGTTAGCGCCTGCTACTCGTGGTTTAAGTTTGTGGTGAAGGCATTTGTTGGAATTGTGTTGATCTCTATCGGGGTTGTGTTCACTGACTTGGGAGAGCTCGCGCAGTCCTTCACGCCCCAGTATGTTGGATTGTGTGCGCTTGTGGTTTTTGGGGCGGTTATCGGTGCTGGTCTTGTTGGGCGATTGGTTGGATTCCACTTCGTTGAATCGGCCATTACGGCGGGGCTATGCATGACAGACATGGGTGGGACGGGGGATGTTGCTGTGCTTTCCGCATCTCAGCGTCTGCACCTAATGCCTTTTGCTCGAATCTCCACCAGCATCGGCGGGGCGCTGATCATATTCCTGTGCGGATTGCTGGCCTCCTATATGCAGAGAACTTAGTCACTTCATTCCTTTCCTCTCTATAAACTCTTATGCCGAAATTTGCTGCCAATTTAACAATGCTGTTTACCGAAGTGCCGTTCATGGAGCGATTTGCTTTGGCTCGTGCGGCTGGTTTTACCCATGTCGAATACTTGTTTCCGTATGCATTCCAAGCGGAAGAATTGAAGGCAGCGCTCATTGAAAACGGGCTCACCCAAGTCCTGTTCAATCTTCCGTCCGGAGATTGGGCTGCCGGTGAGCGAGGGATCGCGGCTTTGCCTAGCCGAAGTGATGAGTTTCACGCCGGTGTTCCTAAGGCGATCGAATATGCAAAAGTCCTGGGTGTGAAACGATTGAATTGCTTAGCTGGTAAACGGGTCGCTGGCTACAGTGACGAGGAGCATTGGAAGACACTGGTAGAAAACATTCGCTTCGCTGCAATGGAATTGGCCTCGCACGATATTGAGCTGGTTGTTGAGCCAATTAATCACTTCGACATCCCAGGATTTGTTTTGACTCGAACCGAGCAAGCGATCCGGCTTCTCGACGAAGTGGGACACCCGAATGTCCGCGTGCAGTTCGATATCTACCATGTCCAGCGCGAAGAGGGCGAAATTACCGCTACGTTCCGAAAGTATTTCGAACGAATTGGTCATGTCCAAATTGCAGACAATCCAGGCCGTAATCAACCCGGGACGGGCGAGATCAGCTTCTCGTTCCTTTTCGGCGAGCTTGATCGACTTGGCTACGCAGGCTGGATCGGCTTGGAGTATGTTCCTATGCCTGACACCCTTGGTTCTTTGGGCTGGATGAAGGAGTATTTATCCATGGCCTAGTGCTTTGTTCCAATTCGGTTTTAGGGTACGACGGAACGCTGTTGGCTAAAGTTAACACCGACGGACTGGAAGTTCGTCGTACAGGTATGCCTCAGCCCTAGTTTTGATTGGAGGGAAGCACTAGGGCGGTTTTCAAACGGTAGCTGGCATACTCCGCGTGCCGTCTGCCCTTTCGTATCTATTCAATTCAGCAGACAATTAATCAGGAAATCAACACGAACATGAAGATCGGATTCATCGGGCTCGGAATCATGGGGAAACCCATGTGCAAGAATCTTCTTAAGGGCGGTCACGAGCTTGTCATCTTTAGTAGAACTCCGGCAACGGTCGAAGAGTTTGTCGCTGCCGGCGCAATGTCTGCGTCTTCGCCGAAAGAGGTCGCTTCGCAGGTCGAGCTGGTTATCACCATGCTCCCCAATTCACCTGAGGTAACGCAGGTTATCCTCGGCCCGAACGGAGTGATTGAGGGAGCAAGACCCGGTTGCATCATCGCAGATATGAGTTCGATCGCGCCGTTGGCAAGCAGAGAGATCGCTGCGCAGTTGGCGGCAAAAGGGATCGAGATGCTCGATGCTCCCGTCAGCGGAGGCCAGCCTAAAGCGATCGAAGGGACCCTGTCCGTCATGGTCGGCGGCAAGCAAAAGATCTTCGATCGTTGTGTGCCGGTGTTTAAAGCGATGGCAGCCTCGGTTGTGAGAGTCGGCGATGTCGGAGCGGGCAACGTTACCAAGCTTGCTAATCAAGTTGTGGTCGCGCTGAACATCGCAGCATTATCCGAGGCGATGGTTCTTGCGGCGAAAGCTGGAGTCGAACCAGAACTGGTCTATCAAGCGATCCGAGGTGGCCTGGCTGGCAGTACGGTCATGGATGCGAAGGCTCCGCTGATGCTTGACCGGAAGTTTAATCCCGGATTTCGAATCAACCTTCACATCAAAGATCTCGCCAACGCGTTGGATACCTCGCATGAAGTCGGAGCACCGCTTCCGTTGACGGCTTCGGTGATGGAGATTATGCAGGTGCTCAAGATTGACGACTTCGGCGATAGCGATCACGGAGCTATTGTCCGTTACTTCGAGAAGCAAGCAAAGATTGAACTCAAACGCTCGGTGCCGAGCTAGACGTACTCATTCCTCTCTAGATAGCGAAACCACTATGTTCACACGATTTGCATTACTTGTCTTGTTTTTCGCTGCACCCGTCATGGCGGCGGACCTCGATCTTGCAAAGGATTTGGCTACCGGCAAGCCGGGGGAATTTGCTGAAGCGGAGATTCGCCGTGAAGCCGCAGCTAAAGGGTTGACCCAAGGAACTGGCGCGAATGCGATGCGGATTCGGCTCACCGTAACGAAAGAGGGGGCACCGGAAAGCTACCGCATTCGTGTGAAGGACGACAATGGGCAACGCGTGATCACGGTAGTCGGGGCTGATGAAGTCGGCGCGATGTATGGTGGTCTCGATATTGCCGAAGCGATTCGCCTGGGAACGCTTAACTCAGTCAAGAGCTCGGACAAAAAACCGCATATCGCGCGTCGCGGGATCAAGTTCAACATTCCGCTCGATTTGAGAACCCCCAGTTACACCGACTGCTCCGACGCTGCTCAAGCAAACATTCCTGAAGTATGGGAGCGCGACTTTTGGATCGACTACCTCGATTCGATGGCTCGCAATCGCTACAACGTGCTTTCGATGTGGAGCCTCCATCCTTTCCCTTCGATGGTAAAGATTCCGGAGTTTCCCGAAGTCGCTTTGAATGATGTTTGGCGTACTCGCGTAAAGCTTGACGATCAGTTCAGCATGGCGGGCAACGACATGGTGCGCCCCGCGATGCTCGCCGATCATGAAGTTGTCAAGCGCATTTCGATCGACGAGAAGATCGAGTTCTGGCGATGGGTCATGCAACAAGCGGCCGATCGCGGCATCACACTCTATGTCTTCACATGGAATGTCTTCACGTTTGGGGCCGATGGCAAGCACGGCATCACCAACGACCTGGAGAACGACATTACGAAAAAGTACTTCCGTGCATGCGTTCGAGAAATGGTGAACACCTACCCGTTGCTTGGCGGGATTGGTATCACAGCGGGTGAAGGGATGCCTGAAGCGATGGGCTCCAAAGCGAAAGAAGCGTGGTTGTGGGACACCTACGGCGAAGGCGTACGCGATGCGTTGAAGGTGGATCCCAAACGCAAGTTCAATATGATCCACCGTTTTCACTGGACTGCGCAGAGCGAAATCCTCGACGCCTTTAAAGACTATCCAGGGACATTTGACTTCAGCTTCAAGTACTCGGTGGCACACATGTACTCGATTACGAAGCCCCCCTTCATTCAGCCATTGCTTGAGAACATAGCTCCTGGAATGAGGACTTGGCTCACGGTCCGCAACGATGACATCTACACCTTTCGCTTTGGCGATCCGGCTTATGCACGCGAGTATATTTTGAACATGCCGTCGCCCGACAAGTTCGCGGGCTTCTACATGGGGCCAGATGGCTACTGTTGGGGACGCGACTTCCTCGAGCGCAACCCTGCACCCGGCAAACGCCCCCTGGTGATGGAAAAGCAATGGTATTCGTTCATGCTTTGGGGGCGATTGGCCTTTGATCCTTCTTTGCCAGACTCGCATTTCGAACGCGTTCTGGCTGCTCGTCATCCGAAGGCTTCTTCAACACATTTATTCGATGCGCTTCAGAGTGCTTCACAAGTCATGCCACTAATCACTCGCTTCTTCTGGGGCGATATTGACATCAAGTGGTTCCCTGAAGCCTGCTGGAGTCATCCAGACCATAAAGCAAGCAAGGGCTTTTACACCGTTCAGAAGTTCATGGAAGGCAACTCCATGCCGGGCTCCGAAGTGCTTTGCATTCGTGACTGGCGCAAGCGTCTTACTGAAAGCAATCCCATGAAAGAGACCACACCGCTGGAGATTGCTAGCGCGCTGGACGGCGCTGCATCCGAGACGTTCGCTTCGCGCGACATGCTTAGCGAGACTGCCAAGCAAGACCCCGAACTGCAAAAGAACGTGAACGACTGCGAAGCGTTTGCGTGGCTTGGACGTTACTACGCCTCCAAGATTCGTGGCTCTTGCGCATTGGCTTTGTTTGATGCCAACAACGACAAATTCGATCATGAAGCATCGCTACGTCATCTTGAGGATGCGTTATCGCACTGGAAGAAGTACGCAGCCATCCGCGACGCGCACTACGTCCCTGCGATGTACAACCGTATTGGCTATGTCGATGTCACCGCTCTGACGGCAAAGGTAGCCGCCGATATCGACATTGCGAAAAATTGGAAACCAGGTTCGCTCAAAGACGATGGAAAACGGGCTGGCATTGGAAAGAACTTCCAAAAGTAAAACCAAATCGGGGAAACGCCTTGCGTGTACGACGGACTTCTAGTCCGTCGGCTAAAATTGTCACCGACGGACTGGAAGTCCGTCGTACAGTAAGTTAACCAACAAACGAAGTAACGAGAATAAAACAAACCAAATGATGACTCAACGCATCCAACAAGGCCGGCTTCAAGTCGCCACTGTCCTGAATGACCTGTTAACCCAACGCATCTGTCCTTCCGTAGGCCTTGATCCAGATGCTGTTTGGGCCGCGTTTGAAAAAATTGTTGCTGACCTGACTCCGAAAGTCCGAGTCCTGCTGGCCAAACGGGACGATCTGCAGTTAAAGATCGACGAGTGGCATCGCGCTCAAGCTGGCCAACCGCATGATGCGGGAGCCTATAAGAAGTTCTTGACCGAGATCGGTTATCTTTTAACAGAAGGGGCCGATTTCTCAGCGACCACTGAGAACGTCGATCATGAAGTGGCGAACACTGCGGGGCCTCAACTGGTTGTACCTGTCACTAACGCCCGCTACGCACTCAACGCAGCTAACGCTCGCTGGGGCAGTCTTTATGACGCACTTTATGGAACAGACGTAATTCCGGAAACCGACGGCTGCGAAAAGTCCGGTGGCTTCAATCCGAAGCGTGGTGCGAAAGTGATCGCCTTCTCCCGCGAGTTTCTGGATAGGTCAGCCCCGCTCGCCAGCGGCAGTCACAAGGATGCCACTGTGTATTCTGTGCAAGGCGGAACACTTTTTGTCACGTTGGTTGGCGGCCAGCAAACGACTCTCACTGACGCTACGAAATTCTCCGGCTATGTGGGCGAGCCCGCGGCCCCGTCGACCATCTTGTTGAACAATAACGGCTTGCACATCGAGATTCAGTTCGACCGCGCTCACACTATCGGAAAGACCGACGCTGCAGGCATCAAGGATGTGGTGCTCGAATCCGCGATCACGACGATTCAGGACATGGAGGATTCCGTGTCGACTGTCGACGCGACCGATAAAACCCATGCGTATGCCAATTGGCTTGGCTTGATCCAAGGTGATTTGTCCGAGACTTTCGAAAAGAGCGGGCGAATGCTAACGCGCACGCTACACCCAGACCGCACCTATACAAAACCCGACCGCGGAACGATGACTCTGCCGGGACGCAGTTTGCTCTTTGCACGTAACGTCGGCCATCACATGTTCACGGATGCGGTGCTCGATGGCAAAGGAAACGAAATTCCCGAGGGATTTCTCGACGCATTTTTTACTTGCTTGATCTCGTCATTCGATGTGAAGGGACTTGGGAAGTTCCGCAACTCGCGCACCGGAAGCATTTACATCGTTAAGCCGAAGATGCATGGTCCTGAGGAAGTCGCGTTGACCTGTGAACTGTTCGGTCGGATTGAAGATGCGATCGGTCTGCCTCGGTTCTCTGTGAAGCTCGGAATCATGGATGAGGAACGCCGCACTACGATCAATCTCAAGGAATGCATTCGCGTTGCGAAGGATCGCGTAGTGTTCATCAATACTGGTTTTCTTGACCGCACGGGCGATGAGATTCACACCAGCATGGAGGCCGGTCCTGTCGTGCGAAAGAACGTGATGAAGTCGCAGCCTTGGATCCTTGCTTACGAAGATTGGAACGTGGACAACGGACTCGCTTGCGGACTTCGCGGCCGCGCGCAGATCGGTAAGGGTATGTATGCCATGCCCGACCTCATGGCGCAAATGGTCGCAACCAAGCGTGCGCATCCCATGTCCGGCGCCAACACGGCTTGGGTTCCCTCGCCCACGGCAGCCACACTTCATGCGATGCACTATCACGAGGTGAGCGTGGCGCAACGCCAAGTGGAACTTGCCAAACGATCGCGAGCAAGCCTCGACATGATATTGACATTGCCGCTGCAAGGTCCCACATGGCCAACGGTACAGGAAGTCCAACAAGAACTCGACAACAATGTGCAAAGTATTCTCGGCTACGTCGTGCGGTGGATTGACGGCGGTGTGGGGTGCTCGAAAGTGCCCGACATCCACGACGTGGGGCTCATGGAAGACCGAGCCACGTTGCGCATTTCAAGCCAGCATATCGCCAATTGGTTACGGCATGCCGTCTGTTCGCGGGACCAAGTGAACGAGACCTTACGTCGAATGGCAGCCGTGGTCGATCGCCAAAACGCGAGCGACGCAGGTTATCGTCCAATGTCACCGAACTTTGACGGAAACATTGCCTTCCAAGCCGCTTGTGACCTTGTGTTTAAAGGTGGTGAGCAACCCAACGGCTATACTGAGTTCATTTTGCACGCTCGTCGTCGCGAAGTGAAAGCCCTCCACGGAATTAGCTAAATGTTGGTTTACCGGCTTCAGCCGGCAAAACGGTAGAAAGATGTGGAAAGCTCCAGAGAACTGTAGAAAGCTGCCACCTAAAGGTGGTACACCAACAAATGGTACACCAACCAATGCTTCCACTACGATAGATCCAACGAACTGACATGAAGCCAATATGAGCCAACTTGCCATTCAACGACTCAAGCAACTGCTTCGGCCAGAGCAGTTGCTGCTGCGATCAGAGCAGCTTGCAGCCTACCAAAGCGACGGGCTGACAGCCTTCCATCAAACGCCACTTGCTGTTGCTGTTCCCGAGACCAACGTTGAAGTCATCGCGTTGGTGCGGTTGTGCCACGAAGAGAAATTGCCATTTGTCGCGCGCGGTAGCGGCACGAGCCTGTCCGGCGGTTCGTTGCCAGTTGCTGGCGGGATTATTATCGCGATGAACCGGCTCAATCGGATACTCAAGATTGATCCAGTGAATCGCATTGCGGTCGTCGAGTCCGGCGTCATCAACACGGCGGTGAGCGTTGCCGCGGCGCCTCACGGTCTCTACTATGCCCCTGATCCATCCAGCCAAACGATCTGCACCATCGGTGGCAACGTCGCGTTCAATTCCGGCGGCGCACACTGTCTCAAGTATGGAATGACCGCGAACCATGTGCTAGGTATCAAGGCTGTGCTCGCCACCGGTGAAGTCGTCGAGTGGGGGGGAGCAAGTCGCGAGACCGTCGGTCCGGATTGGTGTGGGCTTTTCACAGGGAACGAAGGCTTGTTCGGCATCGCCTTAGAGATCACGCTGCAATTGTTGCCCAAAGCGGAGTGCTTCCACACGGTGCTGGCTGGTTACAAGTCGCTGGAAGAAGCTGGCGACGCTGTGTCGGCTGTGATCGCGAGCGGTTTGCTACCCGGCGCGATGGAGATCATGGATGCACTTGCGCTTGAGGCTGCCGTGGCCGCCGTACATGCAGAGTATCCCGCAGGTGCAGAGGCGGTGTTGATCGTCGAACTAGAAGGGCCTCGCGAAGTGGTCGCCGAAGACCGCAAG
Organism: Pirellula sp.; assembly: GCA_031368325.1. Lineage (GTDB taxonomy): Bacteria > Planctomycetota > Planctomycetia > Pirellulales > Pirellulaceae > JBKCUI01. The sequence goes on from JANMNR010000066.1 coordinate 18,198, forward strand.
CGTCTCGACGCGATCATAGCTGCCAGCAAACCAATCGAAGCGAGGCCCGCGCGCGACGCCAACGAGCGAATGGCCATTTGGAAAGGACGTAAGAGCGCGTTCAGCGCCGTCGGACGGCTTTCACCGGACTTCATCGTGCAAGACGGAGTCGTGCCGCGTCGAAAACTGGGGGAAGCGCTGCGTCGTATCGGCGAAATGTCGCGTGAAACCGGCATCCGCGTTGCCAACGTATTTCATGCAGGCGATGGCAATTTGCATCCACTGATTCTGTTCAACGGCCGCATCCCTGGAGATCTCGATCGCGCCGAGGCACTCGCCGGTCGTATCTTGAAGATGTGTGTCGAGATGGGTGGTTCGTTGACGGGCGAACACGGTCTGGGGATGGAAAAGCGTGACTACCTGCCGGATATGTTCAGCGCGGATGAGATAGATTGCATGACGCGCATCAGAGCCGCATTCGATCCGCTCGGCATTGCGAACCCAGGAAAAATGTTTCCTGGACCAGAAGCTCCGGCACTCATGCAACACGGACTGCACCCACTGGAGAAAGCAGGGGTTATCTCCCGCGAATGAACACCACACTCACCCCTGCCAATACAGCTGACCTCGTTGAGGCCGTGCGTTCGACTCCGCGTCTCATCGCTGTTGGCTCTCGCACGAAGCCTCGCTTATCAGCTGTAAACGCCGTCAGACTCTCCACCGCGAGACTTACAGGCATCGTTGAATACGAGCCGAGCGAATTTACTTTCACCGCCCTTGCTGGTACACCATTGCGAGAGATTGCCGATACACTCGCAGCCCAAGGACAATACCTACCCTTTGATCCGATGTTCGTGGCACGCGGCGCGACGCTTGGCGGAACGGTCGCTTCCGGCGTCAGCGGTCCAGGACGTTTTCGCTTTGGTGGGCTACGCGATTTCATCCTTGCGGTTCAGTTTGTTGATGGCGCAGGGCGGTTACTCCGTATGGGCGGAAAGGTGGTCAAGAATGCTGCCGGATTCGACTTGCCCAAATTTTTCGTCGGCAGTCTCGGACGCTTTGGTGTGCTGACCGAAGTAACGTTCAAGGTCTTCCCGCGTCACACGTCGAGACTTACTTTGATGTTGGAGGCGAAGGCTCCCGAATTCGCCACGCAAATCCTCTCGCAAGCGGCGAGCGCGCGATGGGAACTCGACGCGCTCGATTGGCTACCCGAGGCAAACCACATTGCCGCGAGACTCGTTGGCCCGACGGAAGCGCTCGACGCGCTCGCCGAAGAGATACTGAACCGCTTTCCAGGTGAGAAGCTCACCACCGAAGTTGCCGACGAACAATGGAATTCGCTTAATGAGTTCGAATGGGCAAAGGTTTCGAAAGCTGATGATGCGAAGTCGGAGTCTTCGTTGCTCCTCAAGATGCCAACGACACCGGATACTTGCGCGTCGCTTCGCCGGACCCTCGAAGATTTCGGTGGGAGGGTTCTTGTCAGCTCGGGTGGGAATGTCGTGTTTGCTTCGCTCCCGCTGAATGCAGATGTCACAACCGTCGATGCCAAACTTCGAGGGCTGAAGGTCCCTTGTTTGACATTGCGAGGCAACGCACCTTTGTGGCTTGGTGCACGGCACGATTTCAAAATTGCCGCAGCGGTAAAGCATGCCCTCGACGCGGAGAATCGTTTCCCAAGCTTAGAGGAATGTGACTGAGATGCTTCACAATATACCGACCGACAAGTTTGGACCGCTGGGTCTGCCGATGGCCGACGCCATTGAGCGCTGTGTTCATTGCGGCTTTTGTCTTGCTGCATGTCCCACCTACCAAGAGCTGGGTCAAGAAATGGATTCGCCTCGAGGTCGTATCATCCTCATGAAGGAAGTTTTGGAAGGCACCCTCGATTGGGAGGCGGCTCAACCGCATGTCGATCGCTGTCTGGGTTGTTTGGCTTGCGAACCCGCTTGCCCAAGCGGTGTACCGTATCGCGATCTGATCAGTCCATTTCGCGCGGTGGCACAGGAAAAGTTCAAGCGAACGACCGGCGAGAAACTTGCACGGTGGCTTTCTGCTAAAACTGTGCCTTATCCGACCCGTTTCCGTATCGCTGCGACGTTTGGAAAACTTGGGAAAGTGTTTGCGCCTCTGGTTCCCTCTGCGCTCAAGCCGATGTTGGAGCTTCTACCGGAGAAACTACCGCCAAAGCAAAGCTGGCCTGAAGTCACCCCGGCCCAAGGCGAACGCAGAGCCCGAGTGGCACTGCTCATCGGTTGTGCACAGCAAGTGCTTGATCCCGATATCAATACCGCAACCATCGAGGTGCTTACACGAAATGGTGTGGAGGTGGTTATCCCTCGCGCGCAAGGTTGCTGTGGCGGCCTTGCGTGGCATACGGGGGACCTAAGTGCAGCACGCGATTTTGCGAAGCGTAACCTAAACGCATTCCCAGACGACGTGGATGCCGTCCTTACCAACGCCGCGGGATGCGGTTCTGCCATGCACGAGTATCATCTGGTCCTGGCCGGCACACCCGATGCGACCCGAGCGGAAACGTTCCGCCATCGCGTCATGGATGTAAGCGCCTTTCTCAACCAACTAGGTCTATCTGTTAAGCCGCAGGGCGACGGTTCGCCGTTCAAGGTTGCATACCACGACGCCTGTCATTTGGCCAACGCTCAGGGGGTGCGCCGCGAACCACGCGAACTGCTCCTCGCAATTCCTGGACTTCAACTTTTGGAGCTACCCAACGCACACCTTTGCTGTGGTAGTGCAGGAAGTTACAACATGGAGCAGCCAGCTATTGCGTCGTCACTTGGCCAGCAGAAGGCACTAGCCGTGATCGCGACGGGTGCGAGTGTTGTAGCATCCGGCAACATTGGCTGCCTTACCCAGCTTCGTGTCCACCTAGCCAAACTTGGCTCACCGATCAAGATCCGCCATACACTGCAGGTATTGAGAGATGCCTATCAGTAATTCCTGAAACCCCTAACCTCACTTCCCAAGAAAGCAACGAATGACAACCTCAAGCCCACAACCACCCAAATACGGAACATCCATCACTTTAGAACAAGCACGAGTTGTATCTGCTGCTGCTCAATCAGAAGCTGCTAGTAACGGCTGGTACATGGTCGTCGCGGTCATGGACGCTGGCGGTCATTTGGTACTGCTGGAACGCATGGACAACGCACAGTTTGGAAGCGTGCAGGTCGCGCAAGACAAGGCGTCATCTGCCGTGGCGTTCCGTCGGCCCACAAAGGCATTTCATGATATGGTGGCGGCCGGTGGCGAAGGTGTGCGAATGCTCGTGATGAGTGGTGCGATGCCAATAGACGGCGGTTTGCCGATCATTGTTAACGGTGCGGTCATCGGCGGCATCGGCCTTTCCGGCGGAACAAGCGCACAGGATGGTCAAGTCGCCCAAGCCGGATTGGCAGCGCTCAAGAGTTGATTGGGATGAGCTGCGGAAGTTCGCGTGCTGAGCCGAGAGGGCGAAACATTTCTTCCGGTGTTAACGACCGTTAACGACCACCGGACTGATTGTGTCAGGAAGTTTTCGAGACAAGGATCGTATTGGCCATTCTAGGATGAGGTCGTTTCGAAAACCATCGAAAGGGAATTTTCTGAAACCAACCCGAACCTCATTTTTACGATCGTGTCCCTCGAACCATGGACACTACTATTTTAAACACAAAGTTCGAACGTATCGGTGCAAGGCTGAAGATACTTCAGCGACCGACGCGTCGAATGCGAACTTCAGGCCTGTTGTCGCTCGATATTGGAAAAGATCGACTCGGTGAGTATTTTGAAATCACTCCACAGACAGGTGCCTTTCCCGAGGTCGAAGTAATCGATGTTCAGCCTGGGGATCGGCATTTGCTTTTATTGGTTCGTGAAGATCAAGCCAAGAATAAGTATCTATGCGGTCACGATGAACGCCATTGGTTTGTGGCTGGAATTCCAGAGACTGCTCCAGTGGGTACGGTGCGACAAGCGAAGCAGGCCTTACAACCCAAGGAAGTTCAGCTAGCAGTAGCTCGCAATCGTGTTTCTGGTAACGCTCGAAACCGCCGGAAGAATGCCGCTTTTGTTCGGCAGGGTGAATGGTTTTTCCTCCCCATGGAAAATCTTGTCATCGATGAAGCGTTGTTGCTTTGCAATGAACCGCTTCGTCGTGGAAATGGCGGAAAGCCGCATTGGGTAGATTTTTGCTATCGAACAGGTGGCGAAGTCGTCTATGTCTGCAATCGTCATCCGAATGGCGTTACAGAAAGCCAGTATCGAACGGTTCTTTCACGCAACGGACAGTCCAAAACCTGGGGATGGCGTACCATGCGGCGAAATCCAGGCGTTTTCGTTCGTGGTCGCGTACGCCACTCAGATCATGCGACAATTACGCTTCATGGATGGCATCAGGTCCTGATGAACACCGAAAATGAATCTAGTGCCATGAGAAACGTAGCGTTTCTGGATTAGTAGATTGTTTCGGTCAAAAGTCTCGGATTCGCCATGGGTTTGCTGATCAAGGGGGCGATTTTTTGTCGTACTCACCTGGCACTGTCGGAGCTTTACGCGCTTCAAGGTTCATTGGCTTCGCGTACTTCTCCGGATGTTCGGTTAAGATCCGAATGTTTCTAAACCTGATCGCGCTCTCCGTTGCTTTGGGCTTGTTTCCCACAGAGTGTATCTTGAACGCGATATAGCCTTCTCGGTACTTTTCATCCAACAAATTGCAAGTCGGAACACCGTTGACCCATACCTTGATCGATGGTCCGATGCATTCGATTCGAAATCGTGCCCATTCCTTGAATTTGAACGCCTCTCGGCCAGGAGCATTTTCTTTCAAATCGAACAACCAAGTCCATCCATTTCCGAAATCATCGAAAACACCGCCGGTCCAGGCGCGCGTAGTATTGTCAATTTTGACTTGGTATCCGTTCAGTCGCACGGCCGCTTGGACGGGCGCATCTGAACAACGTAACAAGATACCGCTGTTGAAGTCTGGGTCGTCGTTTACTTCCAGTTCCAAGATGAAATCGCCATACCTCTTTTCGGTCGTTACAAATGTATGTTCGACCGTATTGATGCGTTGTCGTAAAATCATCGCACCGTCCTCAACTATGGCGGGCGCCGGATCACGAAGTGCGACCACTTTCCAACCAGAGAAGTCTGAACCATTGAACAACGACTGCCACCGTTCATCGTCCGCAGCATGGACCGCAAAAGTGAGATGGCACACGAAAGCCCAAAATGAGAACAATAGAGTATATGCCTTCATAACTTCACCTCGTAGCGTTATCGAACTTCATTAGATATGGACTTCATTCTCGAGTTGGGAGTGGTCGTCATGTTGTAACCGAGTGTGGCGGCAATTGAAAAGCCTAAGGCACCTTCGGATACTCGGAGTCGGAGAGATTCATATGGTAAATCGTCCCCTTGTAGGTGACCACGTAGATCTCGCCCTGTTGGTCCGTTCCAAACGAAGCGATTCCATTGGGTGCAGCACCAATTCGGCAAACGCTGGCGAGCTTTCCTTCCTGTTGTCGTAGTCCCCAAATCAACCTAGTGTTGTAGTCGCCAAAAACATAGACGCCGTCAAATGAGGGACTTCGACTTCCTCGGTACACGAATCCTCCTGTTATCGAGAAGCCGAGTCCATGCGGATAAGCAAAAACCGGGTCTTGGTACTTCGCATCTTTTCTAGCATATTCATTGGAAAAGGGAATAAAGGCCTCTCGCACATTCCATCCGTGGTTATCGCCTCGACGCACTATCGCCACCTCTTCGAATTTGTCCTGTCCAACATCGCCCACGTACAGCTCGCCCGTTTTTGGGTCGAAACTGAATCGCCACGGTTCGCGGAAGCCTATCGCCCATGTCTCCGCTCGCACTTTGGAATCCTCTTGGTGAGCTTCCCAAAAAGGGTTGTCCTTTGGGATGGAGTATGGCAATCCGTGATCCTTGTGATCGACATCGATTCGCACCATGGAACCCAACAAGATCCGAGGATTCTGTGAGTATCCATTGGGATCTTTCTGTGGGCCTCCGTCGCCGAACGCGGCGTAAAGCATCCCATCGGGCCCAAAGTCGATGCAGCCTCCGTTGTGATTGCCAGCCGGTTGAAATGTCTCTAGTAATCTACGAGATGGCTCACCTGAATCCTTCAGTCCATTGGGTGAGGCTTTGCGCTCCACCACGGTCGTCTTCACTTGGCCGTCTTCCTGAACTTCATACTCAAGAAAATATCGCCGATTCTCGACAAATTTGGGATGAAACGTCATGCACATCACGCCTTGATTCGCACCCGTATGAACTTCATCGCCCAGTTCTAGAAACAACTCTTTTCGAACGGGACCATCGTTACGTATCAATCTCCAGATGCGCCGGGTCATGTGTTCGATCACAAGCAAGTCGCTTGCAGAACCTGGTAATGCTCCACACCAAACAGGATTTTCGAAAGTCAATTCTGCCGGGTGGATCGGTTCAAGTACGACAGATTTGGTTAAAGCCGGGATGGAAATCTTACGACCGTCATCTGCGTACCCTTCATGGAGCGCATACTTCAGCGTCTTCAAATAGGCCATCAAGTCAGCAAACTCTTCCTGCGTGAGTGTATTGTGCAGATCTGCGGGCATGAAAGAAGTGGCTACCTCTTTCATCTCTTCGATGTTCTTTCGTTTGATCGTATTGATCTTGCCTTGTCCGTCGACCAACTTGACCTCCATCTGGTTAGATCGTTCCATACGACCGGCAATCGTCGTTCCGTCAGTCGTCAATATCCTGACTTGCTCGAAACCATGTGCGATGAATTCACTCGGATAGAGGATCTGCCGAGCGAGTTGCTCAAATGGATACTTATCTGCAACTCCATCCAAATTAGGACCGCTCCGTTCCATTCCGTTTAGCAAATGACATTTGCTGCACAACGCCTTTTCCTGATGATTGAACAGTGCTTTGCCGCGTTCCGCGTCACCCGCATTTTCCATTGAAAAGCGCAGAAAAGCCTGACGTAACGAATCGTTGTCGCGGACAACGGCGTCGTCGCCGATACATGGCAAATCGACGGACCAAGCAATTAGTAGCGCCAAAACAACTAAAGAACTTCTCACTGAAATTTTCACTGCGCCGTTTCCTTAAATGGTTGCTCCCCCACTCGCCCCCGCAGTTCGGATTCGCTCGCAAGGTTCGGATAAAGTTCACCGAACACATTGAGCTTCGGCGAGGGAGGAAAGTCAAGCAACGCTGCTTGGAATTCAGCCATCGGATGCACTTGGCTAGCGCGATCTAAGGTATTTACCCCTTTTTTAGCCGCGATCGCGATATCGCCATCAAAGCATGCAGCCCGTTGTTCGAATTCCGTAAAATCTTCCCCGGACTTGCGCTCGCGTTACGAGCCAAACAATCGCTGAATGTTCACTCCACGGAGACTAGGCGTGTCTATACGATGTCGAAATTCTTGCGGTCGAATGTCGCGAACCAGATGCGTCGCTGCGTTCGAATGACCATTATAGACTCAAACGCTGGGCCGCAGATGACGCTTCAATAGCATGGTGTTGTAGGCACAATGCCTTCATTAAATCGTTACAACGTCGAGAGCACTATTAGTGTTGGAGTGTCAAATAATCTTGAATAGAGAACTATGTTTGCCTAATCTGTAGTAGCCAGTATTTGATCTGACGGAA
>JANMNR010000095.1:0-4366 GCA_031368325.1 Pirellula sp.
GTAGAGCGAAATGAGATCGAGGAGACGGGTGAATATGACTTAGAGGGGCTGTTCGTTCGATTAAACTTCGCCATCGATTCAGTCGGCGCGAAGCGAGTCGTCCTGGACACTATCGAAGCGCTCTTTGGCGGGTTGTCCAACATCTCCATCCTGAGAGGTGAATTGCGAAGGCTGTTCCGTTGGCTCAAGGACAAAGGCGTGACCGCCTTAATCACGTGTGAAAGCGGCGAGGGAAAACTAACCAAGCACAGCCTGGAGGAGTACGTTTCGGATTGCGTAATTGTTCTCGACCACCGAGTGACCGATCAGATGTCGACTCGGCGACTGCGAATTGTCAAATACCGTGGTACTAGCCATGAAACCAATGAGTACCCGTTTCTGATAGACGCAGATGGGATCAGCGTCTTACCCGTTACGTCCCTAGGGCTGCAGCATACTGCGAGCGCTGAACGCATTTCAAGTGGCATTCCCCGGCTAGACGCTATGCTTGGTGGTGAGGGGTTTTTCCGAAGCAGTACGGTACTCATGTCTGGAACCGCCGGCAGCGGAAAGACCAGTATTGCCGCTCACTTCGCGGATGCCGCCTGCCGGCGTGGCGAGCGATGCTTGTACTTTGCATTCGAGGAATCGCCTGGTCAAATTCTGCGAAATATGCGATCCATCGGTATCGATTTAGAGCAGTGGGTAGCTAAAGGCTTATTGAACTTCCATGCCAGCCGGGCCGCAATTCATGGTCTGGAAATGCACTTAGCGACAATTCACAAGCTGGTACGCGAATTCCAGCCACGCGTCGTAATTATGGACCCCGTTGGTAGCTTGACCTCGGTGGGTACTCGCCAGGATGCCAATGTGATGCTTACTCGTCTAATTGATTTCCTCAAGATGCAGGGGATCACGGCGCTTCTCACCAGTCTGACTAGTGGGGACGAGGCCTTGGAACAAACCGTAGTAAACGTTTCCACGCTAGTGGATACATGGCTATTACTGCGAGATTTGGAACTAGACGGCGAACGAAATCGCGTGATGTACGTGCTCAAGTCGCGAGGCATGGCTCACTCGAATCAACTACGTGAGTTTCTATTGACCGACCAAGGAGTGGAATTGCAAAACGTTTATCTCGGTGCGGAGGGCGTTCTCACTGGCTCGGCGCGACAGACACGCGAGGCAACGGAAAAGGCTGCCAGCCTGCTGCGACACCAAGAGGTCGAAGCCAAGCAAAGGGAGCGAGTTCTGAAGCGAGAGGCTCACGAGGCCCGGATAATCGCGTTGCAGAAAGAATTTGAAGCAGAAGAAGAAGTGGCGAAGCGCGATAGCGACCAGGAACGATCGCGTGAGGAAACAAACCGACAGGATCGAGATCGCATGGGGATAAGCCGTCAAGGTGACAAAGTCCTAAAAGACGTAGAACCTTCTGCTCGATCCCATCAAACACCGCGAGTTCGCACATGAACCAATTTAGCAATGCCGACCAGCTGACAGCGTCTACAGAAGTGCACGACGAGATGGAGCGCTGGGAACTACGTCTGTATATCGCGGGTCAAACTCCGAAGTCCGTTACCGCCATAGTTAATCTCAATCGACTGTGCGAGGAATATCTAGCAGGCCGATATCAAATCGAAGTGATCGACCTCATTCAAAATCCGAAACTGGCTGCTGGAGACCAAATCATCGCAATCCCAACACTGGTGCGGAGACTGCCAGAGCCGCTGCGCAGGATCGTAGGTGACCTTTCGAATACCGAGCGGACCTTAGTAGGATTGCAACTTCTTCCCGCGAGATCAGACAAGCGTCGTGAGGACTATACCGATGACAGATGAGATCCCAGAAAAAGAGTCCAAAACGACTGAGGCATTTGAAAAGTTGGTTGCAGGAACTAAATCTGAGGAGCGTTATGTCTTGCGTCTCTACGTCACGGGTATGACACCGCGCAGCACCGAAGCATTTGCCTCCATAAAGGCACTATGCGAAGAGCGACTACAAGGCCGCTACGAGTTAGAAGTCATCGACATTTACCTTCATCCGCAACTTGCCGTCGATGAGCAAATCATCGCGGTTCCAACGCTGGTAAAGTTGTTGCCCGCACCACTTCGAAAAATGGTTGGTGACCTATCCAACTCGGATCGAGTATTGATGGGGCTTGACCTACGCCGCAAATAATCGACAGAGACATTGATGACAATATCGAACGAACACGCTGAGATCGCGGCCTTAAAGTTACGGCTGGAGGAGGCTGAAGAGACAATTCGAGCCATTCGCAGCGGAACCGTGGATGCATTCGTAGTGGAAGTGCCAAACGGAGCACGCGTTTACACTCTCGAGACTGCTGACCGCCCCTATCGGTTGCTGGTTGAGAAGATGCAGCAGGGCGCGATCACGCTCAACATGGACGGCACTATTGCCTACTGCAACCGCCACTTCGCAGATTTGGTCGAAAAACCGCTGGAGCGTTTGACTGGGGTGGATTTTCGTGACTTCGTGCCAAACGATTTAAAAACCGACTTTGAAATTTTACTTCACCGAAGCCTTTCTGGTTTCAGTCAAGGTGAGAGTCACTTACGAAATGCGAGCGGTGGGCTCGTTCCTGTTTTTTTTACCTTCAACACCCTGCCGACGGATTGCGGTGCTGCGGTCGGACTGATCGTCACGGATCTCACCACGCAACGTCACCATAAAGAGTTGGAAGTCACCTTAGAGGCACTCAAGGATGCCGACCATCGCAAGAACGAGTTTCTCGCGATGCTTGCACATGAACTTCGCGGGCCACTCGCTCCCATCACGAATGCAGTGATTATGCTTGGACTACAAGTGGAAAGCGAAAGTCCAACGCACCAACGAGCGCGCGCTATCATTGAACGGCAGTTGCGACAACTCCAACATCTTGTCGATGACTTGCTCGAAATTTCCCGTATCACAACCGGTAAAATTCAGCTGCGCCGAGAACCAATCGCGGTACATGACATTGTTGACGGTGCTGTAGAGTCCGTTCGTCCGCTTATTGAGAGCAAACTTCATAAGCTTACGGTCTCGATGCCTCCAGAACCGATCTGGCTCCACGCTGACGCCGCTAGGCTGGAACAAGTTCTTTTGAACCTACTTACCAACGCTGCCAAGTACACTGAAGAAAACGGCCAAGTCTGGATTACAGTCGAACCGGCGATCTACTTCAGCGATGGCGTTGCTGGTGAGTGTGTGATTCGGGTGCGGGATAACGGTGTTGGCATCGCCTCCGCATTGATTCCATTTGTTTTCGACCTGTTTACGCAGGCGGAACGATCGTTGGACCGATCACAAGGCGGACTGGGTATCGGTTTAGCTTTGGTGCAAAGGCTCACTTTGTTGCACGGAGGATCAATCGAGGCGTCTAGCATGTTAGGTCAAGGTAGCGAATTCATCCTACGCCTGCCATTACTCAGCGGAGAGTGGCCAATTGCGAACGATGGTATCTCAATTGCGTCTACACACGTCGCTCGACCGTTACGAGTGCTTTTGGTGGATGACAACGTAGATACGATCTTGAGCTTTTCGATGCTGCTGACGGCGTGCGGACATGATGTTCGAACTGCACATGATGGACTTACGGGACTTCAAGTCGCTCTGACTTACCAACCCGACGCTGCACTCTTAGACATTGGATTACCCGGTTTGAACGGACATGAAATCGCTAGGCGAATAAGGTTGGAACCAACCCTCAAGAACATCGTGCTTGTTGCGATGACAGGTTACGGTCAAGATTCGGATCGGCAGTGTTCGTTTGATGCAGGCTTCAATCACCACTTAGTCAAGCCGGCTCGCTTCGAGGACGTTAAGCAAATTTTGGCGATGGTTGCAGTGCCAATTTGAAAAAGATCAATGCCATTGCTAGGACGAATCTTATGGAAACGGGATTGCAATCGACTCAAAGCCAACAGCACGATAGCTTCTATGGCGTTGACGCACATCGACGAATCGACTTGACTGCAATTGGCAATCGAAAGTAATGATTTCGAGATTGCTTGTTGCTTTATCCGAATCGCAGCGATAGGGTTCTATAGGGCGAGTATCGGTCTGAGCTGTTGTTCGCCACTCAAACATCAATTGGACGACTCAATAAAACGCACTCCGGATGTCGGAGGGTTGGTTATCAAGTAGGCCGATGCTAGCAGGCATCCATAAGTGTCTGTGTGCATCGGTTTTTTTTGCCTTGACGGCAAGTTTAGGTTTCACCATGAAAGCAGATGCGAAAATGAAAAATGAAATCATGGAGGAGATGCTTTGGGACACGAAGATCAAGTCACGCGATATCGTTGTACGGGTGCACCAAGGGGTTGTTACTCTCAGCGGCACGGTTTCGAACTACGCGGAAAAAGCGGTTGCGGAACTTGCGGTT
>JANMNR010000121.1:0-4583 GCA_031368325.1 Pirellula sp.
TTTGCTCGCGAGCCAAGCGAAATCGAGCTCAAGACAAGCTTGGAATTTCTGGCGGAGCCGCGTGTCGACGCCGCTGGAAATCCGATCGATCCGCTCAAAGCGACGCAGGAAGGATTCCAAGACCTGATCTGGGCCTTGATCAATACAAAAGAGTTTCTGTTTAACCACTAGTCGCAAGGTGCATCCCATTGTTTAACCCGCAACGCGGCGTGAATGCCGAGCCTGCCAAGGACTTGCAAAACACCAAAGCAACGTACGCTGGATGTTCGACGGCATCGGACGGCCTGTGGGATTCCGCTCGCAGGATTGTCGCTGTATTCGCTCTCATACTTGCTCTTGCACCATGTGGGTTGGCTCAATCAGTCTGCTTGCCGCTGCCACGTTTGCTAACCACCATGCCTATGGGTGGAACCGTTGGAAGCCGGCTGGAGCTTGCAATCACAGGCGAGAACATTGACGGGGCGAGTGAATTGATGTTCACGCATCCCGGCCTGGTCGCGACACAAAAAATGGATGCCAATGGCAAACCGGAAACGAATAAGTACGTCGTAACGATTGCTGCCGACGTGCCTGTCGGGATACACGAGGCTTTGGTGATGACTCGGCTCGGAATATCGTCGTCGCGAGTGTTTTCCGTCGGGACGCTTCCGGAATTTTCACAAACGTCGCCCAACACTACTTTGTCGAAAGCCATGCCGCTCAAGATTCCGTCGATATGCAACGCAGTCATGTCGGACAAGTCAATCGATCATTATTTGTTCGAAGCGCAAAAAGGACATCGGTACATCGTTAACTGCGATTCTCGCGGAATCGACTCCAAGTTGGATGCAGTGTTGATCATCGGGGACGTAGAGGGACGCGATCTTGTGGTGGAACGTCGCGGCGGCGCAATTGATTTCACCGCTGCATACGACGGCGCGCATGTCGTGAAGATTCACGACCTGACTTTCAAAGGTGGTCCAGCGTACTTTTATCGATTGTCTGTCCAAGAGTTGCCGTTGGGAGACGCGGTTCCGGTTTTTGCTTCAACGAAAACCGTCAGTTCCTTTTCATGGCCACCGAGCGGGCTTGCTGCTCATTCGCCGTTATCCGAAATGGAACCCAATAATTTGCATTCGCAGGCCCAGAGGATTTCATTGCCCTGCGATATTTCTGGGCGTTTCTTTCCCGCCGCGGACGTCGATATGTTTGAGTTTGAAGGTGTCAAAGGTGAGACGTGGTGGGTAGAGGTTGCATCCGAACGGCTGGTCAGACCGACAGATCCGTCGATCATCGTGCAACACCTGGGCTTCAGCGATGGACAGGAGAAACTCACCGACGTAATGGAGCTTAGCGACATAGCGAGTCCAGTAAAGCTTTCGTCCAACGGCTATGCTTATGACGGCCCTCCCTATGACGGAGGATCTTTAGATATCCTCGGTAAACTTGAGATCAAGAATGACGGCGTGCATCGCTTACAGTTGTCGGACTTGTTTGGTGGAACACGCGTCGATTCAAGGAATGTCTATCGACTCATCATTCGAAAGGCTGCTCCTGAATTTGCGTTGGCCGCATGGGGATTGCACATGGAGCTCCGTAACGGCGATCGCAACGCACTCTCGAAACCGCTCGCCTTGCGCGGCGGGATTACAGTAGCCTTGGAGGTCGTAGCTATGCGACGCGATGGCTTTGATGGCGATATCGAGCTCGTGATGGAGGGGCTGCCGGATGGCGTCACAGCACAGGGGCTCAAAATCCCTGCAAGCAAGACGCGCGGCATCATGTTAATTACCGCCGATGACAAGGCTCCAAAGTCGTTTGCCAATGCTACGTTCTACGGTAAATCATCGCTGGATGGCTCCGCAGTGAAACGACCGGTTCATATTGCGGCGATGGCTTGGCCGATTGTCGATTCATGGAGCGAGATCCCAAGCCCAAGGTTGGTTGCAGGGTTGCCTGTATCTGTGACTGGTGCGGAGTTTGCGCCGGTATCGATCGCACCGAAGGATAAGAAGACTTGGGAAGCGACGGTTGGCCAAAAGCTGACGATCCCACTTGTGCATACGCGCCGGAGTGAGTTTTCGGGAACAGTTTTGCAGTTGAAAACATTGGGGGCCGGGTTTGAGCAAGCTCCTCGTTTCGACGTCTCACTTGCGTCCGATAGTTCCGAGGTCACGTTGGATCTCGCCGCATTAAAGACTCCTCCCGGTGACTACTTAATCGCTTTTTACGGTAGTGCGGTTGCAAAGTACCAGAGCGGAGTTGAGGAATCAGGCAAAGAGAAACCAGCGTTAAAAGATACCGTTGAACTTGTTTTGTCCGAACCGATCGCAATTTGTGTCAAACCAGCGGAGGCGAAATGAACGATCCCTTTTATGCTTCATCGATACCATGTCACAGGCAGTGTGACGGGCCAGCGTCCTTTGGTTCAAACGGTCGGCGTGGTTTCATTAGGATGGGACTGGCGGGTTTTGCAAGTCTCAGTCTACCTGGGCTGTTGAGGCTTCGGACCGCCGGTGCTCAAGAGGCCAATTCAATTGCACAAACAAGAGGCATTACTAAGCCCAATAGCGGCAAAACAGCCGTGATCATGGTTTGGAAACCCGGTGGCTGTTCACATCTCGACACATACGATCCCAAGCCCGAAGCAAGCAGCGAATATCGGGGGCCCTTTTCAACCATTGCGACCAAGGTGCCTGGCTTGCACTTCACCGAGTTATTGCCGATGCAAGCTCGTATTGCCGACAAACTTACCGTATTGCGTTCGATGCGGCAGACTGCAGCGGGGCATCCTGCCGGTTCAATGCAGATGTTATCGGGTGATCCTGACACGCGGGACAAACCCAAACCCAAGTTCCCAGACTGGATGACAGTCACCAACTACTTGCGGTCTCAAGGAGGCCATCGCACGAACCCACTGCCGCTCTATGCTGGCATCAATCCACCACTAGAGTACAACGGGCCCGCCTATCTGGGTGATGCCTACTCCCCTTTTACGGTCACTGGTGACCCCAACTCGCCGACCTTCTCGGTCCCAAACATTGGTTTGTCCGATCAAAATGAAATCCGGCGACTGGACCGACGATCGACCTTGCGCCAGAGCCTGGATACGCTTGAAAGAGCCTTTGATCGCCACGGAGAATTGGGGGCACTCGATCAGTTTGAATCGCAAGCCATGACATTATTGACCAATCCAACAACGCGAGAGGCATTTGACTTGACCAAGGAAGACGATCGAACGCGAGATCGGTACGGTCGCAATGCGTGGGGGCAGCAACTTTTGATGGCTCGCCGTCTGGTGGAGGCGGGCGTAGAGGTGCTCACCACCAGCTTAAGCGGAGCGCTTTGCGGCCGCGTGGGTAACTGGGACGATCATGCAGTCAACCACCATATTTTTGACGCCATGCGATATCGAGCGCAAGCATATGACCAAGCAGTGTCGGCATTGATCGAAGACATCTACGAACGCGGGCTCGACAAACGAGTCTTGGTTGTTGTGACCGGAGAGTTTGGCCGTACGCCGAAAATTGAACATTCAGCCAGTACGGGCGAGGGTAAAGCAAGTGCTCCAGCGGGAACTCAGCAACCAGGTCGAGACCATTGGCCTCGTGCTTTTTCAAACATATGGGCAGGCGGAGGAATTCAGACAGGGCGGGTCATCGGAGCAACGGACAAACGAGGCGAAGACACGATCGAAAGGACTTGTTCGGCTGGCGATTTCCTTGCAACCATTTATCATCATCTCGGCATTGATGCTGCGACGACTTTCCTCAAAGACTTCAATGGTCGACCGACACCGATTGTAGATCATGGGAAAGCGATCCCAGAATTAATCGGTTAGTGTCCATGGGGTTGACTATGCTGCAAATGAGCGGGTAGGTTTGCGCCTGATTCCACAAAGCTCAGCAAGTCTACAATTTCGTCGCGAGTTAAGACATTGACCAGTCCCGTCGGCATGGCAGAGGTTGTCGATGGCAATTTTTGATCAACCAACTTTTTCTCGATTGTGGTAAGTGAATTTGGTGTCAGCAGGTTGGTCGCAATTTTGTAAACGTGATCATCCTCTGCCATAATGACTCCCGCGTAGGTTTGACCGTCCGCTGTCAGAAACTTATACGTTTGAAACTTCTCTTGGATCTGGCTCGATGGCTCAAGGATCTGCTTCAGCAACTCGGTCCCTTTTAACTTCTTCACAGACTCGACCAAATCCGGTCCCAGATTCATTCCATGACCAGCAACAACGTGGCACTGATTGCACTTTGCCTTGACGAAGGCCTGCATCCCTGACATTAAAGACTTTTCGTTGGGTGTAGAATGCGTCGGATTGAAGTCGTTGAAGTCCAGCATTTTCCAATCTCGAACGATCTTGGGCTGACTGGCCGCAAGCATGGCATCCACATCAGCGAGATCTTTGGCAACCACCATGACGCCATTCATAACGACCCAGTGGCCAGGGAAAGTGCAAACGAACGGATAGATGCCTGGTTCTTTCGGAGCTTCGAATCGCAAAACGCTAATTTGGGAGGATCGTGTCGGACCAATCATGGGAGTCGCGTTGAGAATAAGAGACTTCTTTTGGGGAGGAATGAAGTCGGAATTAGCAT